>NZ_CP047639.1:3037162-3351182 GCF_011046025.1 Proteus sp. ZN5
TGGGATCTTTTATAAGTTGAGAAATAGATGTCACCATTTCAGGTGTTTCACGCCCTAATTGACCAATACCGATAGGATAAACATCAACGGTTCCACCTTCTTTGGGATAATAATAAAGGCGCAATTCGGCAAGATTGATAACAATACCTTTTCGTGCAGTGTCCGGTAGAATCATCTGCAACGGAATAGTTAATGTTTTACCGGCATCGGGCAAAAGAGGATCAATACCCGGATTCGCTTCCATCATATTGAGCAAGCCCACTTGATATTCGGACGCAATAGCCTCTAATGAGCGTTTATCATCGGGAACTATATATGAAAAATTTTCACCAATAATACGCTGGCCATCAGCAGGTAGTAGATATTCTGTCGCGTAAGATAAGTGACTACTCATCCCTAACAGCGATACCCCCAAGAGAGTTAACCATTTTTTCATCGTTTATCCCGTGTGTTAGAAATAAAATAAACTGACTATTATGATGATAACATTATCATTGTTATGCTTTCATATAATAAGTCAGTTTAGAACATTAATGCGGGATCAGGTAACATTTATGCTACAGCGTATTCTGAAAAACGCTTAATAAGTGTCGTAACCATCGCATGCAAACCTTGCGTGCGAGAAGGTGTTAAGTGGCTTTCTAGTGCTAATGATGAGAAGTAATGTTTGATATCTGTCTCTAATGCTTGTTCGATAGTTTTGCCTTGAAATAAGATAATCACTAAGGCAACAAGGCCTTTTACAATCCCCGCATCACTATCGCCAGCCAGCACTAACTGTTTATTATCATTAAGAGAAACCGCTATCCAAACTTGGCTTTGACAACCTTCAATAAAATTAGTTGAGATACGTTGTTCATCCGTTAAAGGAGTAAGACGCTCACCTAACTCCATCATATAGAGATAACGTTGTTCCCAATCCTGACAACGAGAAAAGTTGCGTAATAGTTTTGCTTCATCTGGCAAATTGGCAACTGCCATGAATAACCTCTTTTAAAATTTTTAACCTAATAACATTTCAACACGTAATAGCGCATTAACCAACGCATCGATATCATTTTTATTGGTATATAAACCAAGAGATGCTCGACACATCGCAGGAACTTGGTAATAATCCATAATTGGCATCGCACAATGATGCCCTGTACGAATAGCAATACCATAATTATCAAGGAATGCCCCAACATCATAAGCGTGGTGTTTGCCTAAATTAAACGCTATCACCCCTTGTCGAGAATCATTGCCATAAAGCGTTAAGGATTTTACTTTTTGCAACTGCTCTTGGGCATACTTCATTATATGATTTTCATATTCAGCAATATTATTCATGCCTAATTGTGAAAGATAATCTAATGCAGCACCTAAGCCAATCATTCCCATAATATTAGGCGTACCAGCTTCAAAACGCCAAGGCGCATCCGCATAGGTAATATCACCATTGATATGGACATGTTTTATCATTGCACCACCGCCTTCCCAAGGTGGCAATTCATCGAGTACGGTTTTTTTACCGTATAACAAGCCAATTCCTGTTGGCCCATAAAGTTTATGTCCACTACAAACAAAGAAGTCACAATCAAGTTGTGAAACGTTGATGGATTGATGCATGGCACTTTGAGCACCATCAACCAATATATGTAATTCACCACCTTGCTCAATTGCATATTGACGAGCATCACGAATAATTTGAGCGACTGGATTCACTGTGCCCAATACATTTGATTGATGAGTGAGGCTGAGTAATTTGGTTCGCTCATCGATTAAGTGAGGCAATTGAGCAAAATCGAGCATGCCGTCTTGCAACAACGGTAACACACGAACATTAAAGCCATACTGTTTTGCCAACATATACCATGGAACAATATTGGCGTGATGTTCCATTTCAGTAATGATGATATTGTCACCATCATTTAAAAATCGTTGGCTATAAACGTTCGCAATTAGGTTGATCCCTTCCGTTGTGCCTTTAACAAAAACTATCTCTTCTTCGCTATTGGCACCTAAAAAATCACAGGCTTTTTTACGGACATTTTCAACTAACGTTGTCGCATTTGCACTTAATGTATGAATGCCGCGGTGAACCGCGGCATATTGTGTTAAGGCAAATTGTTTTTCATGTTCAATGACGCAAGCCGGTTTCTGAGCACTTGCGGCACTGTCGAGATAAACCAGTGGTTTTCCTTTCACTTGCTGTGAAAGAATTGGAAAGTCATCTCGCGCTTTTTCAATAGAATGCGTCATAATGCCTTATCTTATACCTCTAATAAGCGCTGGTTAATTCTGTCTAATACCTGCGCTTTGATCACACTATTTTCTAGCGATTCAGTTAATTCAGCCGCAAATGCATGGATGATCATTTTACGGGCGTCACTTAAAGAAATACCTCGTGAACGCAGATAAAATAGCTGCTCATTATCAATTCGCCCCACAGTAGCACCATGACTACACTTCACATCATCAGCATAAATTTCAAGCTGTGGTTTAGTATCGATTTGCGCTTTTTCACCCAGCAACAGATTATTATTAGTCATTTGACCATCTGTTTTTAATGCTTGAGGTGTCACCGTGATCATACCGTTAAATACGGCTTTCCCTGCATCCATCGCAATACTTTTATGCAGTTGACGACTCTGGCAATTTTTCTCACCATGAACCAGCCATGTGCGAGTATCAGCAATCTCTCCGGCTTTAGGTAATACAACGCTATTCATCGAAAGCTCTGTATTTTCACCTTTTAGTGCAGAACTTGTGTGATGACGACTAAGTTTAGCGCCTAATAAGAAAGCGTAACTGTTAACACGAGCATCGCGGCCTATCGTCAGATCGTTATGGGCAAAATGCTGACTTACGCCATTCTCAAAACTTAATTTGATATGATTAAAAGAGGCATTATCGCCGATCGTTGCGGTTAGTCTTGCACCTGTAAAATGACGGCTGTCACTATCACTGCTGATATAGTGTTCTACCACTTGCATCTGAGTATTTGCACCAACATCAAGGTGAAAACGATAATTTGCACTATTTATCTCTGCGCTTTGATCACCTTGAGTAATATTGAGGATATAAAGTGGTTTATCCGCAATAACACCGTTTTTCAGGGTAATAAGCAAAGGATGTGGTGCTAAACTTTCAACTAAATGTAGGAAGATCTCACCATTTACCGGTTTAGGTAATTCACTTTGGTTATCAAGTAAAGTGACTTGATAAGGGCCAAAATCCTTACTGCTTTCCATCGGTGAAAATGTACCATTCACCATAACAATACGGTAGCAATCAAAAGATAATGCGTGTTTAACTATTAAACTTTGCACATCAAAAGGTGGCAACTGTTGATAGCGTTGGCTTAGCGTTTCTTCTAAAGGCGTATAATGCCAATCTTCATGGCGGTAAGTAGGAAAACCTACTTTCTCAACTTGCAACCAATGATTACGTGCATTGAGATTATCGTCACCTTTACGTTGATGATATAACGCTGAAAATATTTTTAATGCTTGTTGATTACGCTGTTCAACTTGGCGCTGTTTTTCACGCTTTTCATTGAGGGTCAATAAGCCAGCCATAACCTTGTTCCTCCAATTTTTGCGCCAATGAAAAATCACCTGATTTAATGATTTTTCCCTGATAAAGCACATGCACAAAATCAGGTTTAATATAATCAAGAATACGTTGGTAGTGGGTTACAACGATAAAAGCACGTTTACCATCGCGTAAGCTATTAACACCATTAGAAACGATTTTTAATGCGTCGATATCAAGACCTGAGTCTGTTTCATCTAAAATGCATAACTCAGGCTCTAACGCAGCCATTTGCAAAATATCGTTACGTTTTTTCTCTCCACCAGAAAATCCTACGTTTACAGAGCGTGTTAACAAATCTTGCGGCATATCGAGCAATTTGATTTTATCTTCAATAAAATCTTCAAAATCAAAGCGATCTAACGGCTCTTGACCACGATATTCTCTCACTGCATTCACTGAAGATTGTAAGAAAAACTGGTTACTGACACCGGGGATTTCAACTGGATATTGAAATGCCATAAAGATGCCTTCACCTGCGCGATCTTCTGGTTCTAATTCCAATAAATCTTTATTTTTAAAGATAATTGAACCTTCATCAACTTCATATTCATCACGACCAGCAAGCGTTGCAGATAGTGTACTTTTACCCGAGCCATTTGGTCCCATGATTGCGTGAACTTCACCTGCACGCACCTGCAAATCTAATCCTTTAAGGATCTCATTGCCTTCAACACTGACATGTAAATTTTTAATATCTAACATAATATATGCCTTCGGTATCTTTATACTCAGAATTTGGTTAACAATTAACCGACGCTATGTTCTAAGCTGATTGCTAATAATTTTTGTGCTTCTACAGCAAATTCCAGCGGTAATTCTGAGAACACATCTTTACAAAATCCGTTTACAATCATTGAGATTGCATCATCTTCGCTTAACCCACGCTGGCGACAATAGAACAACTGATCTTCACCAATACGTGACGTTGTCGCTTCATGTTCAAGCTGTGCTGAGTTGTTCATTACCTCAACATAAGGGAAAGTATGTGCGCCACACTGTGTACCAATTAACATGGAATCACACTGGGTAAAGTTACGAGCATTTTGTGCACCAGGAAGTACTTTTACTAGCCCACGGTAACTGTTTTGACTTTTACCCGCAGAAATACCTTTAGAGATAATGGTTGATTTGGTATTTTTGCCGATATGGATCATCTTAGTCCCCGTATCTGCTTGTTGGTTGCCATTTGTTAAAGCAACCGAGAAGAATTCAGCGGTGGAATTGTCTCCTTTTAAAATCACACTTGGGTATTTCCATGTGATTGCAGAACCTGTTTCTGATTGCGTCCATGACATTTTGGCGTTTTCGCCTTCACAGATAGCGCGTTTAGTCACAAAGTTCAGGATACCGCCTTCACTATCGCCACCAGAGAACCAGTTTTGTACAGTAGAGTATTTTACTTCGGCATCTTTATGGATAATGACTTCAACCACAGCAGCATGAAGCTGATAGCTATCTCGAACAGGTGCTGAACAACCTTCGATATAACTGACATAACTGCCTTCATCAGCAACCAAAATAGTTCGCTCAAATTGGCCTGTTTGAGCGGCATTAATACGGAAATAAGTCGATAACTCCATTGGGCAACGAACCCCTTTTGGAATATAGACAAAGGTACCATCAGAGGCAACCGCAGCATTCAGTGCAGCAAAGTAGTTATCATGGCTTGAGACAACAGTACCTAAATATTGGCGCACTAGATCAGGATATTCTTGAATAGCCTCGCTAAATGAACAAAAAATAATGCCATGTTCAGCAAGCTCTTCACGATATGTTGTTGAAACAGAAACAGAGTCAAAAATAGCATCAACAGCAACGGCTTGCCCTTCTCTTACAGGCACTCCGAGTTGGTTAAAAGCATCTTCAACTTCTTTGGTTAAATAATCCTGCGCAGCTTGTTTATCGCTCGTAACAGCTTCATTTGTGCCACCAGCACAACTGCCGTTAGCACAACATGAACTACAAGATGGTGCTGAGTAATAGCTATAATCTTGATAATTAAGCGATGGATAATCTGCTTTTAGCCAATGTGGCTCTTCCATTTCTAACCAATGACGATAAGCATCTAAACGAAATTCCAGCATCCACTCTGGTTCGTTTCTTTTTGCCGATATTGCACGTACAACCGCTTCATTTAATCCCTTTTCTAAGGCGTCGGTTGATATATCGGTATAAAAACCTTCTTTATAGTGGTGATCGCTTAACCATCCCTGAACTTCATCACCAATTTCAACATTGCTCTGAGACATAATCTGACTTCACTATGTTATACCCCGAAGCTCTCACCACATCCGCAGACGTTTTGAGCTTTAGGATTATTAAATTTAAACATTTGATTAAGTCCTTCACGAACATAATCAACAACCAACCCATCGATAAATGGCATTGCTTTTAATGAAACAAAGAGTTTTGCACCATTATGTTCATAAACAAGATCATCATCATTTGGGGCAGCAGCGAGTTCAATAACATAACCATACCCTGTACAACCAGAGGGTTTGATACTTAAGGAAAGCCCTTGTTTTTCAGGGTTTTTCTCAACTAAATGACAGATATGCTTTGCCGCATTATCCGTTAATACAATGCCTTGCCAAGCTGTGTCATTAAGAGAAAAAGTTTCAACGTTGTTTGTCATTTCTGACCTCATTTCGAAAGGAGATTGATATCTTTCCTGACACTAATGGTAATGATAACCCTTATCACTTCAACCATGTCTTTTGAAAGGATATTCCGTAAATGTATATTTTTTGTTCTATTTTTGCGTTTATTTTGTTAAAAACACATGTTAACGCAATGTAATATAAGACTTTTATATTTTTTCATTCTAAGAAATAAAACTTTTAATTTTTCTTATATTTCGCACAATACGCACATAAGTTGCAAAATAAATGCAGTTTATATGTTATCACTGAAATTTAGAGAAAAAAGCATAAAAATGTGCTTTTACATCTAGCTTATTGAGCCTATTCACATTCATTTTTATGCTTTTGATGAGGAATAAGATAGCACCACTTATGTGATGACCTCTTATTGGTTTGTGTGCTCTTTGATGTTATTTATTAATAGTGATGGTTTGAATATATTTGTTAGTACATTCAAGAATTTGACTGTTTTTTTGTTTGTTCGATTGGCTATTGAAGTTGCTAATCAATTGCAATTGCCATACTCGATTCGTTTTAAGGTCTGCCGCTAAAATACCTTCATAGCTCACATTCTCTTTTGCATAATTTCCTTCAAAAAAGACATGTCGACTTTCCACATTTGGGATAGTTAATGGTTTTATCGATGTAGATATTTCATTCATACCATCTATGATAGCAATATTATCTACAATACCTTGTGCTCCCGCATCCACATCGTAACTCATTGCATCGATCATTTTAAAATAAACAAGACGAACCTCTGTCAAATCACAAATAGGTTCTGATTTATAAACCATCATTTCCGTTGTGACATCCTGAATATTATCTGGTAATGATTTAAAATAATTTTCAGTATCTTCTCTGCTCATTGAAAACGAAGTGGGATAAGCCATATTAAAACCAGAAATAGTTTGTACTGGAGTATTACTTATATTATTACTCGTTTCAGAGGTAGAATTATTATCGCACCCACTGATTAATAAACCTGCAATTAATAATACTGTGGTGTTGAATTTAGAAATAGTAAACATTATTGATCGTCTTATCTTTTATTATGAAGATAATGATTATCATTAAAAATAAAATCTAAATAAAGAAGTAATTCTATTTTCTCTCTATTTTTATTTTTTTGACATTATCTATAAACACAAAAAACGCACAAAGCGAGTATTTCACTCTGTGCGTTTGTCTGTTGTATTCTTTAAGAAATAACAGATGTCGTTAATCTAGAAATACATACTTGACGATCTTCATCATCAAAGATTTCTATTGACCAGACTTGGTGTGAACGTCCTAAATGAATCGGTTTGCATACACCTCTTACCTTGCCTTCTCTCGCTGAACGAATATGATTCGCATTGATTTCTAGCCCGACAATTTTTTGTTCACCTTCAGTACAAAGATAACCTGCAACAGAGCCCAATGTTTCAGCTAAAACAACAGAAGCACCACCATGTAAAAGCCCTAAAGGCTGCTTAGTACGGTGATCAACAGGCATTGTTCCTTCAAGATAATCATCACCAAGACATGTTAACTCAATGCCCAAATGGCTCATCATATTGTTTTGTCCAATATGATTAAGATACTCAATTGTCGTTTCACGTTTCCATATCATGGCATAATCTCCAAAAGTGCCTGTAGTGGGTGTTTTAGCTCAATATTATCAATACGTTTCACTTGACTACGACAAGAGTAACCGGTGCTTAAACAACGCATTGTTGGTAATGTTTTTAATGCATTACCCCATGAGAGTTGATAAATGCCCAACGAGTTTTCATAATTATTTAGTTCATGTCCATAAGTACCGGCCATTCCACAACATCCAGTGCTCACAAATTCGAGTTGCTGCCCATAACGTTGGAAAATAGCCTGCCACTGTTTCATGCTTTGTGGTAGCGCCGTCACTTCTGTACAGTGCCCGAAAAGATACCATTTTTCAGCATCATCGCGAACTGCTATTGGCTCAGATACCAATTTACTTAACCATTCATGAACAAGTTGAACATTAAAATCTCCACGCTTATCACCCAGTATTTCATGATATTCATCGCGATAACAAAGCACTAATGCAGGATCAACCCCCACCATAGGAATACCTAATTTTGCTACACGATTAAGCATAGTTGAGGTTTTTTGTGCCGTTTTACTAAATTGCTGTAAAAAACCTTTGATATGCTGCGCTTTTCCATTAGGCGAAAATGGCAACAATACAGGTTTAAATCCTATTTTTTCAATCAGTCTGATAAAATCGGCAACTACTTTTGCATCGTAATAACTGGTAAACGGATCTTGTACCACCAGCACATGATGACTTCGTTGCTTTTCAGATAAACGTTCTAAGTCTTCTAGCGTCATATCTAACGCTTTATGTCCAGCCAATTGCTGTCTTAATGTAGGTGATGACAGCAAAGGTAAATCGACCATTCCTATCGCATGTTTACTTAATGATTGCACTAACGGTTGCTTCATAAAAAAGTTAAAGAATCCCGGTGCTTTCGCCATAATCGGCGTTGTTAATTCAACATTCGCGACAATATGATCTTTTAACGGGCGTAAATAACGCTGGTGATAAAGTTCAGTAAACTTAGAACGAAATGATGGCACATCAATTTTAATCGGGCATTGCGTTGAACAGGCTTTACAAGCCAAGCAACCATTCATAGCCGCTTTCACTTCATGAGAAAAGTCATATTCGCCACGTTTAGCTTTCCATGTATTACGTGTTTTCTCAATTAAACCTCTTAAACTAGGTTTATTATTTTCAAGGCTAGATTCAAGTTGTTTTGGGCTAACGCCTTGCTCTGTTAATAAGCGTAGCCACTCTCTTACCAGTGCGGCTCGTCCTTTAGGCGAATGAATGCGTTGTCCGCTGATTTTCATTGAAGGACACATTGGACTTTTGACATCAAAGTTAAAGCAAAGTCCATTACCATTACAATCCAGTGCGCCTTTGAAATCTTGACGCACAGACAAAGGGATTGTGCGATCAAAAGTGCCTCGTTTGATGGTATCAACTTGCTTCATGGGTTCATCGACCTCTAATGGAGGACATATTTTCCCAGGATTCAATCTATTTCGAGGATCGAACACCGTTTTGATTTGACGCAGTTCATGATAAAGCGTTTCACCGAAAAATTCGGGGCTGTATTGCGCTCTAAAGCCTTTTCCATGTTCACCCCAGAGTAACCCACCATATTTGGCTGTTAACGTGACAATGTCGTCTGAGATAGATTTCATCAATAATTCTTGTTGTGGATCGCACATATCAAGAGCAGGTCTTACGTGCAACACACCGGCATCAACATGCCCAAACATGCCATAATTGAGCTGATGACTGTCAAGTAACGCTCTAAATTCAGTAATATAATCAGCAAGATGTTCTGGCGGCACACAGGTATCTTCTACAAAAGGAATTGGCTTTGCTTGTCCTTTTGCGTTACCTAATAAGCCGACTGCTTTTTTACGCATGGCATAGATACGGTTAATATCCGCCAGATCTTCACAAACTTGATAACCGATAACACCGCCCTGATTCTCTTTCATTAATGAATCTAAGCGTTGGCATAATGATGCGACTTGTGACGCAATAAGGTTTTTATCATCACCCGCAAATTCAACAATATTAAGTCCTTGCATATCTTTATCGGGTATATCAGTGATCAACTCTTTCACGGAGTGCCACACGATATCTTCACGGGCGAGGTTTAATACTTTCGAATCAACCGTTTCAACAGAAAGTGCATTCGCTTTAACTAAAAAAGGTGCGTTACGCAATGCTGAGTCAAAAGAATCGTATTTTACATTGACTAAACTGCGCTGTTTGGGAATTGGCGTAATATCTAGCGTCGCTTCAGTAATAAAAGCGAGTGTACCTTCGGAGCCTGTTAAAATTCTCGTTAAATCAAATCGTTTCATGTCATCACTAAAGACATGACGCAAATCATACCCTGTTAAAAAGCGATTTAATTTAGGGAATTTTTCAAGAATGAGCTTTCGTTGCTCTTTGCAACGAGATAAAACGGTACGATAAACTTTACCCATTGCGGAGCTTTCTTGGGCAATATTTTCGGCTAGTGCCGTATCCATAGCGCGCGTTTCAAGCAGCTCACCGCCTAGCAAAACCGCCCTAACACCAAGAACGTGATCAGAGGTTTTACCATAAACCATTGAACCTTGCCCTGATGCATCAGTATTAATCATTCCACCTAATGTGGCACGATTACTGGTAGATAGCTCTGGTGCGAAAAAAAAGCCATAAGGTTTTAAAAAGAGGTTTAACTCATCTTTTATCACCCCTGCTTCCACTTTTACCCAACGCTCTTGCGGGTTTATCTCGATAATACGCTTCATATAACGAGATAAATCAACCACAATACCATCTGTTAATGCTTGCCCATTAGTACCTGTACCGCCCCCTCTAGGAGTTAGAGAGAGTGAATGAAATCGAGGTTCATCAACTAAGCGAGCAATAATAGTAACATCAGCTGTTGAGCGAGGAAAAACAACAGCCTGTGGCAATAACTGGTAAATACTATTATCTGTTGCCATAGTGAGTCTGTCAGCGTAACTGCTGGAGATATCACCGGTGAAACCGTTTTTTAGAAGAGTATCAAGAAATTCTGTTGTGAGTTCACTGACTTGCGGTGCTTGCGATATACGTGGGATCATTTGTTATAGCTCTTTAATCTAATAGTCCACATTGCTTAATTTTAGATGTTGAAATGTATGCTAAGAGGTACTTTGCCTCATTTTGTACTTTCAGACCGATACCTGTTCACCTTATCATACAATTCTGGCAAATTGCGTAGTGATATAAACAACGTGATATTTGCAATGTTTATTCATCTGCTTCTAGCATTTTTATTCGTGTAGGGATTTAAAACCATGGAAAAACCGCAGATCCATACAGATATACCCAAAGTTTTATTCACAGTTCTTTTTATTTCTTTTTTTATTATCGCCAGTTTTTGGATCCTAAATCCCTTTATTGTGGGTTTCATTTGGGCTGGAATGATTGTTGTTGCAACGTGGCCTTTACTTCTTATTATTGAAAAGCGGGTAAAATATCGTTGGCTATCAACCATGATAATGATGATTTTGATATTACTGATCTTCGTTATCCCTATTATCTTATTAATTAGTAGTGTTATTGATAATAGTGCGCCTTTAATAGAATTAGCAAAATCACCTTCGAATATTCAGCCACCTCAACTATTATGGCTTAACGATATCCCAATGATAGGGAGCAAGCTTTATGATACATGGCATTCTATCCTTGTCTCTGGCGGTAACGCGTTAATCTCAAAAATCCAACCTTATGTCGGACAAGCTGCAAACTGGTTTTTTGCTCAAGCATTAAATATTGGTCGATTTGCCTTACATTTGGGTGTGATGTTGTTATTTTCTGGCTTACTGTTTTTACAAGGCGAAAATGTCGTATCTTGGTTACGCCATTTTGCCATTCGTTTAGCTGGTCAGCGTGGTGATGCTGCAATCTTACTTGCATCCATGTCTATTCGCGCTGTCGCATTAGGCGTGGTTTTAACCGCCTTAATTCAAGCGATTGTTGGTGGTATCGGTCTCGCAGTGTCTGGCGTACCTTATGCTACGGTATTAACCGTTATTATGTTTATTTGCTGCCTTGCTCAAATAGGTCCTTTATTAGTATTGATCCCTTCCATTTTATGGCTATTTTGGACAGGTGATACCACTTGGGGCATTGTTATGGTGATTTGGGGTGGCGCGGTTGCGACAATGGATGGTGTATTACGACCTTATTTAATCAAGATGGGCGCTGATTTGCCTATGGTATTAATTCTTACTGGTGTTATTGGTGGGATTTTAACATTAGGTATGATTGGGTTATTTATTGGTCCTGTTGTTCTTGCTGTTGCACATAGCTTATTA
Organism: Proteus sp. ZN5; assembly: GCF_011046025.1. GTDB lineage: Bacteria > Pseudomonadota > Gammaproteobacteria > Enterobacterales > Enterobacteriaceae > Proteus. Next base: position 3,049,291 of record NZ_CP047639.1, read on the forward strand.
AATGCATGGATTAATGAAGTACCAAAACCTAATCCTGATTTAACTGAAACAGTAGAATTTATGAATAAAAACTTTATCGAAAAAGAATAAATAATAATGGAGCATGTAAGTGTAGCTACTTACATGCTCTAAAAATAACAGAGTAAGGTTTAATAAAGATTATCAATTTAGGAATAAATCATTATATTTTTATATTCAAACTTACAATTTGAAACAAATTACATTTTTTTAAACCTGTTTGTTACCAGCAAGTTATATTCACTTTCAAATAAGCCTATATTCTTTTTATTGAGATAATTCTTAGAGCATAATTAACGCATTTCTCTTAATATAAATATCAACGAAACAAATGTTTCATCGAATTAATAATTTCGCCTTTCATATTAATAGATTAATTGGCGAGATTAAAGAATATAAAATATTGCTGTGTGTAGTCTTTGCCTGTCAGCCCATGATAGGCTTTTTTTTGCCTATTATTTAATAATTGTATAAAAAAAGCTCACATTATATTGTGAGCTTTTATTTATAGCGATGACCCATCCTAAATAAGGTTGACACTTTTCCAATCTGAAATTGGAGAGTGTAATGAAACCAATCACTAAACGAACTCAACGTGATTATTCTCTCGCTTTTAAATTACAGCTTGTTGACCAAGTTGAAAAAGGCGAATTAACCTATAAACAAGCTCAAGATCACTATGGTATACAAGGATGCTCTACTGTTTTAGTTTGGCTTCGTAAGCATGGTAGGTTAGATTGGTCAAACGGTACCCCTGATACTTTTTATAGAGGTTCAGCTATGACCCAATCTTCTGAACAACAAACGCCGGAACAACGCATTAAGATCCTTGAAAAGGAACTTGAAGAAGCTCGGCTTAAATCCGATTTTTTCGAAGCTGTGGTTAAAGTCATGGATAGAGACTTTGGAGTTCGTTTGTCAAAAAAGCGCAAAGCCGAGTTATTAAAGAAAAAACGGTTAAAAACCTCACCGTAACAATTGCTTGTCGTTTTATGCAGATCAGCCGACAGGCTTATTACAAGAGACTGGATAGAATTGAGGAACGAAAGAAAGCCGATTCAGCCATTATTGACGTTGTTAAATCTGAACGAGTCTTACAACCTCGACTGGGTGGGCGTAAATTACATTTTATTTTAAAGCAAAAACAGATGGTTATTGGTCGTGATCGACTATTTTCTTTATTGAAAGAACATCAGTTACTGGTGCCTAATAAACGGGCTTATCATCGAACAACCTTAAGCCATCATCGTTTTCATCGGCATCCAAATTTAATTAAGTCAGGGTTTATCCCCACACAACCAGAACAGCTTTGGGTGGCAGATATTACCTATTTATCGACGCATGAAGGTGATACTTATTTGAGTTTAATTACGGATGCATATTCACGAAAAATCGTGGGATATCATTTAGATGACAATATGAAAACAAGTTCAGTGAAGAAATCGTTGGTTCAGGCGTTAAAAAAACGGACTTCGACAACTTCGTTAATCCATCATTCAGATCGAGGGATACAGTATTGTTCTTCGGAATATCAGGAGATACATAAAGAGCATAATATTCAATGCTCTATGACTGATGGGTATGATTGTTATCAAAATGCCTTAGCGGAACGAATTAATGGAATATTAAAAATGGAGTATCTACTGATAAAACCGAGTAATTTGGAACAAGCGAGAAAATTAGTAGAAGAATCAATTCAACTCTATAATGAAAAACGACCACACTTATCGTTAAACTATAAAACGCCCGATGAAGTACATCGAGCGTTTTATGCCTGAAAGCTGTCAACCTATATCAGGACTAGTCACGATGATATTAATTCTATTGTGCTAATTTTACCCAAGTTTTAATTACGGTATCTGGGTTTAAAGATAAACTATCAATTCCCTCTTCCATTAGCCATTGTGCGAAATCTTCATGATCAGAAGGTCCCTGACCACAAATACCCACATATTTTCCATTACGTTTAGCGGCTTGGATAGCCATTGATAACAATGCTTTCACTGCATCATTGCGTTCATCAAACAGTGCAGAAACCACACCTGAATCTCGGTCAAGACCTAATGTTAATTGGGTCATATCGTTAGAGCCGATAGAGAAACCATCAAAGTGTTCTAAGAATTTATCTGCTAATAAGGCATTTGATGGAATTTCACACATCATAATGACTTTTAAGCCATTCTCACCACGTTTCAAACCATTTGCCGCTAATTCGTCAATAACTTCTTCAGCTTGGCGTACAGTACGAACAAATGGGATCATAACTTCAACGTTTTCTAAGCCCATATCATTACGAACACGTTTTACCGCCTCACACTCAAGCGAGAAACAGCGACGGAAATCGTCAGAAACATAACGACCCGCACCACGGAATCCTAACATTGGGTTTTCTTCATCTGGCTCATAACGATCACCACCTACTAAATTGGCATATTCGTTAGATTTAAAGTCAGATAAACGAACAATAACGCGTTTAGGCCAGAATGCCGCTGCTAATGTTGCAATCCCTTCCGTTAATTTACTAATGTAATACTCAACTGGAGATTCATAGCCTGCCATCATTTCATTGATTTCAGCTTTCAGTGCTTCAGTTTGGTCGTCATACTCTAGTAATGCGCGAGGATGCACACCAATCATACGGTTAATAATAAATTCTAAACGCGCAAGACCGACACCATCATTTGGTAAGCCTGCAAAATCAAATGCACGATCAGGATTGCCGACGTTCATCATGATTTTGAGCCCTAATTCAGGCATATTATCGATTGCGGAGCTCTGAATAGAGAAATCCAGTTTTCCATCGTAAACAAATCCTGTATCACCTTCAGCACAAGAAACAGTTACAACTTGTCCTTCCGCAATACATTCTGTTGCATCACCACAACCCACAACAGCTGGAATACCTAATTCACGAGCAATAATAGCTGCGTGACAAGTTCTACCACCACGATTAGTCACAATCGCAGAAGCTTTCTTCATGATAGGTTCCCAATCTGGGTCTGTCATGTCAGTAACCAGCACATCACCTGCTTCAATTCTATCCATTTCACTTAAGTTATGGATAACTTTGACGGCACCCGTACCAATACGATGACCAATAGCACGGCCTTCAATAATAACAGAGCCACTTTCATTTAATTGATAGCGCTCCATAACTTGTTGGTTAGAACGAACTGTTTCTGGGCGAGCCTGAACGATGTATAAACGACCATTATGTCCATCTTTAGCCCATTCGATATCCATTGGACGACCATAGTGACGTTCAATCAATACAGCTTGTTTAGCCAACTCTTGAACTTCATGATCAGTCAAAGAGAAACGATTGCGCAGTGACTCTGGCGTATCTTCGATACGGACTTGTTTACCATGTTCAACGCTGTCTGCGTAAACCATTTGGATCTTTTTAGAGCCAAGATTACGACGAACAATAGAAGGTAGACCTTTTGCTAAAGTTGGCTTGTGTACATAAAACTCATCTGGGTTAACAGCACCCTGTACAACCATTTCACCTAAACCATAAGCTGATGTAATAAAGACAACTTGATCAAAACCAGATTCAGTATCGATGGTAAACATCACACCTGAAGAAGCAAGATCAGAACGTACCATACGTTGAACACCCGCAGATAATGCAACACCACGGTGATCATAACCTTGGTGAACACGATAAGAGATTGCGCGATCGTTAAATAACGAGGCAAATACGTGTTTGATTGCAACGAGTATGGCATCAATACCTTGAACGTTTAAAAACGTCTCTTGTTGACCGGCAAAAGAAGCATCAGGCATATCTTCTGCAGTCGCAGATGAACGAACGGCAAATGAAGCTTCAGATTCACCTTCACTTAATGTGAGATAAGCATCGCGAATATCTTTTTCAAACTGAGGCGTAAAAGGTGTATCAATTACCCACTGGCGAATTTGATTACCTGCTTGAGCCAGTTGATTAACATCATCAACATCAACGCTATCAAGTAATTCATAAATACGCTGATTGATACCGCTCTGTTCCAGAAAATCATTAAACGCTTGCGCTGTGGTAGCAAACCCGTTAGGAACAGAAACACCCAGTTCCGCTAGGTTTGTGATCATTTCACCGAGGGAAGCATTTTTCCCACCAACACGATCAACGTCATTCATACCTAATTGGTTATACCAAAGCACATTGCACGGGGTGAGGCTATTGCTGGACATTGAGAACAATCCTTTTTTAAACAATTATGAGAGAGAGAAAAAAAGAAAAACCCGCTGTCAAAACGACAACGTAAATAAGCGTATCACAATGTGATGCTGAATATAGAAAGGTGAATCGATCAACCAGAAAACTTTATTTTTTTATCCTTTATAATCACTAAAAATGCTTTAGATAATATTGTTTGATTTGCTAATTCAGCTAAAAAAAGGTGAGCGTTATGATATTAAGCTTGAATTCTATTAATTGTGATAATAATGAACCCATTGATAGAACAGTCTTTTTTATCTCTGATGGTACAGCGATTACAGCAGAAGTATTAGGCCATGCGGTACTTTCTCAATTTCCATTAAAAATGAAAAGTTATACATTACCTTTTGTTTCTACTGTGGAAAGAGCTGAAGAAATAAAACAGAAAATCTCCGAAATTTATAAAAAGAGTGGTGCTAAGCCTCTTGTCTTTTATTCTATTATCAGCCCTGAAGTTAAACAGATAATAAATAGCAGTGAAGGTTTTTGTCAGGATATTGTGCAATCTCTCGTAATACCACTTGAAAAAGAAGTGGGCATTCAAGCATCGCCAAAATTAAACAAAACTCATGGATTAACCGAAAAAAACCTTAGTAAATACGATGCTCGTATTGCTGCAATCGAATACACCCTTTCCCATGATGATGGCATATCATTACGAAATCTCGACCAAGCTCAAGTGATCTTAATTGGTGTTTCTCGTTGTGGAAAAACGCCCACCAGCCTCTATTTGGCAATGCAATTTGGTATTCAAGCCGCAAACTATCCTTTTACTGCGGATGATATGGATTTCTTAAAACTTCCCGCTGAATTAAAAGAGTATCAACATAAATTATTTGGCTTAACCATTGCGCCAGAACGTCTTGCTGCTATTCGAGGTGAACGTCGCGAAAATAGCCGTTATGCCTCGATTCGCCAATGCAGAATTGAATTAGCTGAAGTGGAAGCCCTTTTTAGAAAAAACAATATTCCTTATCTCAACACCACGAATTATTCTGTTGAAGAAATTTCAACCAAGGTAATTGATTCTATGGGATTAGCGAGAAGAATGTTTTAACTCTTTCTGGCGATTTTTTTATTCGTTTTTCTCTGTGAACGCTGTTGAAATTAGCTGAATTTCGTTTATTGTGATCTTAATCACTGGGTAGATTTACCCTGTATATTTATTGAGATGAATTATGTTAAAGACAGACGAACTACGGACTAAGGTGCTAGACAGTCTGGTAACACCAGAAACCTTAGCAAAAGAGTTCCCCATTTCTGATGAGATAATCCAAAATATCACATCAGCACGTAAACGAATTGAAGCGATCCTTACTGGCGAAGACAAACGACTATTAGTGATTGTAGGGCCTTGCTCTATTCATGATCCTAAAGCCGCCAAAGAGTACGCGACTAAGCTTAATCAGCTAAAAGAACGTTATCATGAGCGCTTAGAAATTGTCATGAGAACCTACTTTGAAAAGCCACGTACAGTCATTGGCTGGAAAGGCTTAATCTCTGATCCTTTCCTTGATAACTCATGTAATGTCAACGAAGGTATTCGCCTTGCGAGAAAGCTACTAATTGAAATAAATGCGTTAGGTTTGCCCACTGCAACTGAATTTCTCGATATGGTCACAGGCCAATATATTGCTGATTTAATTAGTTGGGGGGCTATTGGTGCAAGAACAACTGAAAGCCAAGTTCATCGTGAAATGGCTTCAGCACTCTCTTGCCCTGTGGGTTTTAAAAATGGCACTGATGGTAATACTCGTATTGCCATTGATGCTATTCGCGCTTCTCGTGTAGGTCATACTTTCTTATCACCCGATAAAAATGGCCGTATGACGATTTATCAAACCAGTGGTAATCCTTATGGTCATATTATTCTGCGTGGAGGTAAAAAGCCGAATTATCACGCAAGCGATATCGCTGATGCGGTTGATGCACTAAAGCAAGTGGATTTACCAGAGTATCTTATTATCGATTTTAGTCATGGCAACTGTGAAAAAATTCATCGTCGCCAATTAGAAGTAGCCAGAAATGTTGGTCAGCAAATTAAAGATGGCTCACAAGCGATTGTAGGTGTGATGGCTGAGAGCTTTTTACAAGAAGGCTCACAAAAAGTCGTACAAAATAAACCGCTTAATTATGGACAATCGATCACTGATCCTTGTTTAAGTTGGAATGATACAGAACAACTTCTTGAATTATTAGCACAAGCCGTTGAGAGTCGATTTCAATAAGCTTATTTATTAAGGGGTAATTTTTACCCCTTTTATTCTTTCTTCTACTTTCATCTAAACACCCCCCTATTGGCGTTATATTTTGAGAAAAATATAAGTCTCTTTTATTCCATTGTTTTAATTTTCATCGTATAGCGTTTAGTTATTCACAATATGACTTAAATTTATCTGTTTACGTTAAAAAAAGCTTGTCTAAACACTCTTGTTAACGATAATGATTATCATAATGATAACGCTTATTACTCTTAGTGTATTATGAATAAAAAAGCTAATAATTTGGATAGTTCTTTAACTAAACAGAATTCTCATTCTTCAATAATTCAATCAATCAATAGCATTGAGTTATTGGGTAAAGATGGCGTGGTTTACATTCAACACAACGGAGAGTTGTATCAACTGCGTCAAACAAAGGCAGGAAAATTAATCCTGACTAAATAATCATTTTGACAATAACTTGCAAGCCACCTACTCCCTCAGCTAGGCAGCCAGCTAAATAACTCCATATACAAGGATTTTTTATGGACATTTATGGTATGTGTATGCTGAAAAAACATTTCAAATATTCAGGTATAGCGACAGCTCTTTGCTTGTTGTACACCCCTATTGCCTCTGCACAATCAGACAATACAGAGATGGACTCTCTTACGGTTCTCGGTCATTCCATTGATAAAACAACTCACGACTTTCATTCCATTATTGATAGTTCGACACCTCAAGCACAAACTGCATCAACCACTGGTGAAATGCTAAATAAAGTGGCTGGTGCAACCCTATCAGGAACAGGTGTTACAAATGGCGCAAACATCCTTATGCGTGGCTATGATCAAAAAGGTGTTAAGATCTTAGTCGATGGTATCGAGCAACCTTTAGAAAATACTATCAACAACTTAGGTGGTATTTTTCTTGATCCTTCATTAGTGAAACGCATTGATATAAAACATGGTTCATCTCCTGTATTACACGGTAATGGGGCAATGGGCGGTGTTGTTTCGTTTCAAACGCTTGATCCTCGCAGCTTATTGAAAATAGATGAAAAACTCAGTGCTAAATTATTTACCTCACTTTCATCCGTAGATAAGCACTTCACTTATGGGGGGATTATTGCAGGGCGACACGATATTGCCGAAGGTTTATTTGCTTACAGTCAGCGCCAACGGGGTCCTATTCGCTTAGCGAATGGTGATAAACTCGAAAACCACGAACATATTAACAACTTTTTTGCTAAAGCTTATCTCTACCCAACTGAAAACCAAACTTTCATTTTTTCAGCACGACATTATGAGAATAAAGGTACTCAGCGAGAAGTTTTACATCGCATGGGTGGATTTGGTAAGAACGAAAGTAACCAAGTAGAACGCCAATCTAAACAGAAAAATTATTCTGTCACTTATCATTATGAGCCTGAAATACAAAGTTGGATTAATTTAACCAGTCATTTGTATTACTCACAATTCAATATTAATCAAATATTTTTAACCGATACTTCCCTTTCTGATTATCAACGTAGAAAAAATCAACAAGGGAAAATAGGTAGAAATGAAGATCGGACACAATTAACTTATGGGCTAAAAATTGAGAATAACTCTCAATTTTCCTATTCAGATAAATTAAATCAAAAAATCATTTTAGGCACAGAAGCTTATCAACAAAAAATGGTTTCTAACCAAGCGGCAAAAAACTTCCCTCTTGCAAAAATGGTTTATGTTGCTGGTTGGGTGGAAAGTCAGCTCTCGACACCACATTTACCTTTAGCATTAACGACTGGTTTGCGTTATCACTATTATAAAAATAAACCTCAAAGTGAGCTAAATTCGCTTTTAGAGGATTTTAAACAACATAAACCCGATTTTCATCAAACAAGTAAAAACAATATTAGTAAAAATATTGCCCTAACCTTTACACCAACACAATGGTTACAACTCTATACCTCATATTCAACCAATATGAGAGTACCAACGCTAAATGAAATGTTTAATGACTCTCTTCATTTTGAAATACCGGCTATTTTTGGTCGTACAGCAAAAGGATTTTGGATCCCTAATCCTAATCTTAGCCCTGAAAAAAACCGCACTTGGGAATATGGTGGAAAACTGACTTTTTCGCACTTATTAGCATCTGATGATGAATTTTCTCTGAATGCGGCTTATTTTGATACGAAAGCGATAGACTATATTACGTATGATATTTGGGATGCTCGTGTATTAACGAAAAAACTTCATCTGCAAGCCATTAATATTCCTCAAGCACTTATCGACGGTGTTGATCTCGGCTTACGTTATTCACATCCATTAATTTCTATTGGGCTAGGTTATAACCGTACTCGAACCCTCGAATTAACTACGCATGAAACTATTTCGCCTGTTCGCCCTGAAGTACTCACAACCTTTATTCAACTTCCTATTGCTAAAACTCCCTTCTCATTAGGGTGGTCAGGAAAATTTGCCAGTGCAACAGAAAATAAAGGCACACATAAAGGAAGAGCACCTCACGTAAAAGGCAAAACAACCAATCGAATGCAAGAGCTTATTGCTCAATATCCAGGCTATGGTATTCATGATTTTTCAATCAGTTATCAATCTCAAAACAATAAAGATATTCAAGCTGCATTGGTACTTTCTAATGCCTTTAATCGAGAATATTTCTCGGCATTAGGTGTGCCACAAGAAGGTAGAAATATCAAAATGTCCGTCAGTTATCGCTGGTAGATGAGGAGCAATGATTTATATAACAAAGGGCTGTTTAACAGCCCATTCAATAACGGAGATCCATCTGCATGTCTCAGTCATCTTTATTGATAAAATTTAGTTTGCTGACTGTTGCTGTCTCTTCTGCTTGTGTGTCTGCACAAGAGAAAACACAAACTAATGAGGGAAGAAAATCAGAGGTACTTACTGTTTATGCAACAGGTAATGAACGCGATAGCTTTACATTGCCCATGATGTCAACGGTTATAAAAAATAACAATGCGTTGTCAGAAACCGCAGGAAGTGCTTCTGAATTACTTCGTCATGTACCTGGAATTTCTATTTCAGGGGCAGGTCGTACTAATGGTGAAACCATCAGTATGCGTGGATACAGTAAAAATGGAATACTGACACTTGTCGATGGCGTGCGCCAAGGAACAGATACTGGTCATATCGACAGTATTTTTGTCGATCCTTTGCTTATAAAACAAGTTGAAGTTATTCGTGGCCCTTCTGCTCTTTTATATGGTAGTGGAGCTCTTGGCGGTGTTATCGCTTACGATACTGTTGATGCAAGCGATCTGCTTTCAAAAAACGAACAAGGGGGCGTACGTGTTACTGGTCTTGGTAATACCGCTCAACATAGCCAAGGTTTAGGTGTCACTGCTTTTGGTAGACACGATAACCTTGATGGACTTGTTGCATTATCAGCTCGCGACAAAGGCGATACTCGCTATGGTGGCGGATATCGTGCTCAAAATGACGAAACCATTATTAATCTTCTTTCTAAAGGCCGCTGGTTAATTGATGATAGCAACACGTTAAGTGGACAATTCCGCTATTATCATAACAATACAAATCAACCCAAAAATCCCCAAGTTCCCTCAAATCCTACACTTGCAAATGTAGAAACTGATCGCACCACAACACAAAAAGATGTTCAGTTAACCTATCAATTTGATCCTTCAGATTCACAATGGATTAATTTGAAAACACAGGCTTATTACAGTGAAGTTGATATCAATGCCAAAACGATACAAAAAGGATTTGAAGGTCGAGAACAAAAAACCTATGGCGTAAAACTCGAAAACCGCTCACAAGTAGGTACATACAGCTTTGCATCACATGGATTGACTTATGGTGGCGAGGTTTATAAACAAAAACAATCACCAAGCCAAAATGCAGAAAGCTTCCCACAAGCCGATATCCGCTTTATGTCAGGTTGGGTACAAGATGAAGTCACTTTACGTGATTTACCTGTCTCCTTAATTTTAGGAACACGTTTTGACAAATATAAAAGCCAAAACGATCGTTATGATGATATTACTGCGGATAAATGGTCATCAAAAGGAGCAATCAGTATTACACCCACTGATTGGTCGATGCTTTATACCTCTTACTCACAGGCATTTAGAGCACCAACTTTAGGTGAGATGTATAACGATGCAAAACATTTTGATGCACCTTTCCCCGGCGCACCAGCAAACTATTGGCGTCCAAATCCTAATTTAAAGCCTGAAACCAATTCAACAACTGAATACGGATTCGGTTTTCAATTCGACGACTTATTATCTAATAATGATAATCTGAAAATTAAAGCTGCCCATTTCAATACTCGTGCAAAAGATTATATTGATGCAGATGTTGCTATTTTTCAGGGATATACACAATCAACAAATATTCCAAGAGCAACTATTTGGGGTTGGGATGTTTCTATGAGCTACCAATCAAAATTCTTTAATTGGGATTTAGCCTACAACCATACCAAAGGGAAAGATAATGCGACTAATGCCTCAATTACCTCAATTGAGCCAGATACATTAACCAGTCGCTTTGATGTTCCTATACCAAGTACTGATTTTTCTGTGGGTTGGGTTGGTCAATTTACTAAGAAAACGGACTTTACCAAACATGACCGTTTTAATCGTCCAAGCAATCGCCAACAGGCAGGTTATGGCGTTAATGATTTTTACCTTCGTTATGAGGGTGATGCCTCATTTAAGGGGCTAACAACCTCATTTGTACTGAGTAACGCATTTGATAAAACTTATTATTCTTCTGCAGGTATTCCTCAAGAAGGCCGAAATGCAAAAGTACTTGTGAGTTATCAATGGTAATTAACAATAAAATCAACGATACAATAGGAGTTTCTGTGAATAAATCTCTTTATGAGAGCTACCTGCAAGCTAAAACGGACAAAAAAGCACCGTATGCGCGTGATCTCGCTTCTTACTTAAATGTCAGTGAAGCTGAACTCACTCACGCCCGTGTAGGGCATGATGCAAAACGTCTACGCAATGATGTACAAGAATTATTAAAAGCCTTAAGTAAAGTGGGTGAAGTCAAAGCCATTACTCGTAACGATATCGCCGTTCACGAACATCTTGGTGAATACACAAATGCCCGTTTTAGCGATCATGCTGGCTTAATTTTAAACCCGCGAGCAATGGATTTACGCTTTTTCTTCGCTTATTGGTCAAGCATTTTTGCACTTACCGAAGAGACATCAAAAGGAACGCGTTATAGTATTCAGTTCTTTGATATGCATGGTGATGCATTACATAAAGTCTATACGACAAATAACACGAATATGGATGAATGGGATGCACTTATTCAATCATTCTTATTGGAAGAAAACCCGGCTCTCGATATCACACCTGTTGAACCCTACTCAAACACACCTGTTAGTAATGAATTAGCTGAACAACTTGAACAACAATGGCGTTCAATGACTGATGTTCACCAATTTTTCAAATTACTAAAAGAAAATAACTTAAGTCGTCAACAAGCATTCAAAGCTGTTCCTGATGATCTTGCTTATCAAGTCGATAACAACGCCCTGAAAACCTTGTTAGAACTCGCCAAAGAAGCACAAAACGAGATCATGATATTTGTCGGTAGCCGTGGTTGTGTACAAATTTTTACAGGTCAAATTGACCGCCTAGTCCCTCATCAATTTGAAAATAGCGATCAAGTTTGGATCAATGTTTTCAATCCTGCTTTTACACTTCATTTAATTGAAAGTGAAATTTCAGAAAGTTGGGTAACACGCAAACCAACTCAAGATGGGTTTGTCACTAGCCTTGAGATCTTTGATAGCAAGGGGCAACAAATTGCTCAACTCTATGGACAACGTACTGAAGGCACTGCCGAGCAACAACAATGGCGTGAACAAGTGAATACTCTCACTAAAATCGCCTAATCGGAGAATGATTTAATGAAAAGATGGCTTCTTTTGATCCTGTGTAGTGTAATGCCGTTCATCACTTCAGCTAATGAACGTATCGTTACTATTGGTGGTGATATTACAGAAATTGTTTTCGCATTGGGTGCAGGCGAGCAAATTATTGCAAGAGACAGCACCAGCTTAGTTCCTGAACAAGTGAAAACACTTCCTGATGTAGGTTATATGCGAATGCTAAACCCTGAAGGGATCTTATCTGTCAAACCAACATTGATCATTACCAGCGAATTAGCTCGCCCTTCTTTGGCATTACGCCGCATTAAAGAAACCGGAGTCGCTGTAAAAACCATTACAGGTACACATTCATTAGAAGCCATTAATGAAAAAATAGACACTATTGCGACTGTTTTAAATAGAGAACAAGAAGGCAATCAACTAAAAGAGAAACTCGCCCTCTCTATCAAACAAATTTCAACCACTCCTATCGATAAGAAAGTCATTTATATCATGAGTCATGGTGGCGTTATTCCAATGGCTGCGGGTCAAGATACTGCCGCAGATACCATTATTTCACTGGTTGGTGGTAAAAATGCCATGCAAGGATTTACAAGCTATCGTCCACTTTCTCAAGAAGGTGTTATTGCAAGCCAACCTGATATTTTGCTTGTAACCAAAGAAGGTATTAAAGGCATTGGCGGAATTGAGAAACTATGGGAATTACCCGGCATAAAATACACACCTGCTGGTAAAAATAAGCATTATGTTGTTGTTGATGACATGGGGTTATTAGGCTTTACCCTTTCAACACCCGAAGTCATGCATCAAATTCGTCAAGCCTTGGAGCAATAATGTCTCGTTTTCGTTCACCGTGGATGAGTATTTTAGTTTTACTCTTTTTACTCACCACTGTTACATTAATTTCTGTGAATAGCGGAGCATTAGCCCTCTCGTTTCATACATTATGGAATAGCTCTTTTGATGATATGGAATGGCAAATTTGGCTAGATATCCGTTTACCTCGCGTATTATTAGCCATTCTTGTTGGAGGCGCTTTAGCAATATCCGGCGCGATAATGCAGGGATTATTTAGAAATTCGTTAGCTGATCCTGGTCTGTTGGGTATTAGTAGCGGTGCAGCACTAATGGTTGCCATCGTTATTATTCTACCGTTCTCTTTTTCGCCAGCCTTTGCATTCTACAGTCATATTGTCGCCGCCTTTGTTGGCGGCTTAATTGTAGCAATGATTATCTTCTCATTACATCAATTGAGTGATGGTAATTTAGCGCGGTTATTGCTTGCCGGTATTGCTATCAATGCGCTTTGTATGTCCTTTATTGGTGTATTAAGTTACATCAGCACTGACCAACAATTACGTCAATTCTCTCTTTGGATGATGGGTTCATTAAGCCAGATTGACTGGAAAACCTTATCTATTGCTACTCTTGTGATCATTCCCGTCAGTATTTTGGCATGTTGGCAAAGCCATAAATTAAACCTATTACAACTGGGTGATGAAGAGGCACATTACTTAGGACTAAATGTAAGAAGAACCAAGTTTATTTTGTTACTTCTTAGCGCCATCCTAATTGGTTGTGCTGTTGCACTGAGTGGTGTTATTGGATTTATTGGACTTGTGGTTCCACACCTTATTCGCATGCGTATTGGTAGTAATCATATATGGTTATTACCTGCCACCATTTTGGGTGGTGCAACACTGTTACTCGCCGCTGACACATTATCACGAACACTAGTATCTCCTGCTGAAATCCCTGTTGGACTCATTACTGGATTAATTGGTGGCCCTTATTTCCTTTGGCTTATCTTACGACAACCCGCAGGAAGAATGTCATGATTGAAAAACAAAACACGCCATTGCTCTATGGAAATAATTTAACTTATCAAATTGGCAATAAGACCATTATTGATGATGTGTCACTTTCACTTAATGCTGGGGAGTTGGTTACCATTATTGGTCCCAATGGGGCGGGAAAATCATCGCTATTACGCTTATTAACAGGCTATACAACACCAACGCAAGGTCAGTGTTATTTTAAACAAAAAACCTATTCACAATGGAATAGTCAACAATTAGCGCAAAACCGCGCTGTTATGCGACAAAACAGTCAGCTTTCATTTTCATTTTCAGTAGAAGAAGTGGTTGCTATGGGAAGAACGCCTCATGGACAACAACATAAGAAAATTGCAATTGAGACAGCACTGCTCCAAACGGACTGTTTAAAATTTAAGGATAGAGACTATCGCCAATTATCGGGCGGTGAGCAACAACGTGTACAGCTTGCTAGAGTGTTAGCGCAATTATGGCACCCTATGCCACAAGAAGCTGTCTTATTCCTTGATGAGCCGACCTCTGCACTTGATCTTTACCACCAGCAGCATAGCTTACGTTTATTAAAGCAATTAGCAAAAACACAAAACCTTATGGTGTGTTGTGTTTTGCATGATCTTAATTTGGCTTCTCTTTATGCTGATAGAATTTTATTGCTGCATCAAGGAAAGTTAGTTTGTGAAGGTACACCACACAGTGTGCTAACAACGGAGAATATTCAAAAATGGTATGGTGCGGATGTAAGTGTTAATAGTCATCCAGAACACTTATATCCTCAAGTCTTTCTACGTCCTTAAAAAAGGTTAGCCACAGTTATTTTTACTAAGCCACCTCTTAGCTCTATTTTTAAGGGGTGACTTAGCTAATTTATTCTCAACAAACTGATCAATTGAAAATAAAATAGTGAAGAAAATACCACATCAATTGATTAATAAATCTTATTTTATTTTTTCAACTTTTAGTCAAATAAATTGACTTTAAAATACACCTTAATCAATGATTAGCTTTTATTTCACACAAAAAATATAACAAAGCTAAAAATAAAAGGTATAACAGAGCTATCAAATTAAAAAAATAAATCAATAAATTCAACAAAGTAAAAGTCATACAAAATAACATTTTTAATCATAAATATTCATAAAACTGAACCTTACTTGAGCTATATAAGCCAAACCTATCATTGTGATAATGATTATCAATCACGAAGAGCACTTTTTGCCTACCTGTTATTTTCCCCATGCTTAAAATAGATTATAAATAACATGCGTTACTATTCTATTTACTTGGGCACTGTGTCCCCACCATTTTTTGTGGGAGGTTTTATGGCTGAAAATGTCGTTAATGATATTCTGAAATGGTTAGAAACCCAGTTACAACGTAACGAAGGTATAAAAATCGATACAATTGCAAATAAAAGCGGCTACTCGAAGTGGCACTTGCAACGCATTTTTAAAGATTTTAAAGGTTGTACATTAGGCGAATATGTTCGTAAACGTCGCTTATTAGAAGCGGCTAAATCATTACAAGAAAAAGATATGTCTATTTTAGATATAGCTTTAATGTATGGCTTTAGTTCTCAAGCAACATTTACACGTATCTTTAAAAAGCATTTCAATACTACACCCGCTAAATTTAGAGAAAATGGCAAAATGCCAGACACTCATTACTTTATGTCATGTGAAAATCACTAATCAATTTCACATCACATTATTCTTCATAAAAAAACCAGCTCTTTTAGCTGGTTTTTATTTTTCATTATTTTCTAATATTGATAAAAATTACGCTATCGCTGCAACAAGCCATTCTTGAAGCTCATTAAGCTCTATTTTATTATTAGGATAACGCACAATGAGTTGCTCAATAAGCCCTTTTAGAGACTCTGGTGTATAACGCAGCCCTACCAACATCTCGGATAATGCTTCTAATGGTGCGGGATCTAAACTGTCTGTATATATTTGGCTTCTGATAACATTGCCACGCTCAATATCAAAATGCAGCTCAACACCACCCCATTTAAAACGGTTATCTAAAAGATGTGAAAATGCAGGAGCTTGCCCAAAATTCCACTCCCAACTACTTTGCTTAGCAAATGTTTCTTCAAAACCGGGTAAATCAGGTAATTTTTGTGGTGATATAATCTCTGCTTCTACTCGCTCACCATAGTATTCAAAAAAACTTTCAGTGATAGTTTCACAGAGTTTTTCGTGGGTAATATCTGGTTTTAGCTCAACTAAATTAGCCACTCGGGAGCGTACAGAAGTGATCCCTTTAGCTTGAAGCTTTTTCGGATCTGGATTGAGGTAATTAGCTAATCTAGATAAGTTAGCATTTATTAATAATGTGCCATGATGGAAACCGCGATCTTTTGTCTCTTTATAAGCTGAGCCTGAAACCTTTCTTTCACCATCATCTTGAGGAACCACTAAATCATTACGTCCTGATGCCGTAGCATTAATTCCTGCTTTTAATAATCCATCAAGAATAATTTGAGTTGATATTGTTTTGTTATACTCCGGTTTTCCCGCCATAAAGGTAAAACAGGTATTACCAAGATCATGGAAAACAGCACCACCACCACTTGAGCGACGAGCTAATTTCACACCATCTTCATCCATTTTACGGGTATTACACTCTTTCCATGGATTCTGCGCTCGACCAATAACCACCGTATTATCGTTACGCCAAAGGAAAAGCACACGTTGATCAGCGGGCATTTGTCTAAAAATACACTCTTCAACAGCAAGGTTAAACCAAGGATCATAAGACTCGGAAATTAACAGACGCAATTTGCCTGACATAAGGAATACCTATATGAAGAAAATAAGGTATAAGATACCATAACTCTCAATATATTAGGCTGTTAAATGGCACGAAACTACAATCGACGAGCTTGCCAGAATGTCTTTTTCCAATAGACATTATCAAGGGATGAACGAGTTACCCCTTTGCTAGTTGATGCGTGAATAAATGTATTATCAGTATCATAAATACCGACATGAAGCCCATTCTCACCACCACCCGTTTTAAAGAAAACCAAATCACCTGGCATTAAATCACTTTTACTGATTTGTGTACCATATTTGGTTTGATCAATGGTCATTCGTGGAAGCTTTATATCAAAGCGATCACTGTAAGTTTTATATACAAAACCTGAGCAATCAATACCAGAAGGTGTCATTCCACCATAGCTATATGGCGTGCCATACCATTGCTCAAGTTGCGACTTCAATTGCACTATCACCATGATAGGATCGGAAAGTTGTGTTTTTAAGGGGGGAGCTGGTGGAATACGCTTCGACGGGCTAGATGAACACCCAGCCAGCAGAATAATACAGAGTAAGAAAGGATAGAAAACGGACTTTCTCATTGCATCCACCATTATTGTTACCATAGATTTTAAAATCTATCTGCTTTTTTAAGCAAAAACAAGTTATTGAAGATGAATGAGTGATGATTGGTAGAATAAATCGCACAATTAACAACAAGGATCAGAAAATAAATTTATAATCATTAAGTTAGTGTGATTGTGTCTCTTTCGTTTTTTGACTTATCAGCCACACCCCAATCATGATAAATGCTACACCCGCTGTTTTTGTCCATGATGGTGTTTCTTGAAACCACGGTAATACCACTGCAAGAATATAAACAAACACATAACTCAAACTGATCAGCGGATAGGCTTTATTTAAAGGAATGGTGCGTAAAGTGAACAGCCAGCAAACCATAGAAAGGACATAACCGACAAGACCAACAAACACGATAGAAATTGACTCTATATTCGCCCATAACCATGTGAAATCAAACCACTGTTTTTCTAACTGTAATTCTGGTAGTTCAGACATACCAAACTTTAACAACAATTGAGCTGCTGTCACTAATAGCGCGCTTCCAATTGCCCATAAATAGCCTTTCATGCTTGTATACTCATCAATACAATGCCGACCATAATTGACGCGATACCAATCCAATGTTTCACATTAACAGGCTCTTTATAAACAAACTGGCCAATTAATGTCACCACAATAAAGTTAATGCTTAACATAGGATAAGCAATACTTAGTGGGAGAATTTGTAATAGTCGTAACCAAAAAAGCATCCCCAAGCCAAGCATTGCAATAGCAACAAAAAGCCAGAAAATCGTTTTTCTGGCTTTTGTCAATGAATCACTTTGCCAGCTAACCACCGCTTGTTTTTGACACACCTGCCCTATGCAGGTCAAAAAGCTCACGATTAGCAATAAAACAAATGACATTAATTACGCTTCTCATAAGTTAAAATAGCAACTCGATGGTTTGTCACCAGCTCTTCAGGTCTTGGCAATTGTGCTAATTTCTTAGGATCTTTAAACGTAATAACAACCGAAACTCGACCTTCTTTTCTTGCTTCTTCTAACCACTGAGCAAAATTATCAGGTTTAATTAATTTATGCTGAGAATCTGGATATTCTTCAACACCATAAGTTAATTCGCCAGTTCTTTCATAAAGATAGATATCACTACGTTGTAATTCCCACGCTAATCCCGCACCAATACCTACACTATTACTCACAATGTATTTGCTTGTGTTTAACGTCTCTATATTTTGGCGAATAAACTCTTGAGGTAATTTGCTATCTACGCTGCTATTCGGTATTGCTTGGCCGATACATAAGCTTACGCCTAGTGAACAAGACGCCGCCCATAACCAGTGTTTTCCATTAAGCGTAGAGCAAAGATAACCAATAATGCCCCATAATGAGAATGCCACTATAGCTAATACCCATTTAGACCATTCATATGGCATATAAATAGGTTTTGAAGAGGCTAACTGGATAACTAAAATAGCGATAACAACAGCAACACCAATAAAGATATTAATATAGCCGTTAATACGTAGCGCTTTCATTCTAAATTTACGGGCACAATCTACGCCGTATTTCGCCATTAGCATTGCTAGCGGAGCCATAAATGGCAGCATATATGTCGGTAGCTTACCTTTCGCAATACTAAAAAATAAGAACGGAACCACAAACCAGCATAATAAGAAGAATAATTCAGGACGTTTACGTCTTTTCTTCCAAGCCCCCATTAATGCACCCGGAAGCAATCCAAGCCAAGGGATCACACCTAATAAAACAACGGGGATATAGTACCAAAATGGAGCGCTATGCTGAGCATCTTCACCCGAAAAACGCTTAATGTGTTCAATCCAGAAGAAGTAGTGCCAATAATCAGGCTCGGCTTTTGCAACAGCTAGTGCCCACGGCAAACTAATTAATGCTGCACTAAATACAGCAAGTAAACCATAGAGCAACATTTGCGTAAATTGTTTTTGATACAGTGTGATAGGTATCATGACAATGACCGGAATAGCTAACGCTAGAAATCCTTTGGTCATAAATGCCATACCACAGGCAAGCCCTAATGTTATCCACGCTAATATTCGTGTTTTGACTGTGGTAGCTTTAAGCGCCCAAAAACAGCAAACCATACTCGCGGTAACCCAAAGTGCCAACATAGGATCTAATACACTGTAAGTGCCTACGCTAAACACTAAGAACATGGACAAATAGATTAAACTAGAAACAAAAGCGACTTGGCGGTTACGCCACATCATTCTTGCCAATAAATAGACAAGTAATGTGCTTAAAAGAATGGAAATAACAGAGCCAAAACGCACAGCAAAGTTAGTGTGACCAAAAATTAATTGGCTAACATTATTGATCCAATAACCTGCCACTGGCTTCTCAAAATAGCGAATATCGAGCATATGAGGAACAATCCAGTTCCCGCTCACCACCATTTCACGGCTAATTTCCGCATAACGGGTTTCATCTGGTTGCCATAATAACCGGCTGTTCAATGGAAATAAGTAGGTAAGAACAAAAAAAAGAGCCAAGAGGATGGCCCCGATTTTACTCGCCCGGTTATTCAACATAGTTTCGTTAGACCTCTTGTTGGCACCCTAACCAGCCTTCTCGACCCGGAAAGTCAGATCGAACAACTTTACCCATCGGAAGCGTTTCTTTATCTTGTGGTAATAAATCGCTTAACGGACAGAATTCGATGCCTTCATTTGCAATCATTGCCAGTAACTGCTCAAATTGAGCGGCTTTTGACATTCCTTCAACTTCGGTGTGGATAGTATAAACAGGTATTCCACTGTCTTTTTTGATTTCATCAATAATAAATTGATTAAAATCTACATCCTTTACCTTTGTACCAACGACTTCATCATAAGTTGGTAATGTTACTGGAATTTGCACCGTACCGATAGAACCATTTTCTAAAATAGGCCTAAAAGGATGCGTTCCTCGACAATCGCTATTGTAATCGAATTGAAAAGTTTCTTTAACTGTTAATACGCGTTCATCTGCTCGCCATCCAGCAACTGCCGAACATTTTACAGGGTTTTCAAGTGCTTTTTCCAGTGCTTCAACACCTAAACGAACTTGTTGCATTAATTCTTCTGTCGACCAGCGCCCGACTTTTGCCTGCCAACCTTGATGATCCCATGAGTGCAAACCAACTTCATGCCCCGCATCTTGGGCTTCTTTCATCAAATAACCTAAATTTTTAGCAATTTTTTTACCCGGCCATGCTGTCCCAGCTAATAAAATATCTAAGCCATATAGTGACGCAGCATTTGATCGTAGCATTTTCCATAAAAATTTAGGCTTTAAAAGGCGCCATAAATGGCGCCCCATATTATCTGGCCCGACACTAAAGAAGAAGCTGGCATGAATGTTATGTCTGGCAAATACATCCAGCAATTGTGGAATACCTTGTTTCGTTCCTTGATAAGTATCCACATCAACTCTCAAACCAACTTTCTTCATTATTTATTCCTATTTAGTGCCTAATTCTTCAACTGCACCACGTAAGAAGAAATCTAATGTTTCTTCTACTGTTTGGCGAGTTTCAATACTTGGTTTCCAATCCAATAAACGCTCTGCGTTTTTAATGCTTGGCTTACGGTGTTCAACATCTTGGTAGCCTTTACCATAGTAACTACTACTTTCAATCTTCTTGAAGCCTGCAAATGGAGGGAAATGTCCACGTAACTCATGTTTTTCGAAGCAATCTAACAGCATTTCTGCTAATTCGCGAATACTTGCTTCGTTAGTTGGATTACCGATATTGATGATTTGGCCATCACATTTGTTATCACGGTTTTCAATAATACGGAATAAAGCTTCAATACCATCATTGATATCAGTGAAACAACGTTTTTGCTCACCACCATCAACCAATTTAATTGGTGAACCTTCAACTAAATTCAGAATTAATTGTGTGATTGCACGAGAACTACCGATACGCGCTGAATTTAAGTTATCTAAACGAGGCCCCATCCAGTTAAATGGACGGAATAACGTAAATTTCAGACCTTCTTTGGCACCATAAGCCCAGATAACTCGGTCTAATAACTGTTTAGATACAGAGTAAATCCAACGTTGTTTATTAATTGGACCAACAATTAGGCGTGAATTATCTTCGTCAAATTCTTTATCATCACACATACCATAAACTTCTGATGTGGATGGGAAAATAATACGTTTATTATATTTAACGCAATAACGTACAATTTTTAAGTTTTCTTCAAAGTCTAATTCAAATACACGTAATGGATTACGGGTATATTCAATTGGTGTTGCAATAGCAACTAATGGCAGAATAACGTCACATTTTTTAATATGGTATTCAATCCATTCTGTATGAATACTCACGTCACCTTCAATAAAGTGGAAACGTGGATTTCCAATAAAGCGCTCAATTGCAGAAGAACCGATATCCATACCATAGATATCATAGTTATCATCTTTTAATAGACGTTCTGTTAGATGGTTACCAATAAAGCCATTCACACCTAAAATCAGAACGCGTTTGCGACGTTTCACTTGTGCAGTTGCTTTTGGTCCAACACGAACATCGGTCACAATACCCATTTCAGCCGCTAAACGACTTCCTTGAACATAAAGACCATTTTCACTTTGACCAGTAACAACTTCAATCGCACCCTTCGCGCACGCAATCACTAAAGGCTCTGTTGAAATAACAGTACCCGGACGTTTGCCTTGATTATCAGCAACAGCACGTGAACGCCAGATAATCATTTTACGTTCACCTAAGAAAGTGAATGCACCTGGGTAGGGTTCTGTCACAGCACGCACTAAGTTGTGGACTGTTTTTGCATCTGCATTCCAATCGATTAAACCATCATCAGCGCAACGACGGCCAAAATAAGTTGCTTGGCTTTCATCTTGTGCAGTTGTTGAATAATCATCTGATGCAATATGTGGTAATGCGCTAGAAAGTAACTTACCAGCAGCTTCTCTTACTTTTTCATGTAAAATTAGAGAGGTATCATTATCTGCAATGATAACTTTTTCTTGAGCTACGATATCACCCGCATCAGCTTTCGCTGTCATTTTATGCAGAGTAACACCCGTTTCTGTTTCACCATTCACAATCGCCCAGTTAATTGGTGCGCGACCACGATATTTTGGTAATAAAGAGCCGTGTAAATTAAATGCGCCTTTAGGTGCCAAATTCAGGATTTCATCACTTAACATGTGACGATAATAGAAAGAAAAAATGACATCAGGTTTCATTTCACGAATACGTTCAATCCACAATGGGTGATTGACATTTTCAGGTGCAAATACTGTCAATCCCATTTCTGCACTCACACGAGCAACAGATGAGAAAAAATGATTTTCATTAGGATCGTCAGTGTGGGTAAATACAGCCTGAATATCATAACCTGCTTTTTCAAGTGCTTTTAAACCAACACAGCCAATATCGTGATAGGCAAATACTATTGCTTTCATTAGTCTTTTTCCTGATCTTCGTTGGGTTTATTAACGCCAACCACTTTTTGGATAAAATACCGAGGACGCGCTCTTACATCATTATAAATCCGGCCTATGTACTCACCTAATAAGCCCATTGCAACGAACTGCGCTCCGATAAACATAAATAAGATTGCAAAAAGTGTGAATACACCTTCAGCAGCCCACATCGCACCGAAAATAATACGTAAAATAATCAACAATAAGGCTAGAACAAAGCCAGATACAGCAATAACACTGCCGACAATACTTAATAAACGTAATGGTGCCGTGGTAAGACAAGTTAATAGGTCGTACATTAAATTAATAAGCTTTAAAAAGCTGTATTTTGAATCGCCATATTCACGCTCTGCGTGAGCAACATCGATTTCAATAGTACGACGAGCGAATGTGTTCGCAAGAATAGGAATGAACGTACTTCTTTCGTGACACTGTAACATTGCTTCAACAATGTGGCGACGATAAGCACGAAGCATACAACCGTAGTCACC
This sequence comes from Proteus sp. ZN5, assembly GCF_011046025.1. Classification (GTDB taxonomy): domain Bacteria; phylum Pseudomonadota; class Gammaproteobacteria; order Enterobacterales; family Enterobacteriaceae; genus Proteus. The sequence goes on from NZ_CP047639.1 coordinate 3,072,795, forward strand.
CATAGAGCGCCCAGTTGCTTTAGTGATCATTGAGTTGATCATTTTTGAAGCAGTTTTACGAAACCATGAATCTTGACGATTACGACGGCGAGTTCCGACAACGTCATACCCTTCTTCGGCCGTCGCGACAAGTCTTGGGATCTCTTCAGGTGGATTTTGTAAATCAGCATCCAATGTAATCACTAGATCACCATCAGCCTGATTAAAACCAGCCATAATTGCGGAGTGTTGACCGTAATTACGGTTTAAAATAATTGCAATAACGTGATTTTCTTCAATTGCAGCCGCTTCTTCTAACATCTTAGCTGAATTGTCACTGCTACCATCATCAACAAGGATCAGTTCATACTCTTGCTTTAACTGTTTACAGCTCTTAATTGTACGCTCTAAAAGCTGAGGAAGGCTTTCTTCCTCGTTATAAACGGGGATTACAACCGATACTTTCTTGATTTCATCAAATGTTGACACTTAAATATGCTCCGAAAGAATTTCATTGATCGCATCTACAACGCGAATAACATCTTCATTACTCATATCAGGAAACAGCGGCAGCGAGCATAACGTTGCAGAGTTCCATTCTGATTGAGGAAGGGATAAAGCAGGATAGCGCTCACGATAATATTTTTGTGTATGCGCAGCACGGAAATGAAGCCCTGTACCAATATCTTTTTGCTTCAATTTCTCCATAAAGGCATCACGATCGATACCACAGGCATTTTTATCGACTCTCACCATAAATAGGTGATTTGCATGCAAATGTGAATATTCAGGGACACTCAGCATTTCTAATGGGGAGTCTTTGAGCTTTTCACGATACAGTGCAACTAACTCAGCACGTTTAGCATTCATTTCATCTAAACGCCCTAATTGCACCACAGCAATCGCAGCATGAATATCAGATAAGTTATACTTATAACCCGGTTCAACAACTTCTGCTTGAGGCTTACGCCCTTGAATTTGTCTATCGAAGGCGTCAACTCCTAAACCGTGGAATTTTAAGCAACGCACTCTATTGGCTAATTCGTCATTATCAGTAACAACCAATCCGCCTTCGGCACAAGTTACGTTCTTAATTGCGTGGAAAGAGAAAATAGAGGTTCCTTTTTCACCAATCCATTCATTTTTATAGCGAGTACCAATAGCATGTGCAGCATCTTCAATCAGAGGAATTCCTGCATCTTGTGCCACTTTTCTTAAGGCATCAAGATCACAAGGTGCACCAGCATAATGAACCGGAATAATTGCTTTCGTTCTAGGTGTAATCGCTTTTTTGACATCTTCTGCACTCACCATCAAGGTATCACGGTCAACATCAATCATTACAGGCTCTGCACCAAGTAACGTAATGATGTTCATTGTTGAAACCCAAGTTTGTGATGGTGTGATAACTTCATCACCAGCGCCAATTCCCATCGCCATTAAAACAACATGCATACCCGCAGTGGCAGAGCAAATTGCGATAGCGTGTTTGCTACCAAATTTTTCACAAAAATCTTGCTCTAATTGATGATTTTGAGGGCCTGTTGTAATCCAACCTGAACGCAGTACATCCTCAACGGCTTTGATTTCTTCATCGCCAATCGCAGGGCGAGAGAAAGGAAGGAAGTGACTCATAAAAATGTAGCCTAATTAATGAATGAATAAAAAACAATTATATACAAACTATTGCTCACCGACATCCGTCTTATTAAGAAAACATTAAAAAAACCTTAATAATTACTTGGGGATAAACTTAACAATAGCCATTGTTATTGTAAAACCTGCCAATCAATATGATCAACATCATTGATGCACTTGATATTTGTATTAAATGTAGTTGATAATAATTTTTCGTCTAATAAGAGTGCAGATGCACCAGAATTAACCAAATATCCATTTTTTATGAGCCAAACTCTGTCTGCTTTTTGATAGGAATGATTCAAATTATGTGTACTCATAATAATGGCGCCACCTTGTTGGCAAAACTTATCAACCCACTTGTCCAAAATCGCCAACTGTACGACATCTAAATTATTAGTTGGTTCATCAAGTAACATTAATTTCCCTTTTAAATCATAACTTGACCATAACTGGATAAATGCGCCAACAATTCTGACCCTCTGCCATTCACCTCCCGATAAATGATGAATATTTTTTGACAATAATTTGTCAATTTTAAAATCATTTAACAGCATATTTAGTTGCTGAACATCCATTTTTGACAATTTATGATATAGTGAGAGGTAATGAAAAACAGGCATAAATGACAAAGCTTCCAATTGTTGTATAACAATGCTCTGCATTCTAGAAAGATCATCATATTTATAATGTCTTATTGAAGTTTCGTTTAGAATAATGTTGCCACTAAACGAAAACTCTCCTGCAATCGCCATTAAAAGCGTACTTTTTCCTGCGCCATTAGCACCAATTAAGTGGATACGCTCGCCATAGCTTACTTGCTCTGTAAATGCGTTAAGCCGAACATCAACACTTACATTATTCAGTTTAAGTAACGCCATATTATAAACGCCCCATCTCTTTGGTTGCCAATAACCAGATAAATAAAGGTGCACCAAGCGTTGCTGTAATCACACCTATCGGAACTTCTGCACCATTTAAAATCAAGCGAGATAGCAAATCAGCAAGTAATAACAATCCACCACCAGAAAGCGCACACGCGGGTAATAATGTTTTATAATGAGTTAGCCCACATAATCTTAATAAATGCGGTACAACAAGCCCTACAAAGCTTATAGCGCCCGCTAAAGCGACACTCAGCCCTATCAATAGTCCAACGGCTAAAATAAACCAATTTCGCCATTGACTAACGGATATGCCTAATTGTTTTGCTCTAAATGAACCTAGAGATAAATAATTAAGAACATCAGCTTGTAGAATAAGGATCAAGAGGATAGGCATAAGAGCCCAAAATAAGACTTGATGGCGCCAATCAATACCGCTAAAACTCCCCATCAGCCAATACATTAATTGCCTTAAATCCAAAGCTGAACTGAAGTAAACCAACCAAGTCATTATCGCACTCGCCATAACACCCAATGCCACACCAATTAATAATAGCTGAGCATTAGATAGCTTTCTTATTCGAGTAAAAAACATTAATAAGAGAGTGATCCCTAATGCGCCAAATATCGCCGCACTACTTATTAACCAAGGACTTAAACCAATTTGTAAAACAATAAGTAATACAACACACACTCCAGCACCACTGCTTACGCCTAATAATCCGGGCTCTGCGAGTGGATTTTGAAATAGAGCCTGCATGATAGCACCTGCGATTGCTAGGCTGGCACCAACAGTCACGACAGCAAGTATTCTTGGTAAACGAATTTGCCAAACAAATAAATTGGCTGCATCTGTTAACCATTGATGTGGAAATAACGCAATCTCACCGACGGAGAGGGAAAAAACAAATAAAAAACATAATACTAATGCCATTAGAAACAGTTTTTTTCTGTCGTCAATGCGTTGTTTTTTAGTAAATTTAATTAGAGAATTAACTTCTTTATTCATTTCATTCCTTATCCATGCAACAACGGCTCTTACTGTTTTTATTTATAGAGTCATTTTTTTAGCAACATAACATGTTCGCATTCAATGATGAAAAACTAATTTGAGAACATACAAGCTTGTCACTAATAATGAAGAAAAAACTAGGATTAACTATCACAGTATTGATATAACTAAGAGATAAATAAGAGTCGAAATAAGAAGTGATAATAAAAAGGAAAGATAATTAGAAAATAAAAATATGCCATCCAAATAGAAATATCCATTCAGACTATATCGATAAATATAAACACCCCAATATGGCTATCATCAAAATTAGATACAGATAAAGATGAGAAAAAAACGGCTTTCAAAGAAAGCCGTTTTGGATGTTTTTTAAATCTTATTCTTTTGGTGTTGCGCTTTCAACCCGGCTTTTTAACTTTTGTCCTGGGCGGAAAGTAACAACACGGCGAGCTGTAATAGGAATGTCTTCCCCTGTTTTCGGATTACGACCTGGGCGCTGATTTTTATCACGTAGGTCAAAGTTTCCGAATCCAGACAGCTTCACCTGTTCCCCATTTTCAAGAGAACGACGCACTTCCTCAAAAAAGGATTCTACAAGGTCTTTTGCATCGCGTTTGCTAACACCAAGTTTTTCAAACAGATTTTCTGCCATTTCAGCTTTTGTAAGCGCCATAGGTCTAGTCCCTCAAGGATGCTTGGAATCGCTGTTTCAATGCTGCTACACAGTTACTCACTGTTGCAGCAATCTCATCTTCTTCCAGTGTATGCTCGATATCCTGCAAGATTATGCTAATAGCGAGGCTTTTATAGCCCTCTGCTACTCCCTTACCACAATACACGTCAAATAAGTTTATGCCAACTATTTGATTTCCGCCAACTTTCTTACATTCGGCTAAAATATCCTCTGCAGCAACATCATTCGGAACAACTACAGCGATATCTCTACGATTCGAAGGGTAACGAGAAACTGCTTTTGCTTGTGGTAAACTGCGATTTGCAATTGCATTCCAACGTATTTCGAATACTACCGTACGACCGTTTAAGTCAAGTTTACGTTCAAGCTCTGGATGAACAACGCCAATACAGCCAATATATTCATTTCTCAGATAAATCCCAGCACTTTGTCCCGGATGAAGTGCTGAATGACTAGCTGGTTTAAATGTAATTTCATCTAGCTGGCCTGTCAATTCCAGAATTGATTCAATATTACCTTTCAAATCAAAGAAATCAACAGTTTGCTTATCTAAATTCCAATGTTCTTCATAACGGTTGCCCGCGATCACACCAGCTAACATAAGTTCCTGACGTATTCCATATTCTGCTTGATTATCAGGAACAAAACGCAGACCTGCTTCAAATAACCTAACTCTAGATTGTTGACGATTCTGATTATATACAGCTGTAGTCAATAATCCGGTTAGTAGAGACAGTCTCATTGCTGACATATCCGCTGAAATTGGATTAGGCAGAATTAATGCTTCTTCATTTGGATGTAATAAAGATTGGACCTTAGGATCAACAAAACTATAAGTAATTGCTTCTTGGAAGCCATTGTCTACTAGCATTGTTTTAACGCGTTTTAAGGATAAGTTCGCTTCACGATGATTGGTCATCACCAAGTCAGCGCGTAATGGCACATCTGGAATATTGTTGTAGCCATAAATGCGAGCAACTTCTTCAATCAGATCTTCTTCGATTTGAACATCGAAACGCCATGAAGGAACTGTTGCTAACCAGCCGTCATTTTCAACAGAAACGTTGAAACCTAAGCGAGTTAATGAGTCCAGAACTTGTGCATCATCAATCACGTGACCTAATAAACGGTCTAATTTTTTACGTGTTAATTTGACTGGCGCAATATTTGGTAAATGTACTTTATTGGTTACATCAATCACTTCACCAACTTCACCACCGCAAATTTCTAGCAATAATTTCGTTGCACGCTCAATTGCGTTGTATTGCAGCTCAGAATCAACACCACGCTCAAAACGATGAGAGGCATCAGTATGCAAGCCATAACGACGTGCACGGCCTGTGATGGATAATGGAGAGAAGAATGCACACTCTAAGAAGACATTTTTCGTTTCTTCATTAACACCTGATGATTCACCACCGAAAATACCAGCCATACCCAATGCTTGTTTTTCATCAGCAATAACTAATACATCATCTTTTAATGTAATTTCATTGCCATCAAGTAAAGTCAGTTTTTCACCATCTTTAGCCATACGAACAACTACAGCACCTTCAACGCGATCAAGATCGAACGCATGTAGAGGTTGGCCCATTTCAAGTAAAATTAAGTTGGTAATATCAACAATTGGGTCAATAGAACGAATGCCACCACGACGTAACTTTTCTTGCATCCATAAAGGTGTTTTTGCTTTCACATTCATATTGGTGAAAACACGACCTAAATAACGTGGACACGCCTCTGGTGCTTCAACACGTACAGGGAATGTTGCTGATGATGTTGCCGCAACAGGCGACATATCAGGTACTTGGCATTCCATTTTGTTGATCACAGCGATATCACGAGCAACACCTAAAATACCTAAGCAATCAGCACGGTTTGGTGTAATGCTAATTTCAATCGCATTATCATTTAATTTTAAATATTCACGGATATCCATGCCAATAGGCGCATCAGCAGGTAATTCAATAATACCTTCATGATTTTCTGAAATTGCTAATTCAGAAAATGAGCACAGCATACCTTCAGATGGTTCGCCACGCAGTTTTGCTGCTTTAATTTTGAAATCGCCTGGTAATACAGCACCAACTGTTGCGACCGCAACTTTTAGGCCTTGGCGGCAGTTAGGTGCACCACAAACGATATCGAGTAATCTATCACCGCCTACGTTAACTTTCGTTACACGTAATTTATCGGCATTAGGATGTTGTCCACATTCAACAACTTCACCTACAAACACACCGTGAAAATCACCAGCAACAGCTTCAACGCCGTCAACTTCAAGGCCTGCCATTGTCAGTTGTTCAGAAAGCGCTTCGCTACTAATCGCTGGGTTTACCCACTCACGTAACCAAAGTTCACTGAATTTCATGAGATAATCCCACCTTATTTAAACTGTTTGAGGAAACGAAGATCGTTTTCGAAGAATGAACGCAAGTCGGTGACACCGTAACGTAACATGGTCAGACGTTCCATACCCATACCGAACGCAAAACCTGAATAAACTTCAGGATCAATACCTACATTACGTAATACATTTGGGTGAACCATACCGCAACCCAACACTTCTAACCATTTACCATTCTTACCCATTACATCGACTTCTGCAGAAGGCTCTGTGAATGGAAAATAAGAAGGACGGAAACGAATTTCCATATCTTCTTCAAAAAAGTTTTTCAGGAAATCGTGTAGTGTTCCTTTTAAATTGGTAAAGCTAATGTCTTTATCAACAATTAAACCTTCAATTTGGTGGAACATTGGTGTGTGAGTCTGATCGTAGTCATTACGATATACGCGGCCTGGTGCGATGATGCGAATAGGTGGCTGTTTATCTTGCATGGTACGAATTTGTACACCTGATGTTTGTGTACGCAGTAAACGTTTTGCATCAAACCAGAAAGTATCGTGGTCAGCTCTTGCGGGGTGATGAGCAGGAATATTCAACGCATCAAAGTTATGATAATCATCTTCGATTTCAGGGCCAGATTCTACAGAAAACCCTAATTCGCCAAAGAAAGTTTCAATACGTTCAATTGTACGAGTTACTGGGTGTAGACCACCGTTTTCAATACGGCGACCAGGCAAAGATACATCGATTTTCTCAGCAGATAAACGTTCGTTTAATAATGCTGATTCAAGGTAATCTTTACGAGTATTCAGCGCTTGCTGAACCTCTTGTTTAGCCTGATTAATGACAGCCCCTGCAGCTGGACGATCTTCCGCGGGTAAGTCGCGCAGCGTGGACATCTGAAGCGTTAAATGACCTTTTTTCCCCAAGTATTCAACACGAACCGAATCCAGCGCAGCAACATCCTGTGCCTCTTCGATAGCTGCTTTAGCTTGAGCAACGAGTTCAGCGAGATGTGGCATCGTTTCCTCTTCCTTTGACCTGATGAGGTCTATTAGTTGTTATCAATGATGACGAATAAAATTGCCCTTTTTGGTTTCTAACCCAGTATTGAGATCTGAAAACAAAAAAGCCTCCAATATGGAGGCTCAGGCGCTACTTTTCGTTTCTTTTCTTACGCGCAAAAGCCCCCTTGAATTAGGCGCTAAAGTAAAAAAAGAAACGGAAAAAAGCGATATTTAACATTGATAATGTCTCTTAAAATATTAACTTATTGAATTTATATCATTAAGCCACAAATTTAGACAAAATAAAAGAGGGAGAAAACTCCCTCTTCCATTGCTTAATAACTATTAAGCCAGAGCACCTTTCGCTTTTTCAACTAAAGCAGCGAATGCTACTTTGTCGAATACAGCGATGTCAGCCAGAATCTTACGGTCGATTTCAATGGATGCTTTTTTCAGACCATTGATGAAACGGCTATAAGACATACCGTTCTGACGAGCTGCTGCGTTGATACGCGCGATCCACAGCTGACGGAACTGACGTTTTTTCTGACGACGGTCACGGTACGCATATTGACCAGCTTTGATTACAGCCTGAAAAGCTACACGATATACACGTGAACGTGCACCGTAATAACCTTTAGCTTGCTTTAAAATTTTCTTGTGACGAGCACGGGCGATAACACCACGTTTAGCACGAGCCATATTAAACTCCTAAATGTCTATATTCTGTTAAAAAAGTGATACTTATGCGTATGGTAAGCAAGCTACGACCAGACCTAAATCTCCTTTAGAGACCATGCCTTTTGGACGTAAATGACGTTTACGCTTAGTTGATTTTTTAGTCAGAATGTGACGGAGGTTAGCATGCTTGCGCTTGAAGCCACCACCAGCAGTTTTTTTAAAGCGCTTAGCTGCGCCGCGTACTGTTTTAATCTTTGGCATTTCTATAATCCACTTCGCATTGTTAATAACATAAAATAATAAGGCGAATAGCAATCAGCCTCTAAAGGCTGATGCTATTACTTGAATTGCCCGACTATTTCTTCTTCGGCGCTAACACCATGATCATCTGACGCCCTTCAATCTTATTAGGGAAAGATTCAACAGCAGCCAGTTCATCCAAATCTTCACGGATACGGTTAAGCATTTCCATGCCGATTTGTTGGTGCGCCATTTCACGACCACGGAAACGCAGTGTGACTTTGGCTTTATCGCCATCTTCAAGAAAACGAATCAGGTTGCGTAGTTTGACCTGATAGTCGCCTTCATCTGTACCAGGACGGAATTTAACTTCCTTAACCTGAATAACTTTTTGTTTCTTTTTCTGTTCTTTGAGAGTCTTACTTTTCTCATAGAGGAATTTGCCGTAGTCCATAATACGACAAACCGGCGGCTCGGCATTAGGACTAATTTCAACTAAATCAGCACCTGCTTCCTCGGCTTTCTCAAGAGCCTCTTTCAGACTAACAACTCCAATCTGTTCGCCATCTAAACCTGTTAAACGAACTTCATGAGCGCGAATCTCACCATTGATGCGATTCTGACGCGTTGATTGAATTCTTTTTCCGCCTTTAATACCTTATTCCTCCAACTGATGAAGACTTCTGCTTCTAATTTCTTGCAGAAGCTTTTCTTTAAATTCGTTAACGTCGATACTGCCAAGGTCTTTTCCTCGACGAGTACGAACCGCCACTTTGCCTGATTCAACTTCTTTATCGCCACAGACAAGCATATACGGAACACGACGTAAAGTATGTTCACGAATTTTAAAGCCAATCTTCTCATTTCTCAAGTCTGCTTTTGCACGAATTCCGGCATCTTGCAATTCTTTGACGAGTTTTTGTACATAATCAGCCTGTCCATCCGTGATATTCATCACGACAACCTGCTGTGGTGCTAACCAAGTTGGGAAGAATCCTGCGTATTCTTCTGTCAGAATACCAATAAAACGTTCTAAGGATCCTAGCACTGCTCGGTGTAACATAACAGGTACTTTACGCTCGTTGTTTTCGGCAACATAAGATGCGCCTAAACGACCTGGTAGTGAGAAGTCTAATTGTACTGTACCACACTGCCATGCACGATCTAAACAATCGTAAAGTGTAAATTCAATTTTAGGGCCATAAAACGCCCCTTCGCCTGGCTGATATTCAAATTCAATATTGTTATCAGTTAAAGCTTTTGCTAAGTCTGCTTCAGCAACATCCCATAATGCATCTTCACCGATACGTTTTTCTGGGCGAGTAGACAGCTTAACAACGATTTTTTCAAATCCGAAAGTAGAATATACATCATAAATCAATTTGATGCAGTCATTTACTTCACTTAAAATTTGTTCTTCAGTACAGAAGATATGCGCATCGTCTTGTGTAAAGCCACGAACACGCATTAAACCATGCAATGCACCTGATGGTTCATTACGATGGCAACTACCGAATTCAGCCATACGTAATGGCAAATCACGGTAAGAACGTAAACCTTGTTTGAAGATTTGTACGTGACCTGGGCAGTTCATTGGTTTAATACAATATTCACGGTTCTCTGAAGATGTTGTGAACATGTTTTCTTTGTAGTTTTCCCAGTGACCTGTTTTTTCCCAAAGAACACGATCCATCATAAATGGACCTTTTACTTCTTGGTAATCATATTCTTTTAATTTACAACGTACAAATGTTTCTAACTCACGGAAAATAGTCCAGCCATCATTATGCCAGAAAGCCATACCCGGCGCTTCTTCTTGCATATGATATAAATCAAGCTGTTTACCAATTTTACGGTGGTCACGTTTAGCAGCTTCTTCTAAGCGATCTAAGTAAGCTTTTAACTGTTTCTTATCAGCCCAAGCTGTACCATAAATGCGTTGTAGCATTTTATTGTCGCTGTTACCACGCCAATACGCACCTGCGATTTTCTGTAATTTGAAGTTATGACAGAAACGCATGTTTGGAACATGTGGTCCACGGCACATATCAACATATTCTTGGTGATGATAAAGACCTGGTTGAGAGTCTTGGCTAATATTTTCATCAAGAATAGCAACTTTATAGTCTTCACCACGAGAAACAAATGTTTCACGAGCTTCAGCCCAGCTTACGCGTTTTTTAATAACGTCATAATCTGTTTTCGCCAACTCTAGCATACGTTTTTCTAGAGCGTCTAAATCTTCCTGTGTTAGAGAATGGTCTAAATCCACATCGTAGTAGAATCCATTTTCAATAACAGGACCAATCGCCATTTTGGTGTGTGGCCATAATTGTTTAATTGCATGTCCCAATAAGTGGGCACAAGAGTGACGAATAATCTCAAGACCTTCATCATCTTTTGCGGTGATAATCGCCAGATTTGAATCCTGCTCGATTAATTCACAAGCATCCACCAGCTCACCATTAACACGGCCTGCAATACATGCTTTCGCAAGTCCAGGACCGATATCTGCAGCGACATCCATGACAGAAACTGCATTTTCAAATTGACGTTGGCTTCCGTCAGGAAGAGTAATAATTGGCATTTAAAATCCTTATTTACAGTGGTGACCCACACGCAAGATCACTTGTAAGCTTTTTATTTCATCTATATTCAGTACGTTACGACAAGTTCTCACTTTACCTCGCGAGGTTTGCACACAATTATGTACACATATTTATTTTATAAATATCCATAGCATCACTGAGCCTTATCGCAACTCAGGGGGAATATTATCACAGACAGTAAAGATTTATACATTTATCTCTCTCTATCTCCCCAAGAAAACACGAAATAGAAACCACAGAAAGCCTCACTCATCACATTGTATTAATTGGCTCAATATCCTTTTCTCTATCTCTTTTTTATCATCTCTATTTTTTATTGTACGGTTATATTCAAGATGTCGGAGTAAATAGCTAAAGCAGGTTTTTTCTTTGCCATGATCATCCGCCAAGTAATTATATCCATTGCATTTATAATCGCTTGTATTCACTAGATTATTATCCAATAACGCTAGAATTAACTTCTGACTTCCATTACTAAAAATAAAGGTATTTATATCAAAGGGCATTATCCCTTCATCACAACCAGATGCGGATAATGTTGATGTATCCATAAGAATTTGAGTAAAGAGTTCAGGATTTTTCTTTCCTTCATCAATAACATATTTGATGTCATCTTCAATAATTGCAAAACCTAATTTAATAAAAGGATCATTCTTATCAAGATACTTTTCAAGATATTGTGCATATTTTAATCGGTGATTCCTTAATGCATATATAAACTCTTTTCGATCAAAAATAATATAGTTTTTGAATTCAGGACGTTGTTGGAGAATATAATCAACCTTTTTCGCATAATCATCAAAGGAGCCTGTATACATTAATCCATCTTGAAAAGTGTGTAATATGGTATCGCCAAGTTCTTTTTTTTCCTTTTCAGGAAGAGTGCTATAAAATTCTTTATCGATAAATAAATCGACCACATTCTCATTCCATTCTGCTATTGAGAATTCATTGTCAAACAATGGGTAGTTAGTCAGTTTATAAAATAGAACGAGTGATGCTGTCTTCTTATTTTGTTTTACACATTCAGTTAAAAACCAGAGTGATTTTTTATCAAATGTTTTTACCAAAGCTTTGTTATAAAAAAAATCGACTTCAATGCTATAAGGATCAGGGCAACTCCCTTTCCAAATTTTATCTAATGCTTCTAAGTCACCCTTTTGTAAAAGCTGAATAACTCTCTCTTTTTTATCTCCCATCATTTTTTGTGGAAAATAACTTACATTATAAGCTAAAAATGACAATGTGAAGGCTATCCAATAGCCCACTATTTTAGGGTTTCTTTTTCTGACGATATGAAGATATATAAATGGAAGGCAGAAAAATAATAGACCTAAAAAAACAAATTTAGGATCATTACTCTTAATAAGAGCAAACTCTCCCTTTGAAACCAAAGTGGCATTAAAATAAAAAATTATATTAATTATTATTAAAACCAATGAGGATAAGATAGATTTCTTTAATGGAGGCTGAATATATTTAAATGCTGATATAACAACAAAAAAATAATAAACAGGTGCTAAATATAAAATGGCCATTGCAATAAAAATGACAGCCATTATAAAAACAGCAATTTCACCACTCATAAGCATCCTTATTTTTCATTACGCAAATACACTTAATTAATATATTTGTTATTTTCCTATCATTTGCATAATCATATTATAGTGTGAATTTTTCATTATTCTGTGTTCCTCTTCGTAATTTCCATTATAGGTAATACTTATTATTTAAACTATAAACATAGATACATCAATCATCAAAAATATACTTATCACTTTGCAATTTATAACTAGTTTCATTACCATCAGTACCCATCAAGCGGAAACCGTGGCTTTAAAAATAACATTCTCTGGGGCGGGCCAGAACCTTCATTGTTAACATAAAGGTGTATAACGTGTTTTATCTAAAGCCCCGCCCTCGTAAGTTGGTTTATGCGATAACCTTTGAAACTCTCGCGATTTTATTAAGCACTGTTTTACTGGCAATATTAAGCCAAAGCCAATCACATAATTCACTGCCCGTTGCAATCGCTGTTTCTGTTATCGCCTTGATTTGGAATTATATTTTTAATTCTTTCTTTGAGTTAATTGAGTCGAAATTAAGGATCGAAAAACGCACAGTCATGGTGCGACTGACCCATGCAATAAGTTTCGAATTAGGTCTGTTCTTCTTTACCATTCCACTTTATATGTGGTGGTATAATGTAGGTTTTATCAAAGCAATAAGTATGGAAATCACTATATTAGTGTTCTTCTTTATCTATACCTATTTATTCACGCTCGTCTTCGATAAATTATGTCCTCGTGTTTATTCGACAGAAAATAAAGTGATTTAATGGCTTAATCCTGTCGATACTCTGTAGGGCTTTTATTAAAGTATTGGCGAAATGCCTGACTAAATGCAGAGTGCGAGTCATACCCTACAGCTAGAGCAATATTTTCAATATTTACTGATGTGTATTTTAATAATTCAGCGGCTTTGCTAAGTCGCTGTTGAGTGACATATTGCATCACAGACACCCCCACCTCTGCTTTCATTTTTCGCTGTAACGTACTCGCTGATGTATTAAAAGCAGAAGCAATATCATGCGTTGTTAATGGTGTATGTAATTTATTCGCTAACCAAGCATCCAAGCTATCACGCCAACTTTTTTGTATTTCCATTTGAGCGAGTAATAAGCGCGTGATCGTTGAATATTGATCTGGAGGTTGAGGATATTGATGTAGCCACTCTAATAAACCAATGGCTGCCGGTGATAATGCAAATTGCCCACCTTTCTCACTTAGTTGCCATTGCGAGGTCGCAGGAAGTTCGAGAATAAGATTTTTATTATCTATATTGCCTGAAAAGGCATGATGAATAGTTGGAGGGATAATCAAGCAGTTTTGATTAGAGATCAGAAAGTCTTCTCGATTGAAATTGACTTCCATCGAACCCGAAAGCCCAAAAATAATCTGCCATAAATTATCATGCTGATGAGATACCGTCTCTTGTGTATAACATCGCAAATGCAATTGAGGTAATAACAAAAGACACTCCTTTATATCCATCCTGCTATTGAATAATTACTATATCAAAACTCAGCAGAACATCACTATTTAAGAGTGCCTTATCAAGATACTTATTTAGGCCAAACGAGAACCATTTGGTAAAGGTAAGTTAAACTCAGCCAATACAATTGCCCCCGTTTCATCAGGTGCCCCTGTAATTAAAACTTCAGATTTTATGCCTGCAATTCGTTTAACTGGGAAATTACACACACATAAAATACGACGACCAACAAGTTCTTCGGTTGTGTAGTTTACTGTAATTTGAGCACTTGAACGCTTTATGCCTAATTCTCCCAAATCAACTTCCATAACATAAGCTGGTTTATTAGCTTTCTTATTTATTTCTGCGCTAATAATAGTTCCTACTCTCATTTCTACACGTAGAAAATCATCCCATTCAATTAAATCTGTCATCTTTTTACCAATCTATTGTGTTTACGGTTATATCTCTATTACTGGATTATAGATTAACACGCATTATGCTGGCTCACCTGTGGTGAGACCGTCATTCTCTGTTGAGAAAGAATCACTCACACTCTTTTTTCTCTATTTTCATCATTCTGAATTTTGACTACTTTTTAATAACCGTTTAAATAACCATATCAATTCATAAATTTGTTATGTATAAAAAGTATTCTTAAGAAACGCATTGTTATTAACAACCCCAGAGAATATTTATTATGAAAAAGATAACAGAATGGACAACACTGGAAGGAAAACTTGTACGTTTAGTGCCTCTTAGCATAGAACACTATTCAGAACTCCATGAGTTAATTGAAAAAGATAGACCCGATGAGCTTTGGTACACCACCGTTCCTTCAGTAACAGAATTAAAACGGGATATTGAACATAAACTTCAGTTACAAGAAAAAGGATTAATGTTGCCTTTTACCATAGTTTCTAAAGCTAATAACCGAGTGGTTGGCATAACAGCCTTTATGAATATTGATAGTCAAACACCAAGATTAGAAATTGGTTCAACATGGTATGCCAAAGAAGTACAAAGAACCGGAATAAACACAGAAGCTAAATATCTCTTGCTTAAATATGCCTTAGAAGACTTGCAGTGTATTGCTGTTGAATTTCGTACTCATATATTAAATCAAACTAGCCGTAGAGCGATTGAACGACTTGGTGCAAAACTAGATGGTATTTTACGTAATCATAGATTAACAACAGATGGCCAAAAAAGAGATACTTGCGTTTATAGCATTACTGATTATGACTGGGGAGCGGTAAAAGTACATTTAGAATGGCTTATGAAAAAATACTAATACACATTAAGAATATTACGAGGAAAATAACTTTTATCTCGTTTAATTTGTTATCATAATTACTCCTTAATTACATGTTATTGGGAGCTTTTATATTCCATGCACTCTGTTTACCAGTTTTTTCAGGCTATCGGTCTTGGTCTTATTTTGCTTTTGCCTTTAACTAATCCATTAACGACTGTCGCTCTTTGGCTTGGCCTTTCAGGCAATATGACAAAGGAACAACGTAATCAACAATCGTTAATGGCGTGTGTATATATTTTCCTCATTATGACCATCGCGTTCTATGCGGGACGGATCATAATGACAACCTTTGGTATTTCTATCCCCGGTCTTCGTATTGCAGGCGGAATGATAGTTGCCTTTATTGGCTTTAGTATGCTGTTTCCAAACACACCTAATGTCGATGATCCTATTTCAGACGATAATAATCCACATCGTAATCCTAAAGAGCCTAATATTGCCTTTGTTCCTTTAGCAATGCCAAGTACAGCAGGCCCCGGAACGATTGCAATGATAATCAGTACAGCGGCTTCAATCCCATCACGTACTGATATTGCACAATGGGTATTGTATATCGCCCCTGTAACAAGTTTCTTTTTAATTAGCGTTATCGTTTGGGTATCACTTCGTGGCTCCACCCGCATTATGAAGTATTTAGGTCACAGTGGTATCGACGCTATTTCTCGCGTAATGGGATTTTTATTAATCTGTATGGGTGTTCAATTTATGATCAACGGCGTTCTTGAAATTATTGCTGATTTGCCTGCTTTATTAAAACAGGCTCAAGCAGCCGCTAATTTGCCAGACTAATTATCACCTGCATGGTAAGCCGCTCTCACTTTTGCTAAATAACGCGGCGCTTGAGAAGCTGGATGATTTTTTTCGACATAACGATAAAAATCATCCGCACTCATTGAATTAATTTTAGCGATAGCATTATTTCTATCTTTATCAAATGTTCTTAATAAAGCACCAGCACCATTCACATAAGCAAGGATTGTGGCGTAATAAAGCGTTTCAGGATCGGCAATACCAACAAGGTGGCGCTCTCTTAATAATTGAATATAGGCTGTGCCTAAGTCGATATTAATAGCGGGATCTTTTAATTGAGCCGTTGTTGGTTGCCCTGCCTTACCTCTATTTTGGTAAACATCTCTTCCCGCAGTTGATGCTTTAATTTGCATTAATCCAACTGCATTTGATTTGCTAATAACTTCAGGTCGAAAGTTTGATTCAACTTGGATAATCGCCTTAATTAATGTTTCATCGACATCGTAACGGTTTGATGCTTGCTGTATATGGTTATCAAAAGGTGTTGATTTCCATTGTGCCGTTGAGATTGAAGCATTATTAACGCGGTTCTCCACTGTTTTTGGGCTTAAAAATCGTGATGTTTCTTTTTGAATAGGTTGACGAGCATGATCAGCACAACCAGCAAGAAGCAAAATTGCCAAAGAAAAGATGATTTTTACTTTCACGTTTTATCCTTTTGCATAAAGGGTTGCACAAGATATATTTATATATCAATGAGTTGCGGGTATATTATTCTATTTTCACATAAAAACGCATGCTAAAATATGGCAAAGCGCAAGAAATAAATCAATCTATTACTACTTCTAGTGTGTGCGTTTTATCTCAAATCTATCCTATATCCTGTTTTTCTCCCAAAATCTCTCAATCAGGATTGAACCAACCATAATAGGTTTATATTGGCTTATTGCATATTCTAAAATAAATCATATGAATTAATTACGATAAG
This sequence comes from Proteus sp. ZN5, assembly GCF_011046025.1. GTDB lineage: Bacteria > Pseudomonadota > Gammaproteobacteria > Enterobacterales > Enterobacteriaceae > Proteus. Next base: position 3,089,975 of record NZ_CP047639.1, read on the forward strand.
AGGGATTTTTATAGGAACTATAAAAACTGTAGAAGTATAACAAGTGTTGGTTTTCGAGGAAAAAGGAGCTTTTATAAGTAATAAAAATAAGCTCTTGCACAAATAGTTACGAACGATTGTTAATTTTTGTGACAAAACCCGACAATCTACTTAACATTTATTGGAATACATGTTGTTATCTTCTTTCTAGTCGTTATCAAATGAAGCTTTTTACACAGAGATAACTTGACTTTTTTGAAATGATATTGATAATCATTATCAATTGAGAAAATAACTCTGCAACTATAAGGCAATAATAATATGGATATATTTCGCTCTGTAAACAAACTTTCACTTACGGCTTTATGCCTTATGGCATCCGTATTTTTAACAACACCAACACAAGCAAAAGATAAACTAAAAGTTGTCACCACATTTACTATTATTCAAGATATCGCTCAAAATGTGGCTGGAGATGCAGCGATTGTTGAATCAATCACAAAACCCGGCGCTGAAATTCACGATTATCAACCCACTCCTAAAGATATTGTAAAAGCTCAAAAAGCAGATCTTATCTTATGGAATGGCTTAAACCTTGAACGTTGGTTTGAACGCTTTTTTAATGAATTACGTAACGTACCCGCAGTTGTTGTCACTGAAGGCATTACACCAATGGCAATCAGTGAAGGTGCTTACAAAAACAATCCTAATCCACATGCATGGATGTCACCGAATAATGCATTAATCTATATTGAAAATATTCGCAAAGCGCTTGTTGAACATGATCCAGATAATGCAGCTATTTATAATCAAAATGCAGCAAATTACGCAGAAAAAATTAAACAACTTGATGCACCATTAAGAGAAAGATTATCTCGTATTCCACAAGAAGAGCGTTGGTTAGTAACGAGTGAAGGTGCATTCAGCTATTTAACCAATGACTATGGCTTTAAAGAAGTTTATTTATGGCCAATCAATGCTGAAGAGCAAGGCACACCACAACAAGTCAAATATGTAATTGATACTGTTAGAGAACACAAGATCCCTGTTGTCTTTAGCGAAAGTACAATTTCAGATAAACCCGCTAAACAAGTCAGCAAAGAAACTGGTGCAAAATATGGTGGTGTTCTTTATGTTGACTCACTTTCCGCTGAAGGTGGCGAAGTTCCTACTTATATTGATTTAATTACTATTACAGTAGATACAATTGCGAAAGGATTTGGGCAATGAGCAATATAAAAGCTAATCCTACGTTGACTGTTGATAATGCTACAGTTACTTACAACAACGGTCATACGGCTATTTTTGATGCAAGCTTCTCTATCACTGGCGGCACTATTTGTGCCCTAGTGGGCATCAATGGCAGTGGTAAATCCACGCTATTTAAAACCATTATGGGTCTGGTAAAGCCCTCTAAAGGTAAAGTGACATTAAACGATAGCCCGATCCAACAGGCATTAAAACAAAATATGATCGCCTATGTTCCGCAAACAGAAGAAGTTGACTGGAATTTCCCCGTCCTCGTTTCTGATGTTGTGATGATGGGGCGTTATGGAAAAATGGGCTTTTTTCGTATTCCTTCAAAACGCGACCATGAGGTTGTTGAAGCATCATTAGAACGTGTTGGCTTGTCAGGTTTAGGACATCGCCAAATTGGCGAACTTTCAGGTGGTCAAAAAAAACGTGTTTTCTTAGCACGAGCAATGGCTCAAGAAGGTACTGTTTTATTACTTGATGAACCATTTACTGGCGTCGATGTTAAAACAGAAAATGCCATTATTGAGCTTTTGCGCAATTTGCGCGAAGAAGGTCACTTAGTTTTAGTTTCAACGCATAATTTGGGAAGTGTTCCCGAATTTTGTGATCACGTTATTTTAATCAATAGAACAGTGTTAGACAGTGGCCCAACTGAAACGACATTTACACAGAAAAACTTAGAACACGCATTTGGTGGTGTATTACGCCACATTAGCCTATCAGGTTCTGATCTTCATGATGATGACGATCCACGCTCACTCACTGTCATTACCGATGATGAACGTGCTGCCGTCTTCTATGGTCATCACGAAGAACACACTCCAGCGCACCAAAGCCAGCGCAAACAAGGAGATTAGCCATGCTAGATTTACTCCTACAACCTTTCGAATATAACTATATGGTGAAAGCAATTTGGGTAAGTGCCTTAGTTGGTGCTGTCTGCGCTTTTCTTTCATCCTATCTTATTTTAAAAGGTTGGTCGTTAATGGGAGATGCCCTTTCCCACTCAGTTGTTCCCGGTGTTGCAGGGGCTTATATATTAGGTTTGCCTTATGCTGTCGGTGCTTTTTTTACAGGTTTGCTCGCCGCATTATCAATGACATTTATTCGTCATATCACACGCCTTCGTGAAGATGCTGTTATTGGTTTTATCTTCTCCACTTTTTTTGCCTTTGGTCTGTTGCTGGTTTCGCTTAAACCAACAGCCGTTAACGTTCAAACCATCATTCTCGGAAATATTTTAGGTATTGCTGATGAAGATGTATGGCAAGTTGTGATTATTACAGGTGTCTCTTTTTTAGTCTTATTTTGTATTTGGAAAGACTTGCTGGTAGTTTTCTTTGATGAAGTTCATGCAAAATCAATCGGCTTATCGCCACTAAAATTAAAAATTATCTTTTTTACTCTATTGAGCGCATGTACTGTTGCAGCTCTTCAAACTGTTGGCGCCATTCTTGTCATTGCTATGGTAGTGACGCCCGGTGCAACGGCTTATTTACTCACAGACCAATTTAAACGACTTGCAATTATTGCTATCTGTATCGGTACAATAACAAGTGCAGTAGGCGCTTATCTTAGCTACTTCTTTAATGGTGCAACAGGTGGCGTGATTGTTACAATGCAAACATCCCTCTTTTTGTTAGCTTTCTTATTTGCACCTAAACACGGTATGTTGGCAGCTCGCCGCCGTGCTCGTCAAAGTTCACAACAGTTGATCACACAATCTCATCAACATAAAGGATCAACAAAATCAGAAGAGGTGAAACTATGAATGAGTTGATGGAGTTTTTCATCGAGCCTTTTCAATATCCGTTTATGCAACGCGCTATTATTGCAGCCATTATTATAGGTATCGCCTGCGCTATTTTATCATGTTATATGGTATTAAAAGGTTGGTCTTTAATGGGAGATGCAATCTCTCATGCCGTTTTACCCGGAGTCGTTCTTGCTTACGTCACCGCAATCCCATTAACCGTAGGCGCTTTTCTTTCTGGGCTATTTTGTTCTTTCGCCACGGGTTATTTAAAAGATCACAGTCGCATTAAAGAAGACACCGTGATGGGAATTGTATTTTCAGGCATGTTTGCAGTGGGTTTGGTCATTTTTGCCAGTGTCGATACAGACCAACATTTAATGCATATTTTATTTGGTAATATTTTAGGCATTACACCGAATGTATTAACTCAAATTAGTATTATCTGTGTAATTACCATCACTATTATGCTTATTAAGCAAAAAGATTTTATGCTTTATTGCTTCGATCCTAACCAAGCAAGAATTGTTGGTTTGCCAGTGACATTATTACACTATGGATTACTGTCTATTTTGGCATTAACCATCGTTGCCTCAATGCAGGCTGTTGGGATTATTTTGGTTGTCGCCATGCTTATTTCACCGGGGATCACCGCGTATTTATTAACACGCAGTTTTTCACGTATGATTATGTTAGCAATTGTATTTTCTGTCGCATCCAGCGTTATAGGAACATTTATTAGTTTCCATATTGATGGAGCAACAGGCCCATGTATTGTGCTAACGCAAGCTGTATTCTTTATTATTGCGCTACTCTGTAATCAGATTAAATTAGCAAAAATAAAGCGACAAACAAAACCCGCTAGCGCCTGATAATATTCTTTATCTTAGCAAAAACGGGATAATCATCCCGTTTTTTAGCTTTATACTTTATTGATTTAATTAAAGTGTTATTGTCATAGTATAAACATCGCTCGTTATTATTTTATTTGGGTCTACTAAGTAAACAACTTTGCGAGGTGTAAGTATGTGGCAGAATATAGGTCGTTTACTGGAATCAAACTTAGGATTTTCAGCAAAGATAAACGAAAAAATTCACCTTTCTAGTGGCGATATTCATCATACATGGAAAATTTATTATGGTGACACGCCTGTTTTTGTGAAATCCAACTTGCGTGAATTTCTGCCTAATTTTAAAAATGAGGCAGAACAACTCGAAATGTTGGCAAAAAGCCAAACAATTCGAACTCCTCGGGTTCTTGGTATTGGGAATAGTAAAGATGCCAGCTTCCTACTCCTTGAGTTTTTGCCTGTTCAACCATTTACACCTCATAGTGCCTACTGTTTTGGACAACAACTAGCAAGGCTACATCAGTGGGAAGATCAACCTAGCTATGGCTTTGATTTCGATACCCAAATCGATACCACTCCTCAACTCAATAGCTGGGAAAAACGCTGGAATCACTTTTATTCAGAAAAACGTATTGGCTTTCAGCTACAACTGGCTTCCGAGAAAGGTATGATTTTTGGGGATATCGACGAAATCACTCAAATCATCAATCGTCGTCTTGCTGATCATAACCCACAACCCTCTCTGCTTCACGGTAACTTATGGCCTAAAAACTGTGCTGCAATTGGTCAGTCAGAAGGTACGGTGTTCGATCCTGCTTGTTATTGGGGTGATCGAGAGTGTGATATCGCGATGTTACCGCTTTGCACCGCAGTACCTGCAAATATTTTCGATGGCTATCAAAGTATTTGGCCACTATCAGATAAGTTTTTATCACGTCAGCCTATTTACCAACTCTATTTCTTCCTTAACCGTTGTAACTTATTTGGAGGAGAAGAAAATTATTTAGAAGTCAGAAAAATAATTGATGACCTATTAGCAACACCTTAATAGGAAACGGGTGAAGTCGTGCTGAGATAAGATACATAAGCTAAAAATATAACCTCGCCAGATTCAGTTGTGCGAGGTTTATTTTTCCCTTTAGTTAATATAAATGAACCGTCCTCGTTCACTTTAAAGCAGTGTTACCATCCTAAGAATTTCATCAAGAAATAGCCGATTGCAATGACAACTAGAGGTGATAGATAAAGCACCATAATTTGCGTAAATATAGTATGTCGAGGCAATTTGATATTTTGTTGCAATTCCTCAGCCGTCACACCACTTTTCATTGCGCGTTCTATAATCAGCTGATCTTGTATATTTTCCTTCAAATATTTCACTTGACGATAAATGCGTAATCCTGATGCACTAAATGCTAAGCCAATAAACATAAAAAGAAAGATAACAAAAAAAGTAATATTTTCTTGGCTAAATCCCATTTGCGTATTGGGGATAGGTGAATTTCGCCAGAAAAAATCTAAGAAAGGTGTATTAAATTGCACCATTTCCGCTAATACACGAAAAAAGTCATTAATGACGGCATTTACACCATCACCACTTGGACGTTGTATTGCAGCCAATCCTGTCAATGATACGGCTGTCGAAATAAAGGCAGGAATAAAAATAAGCCAACCAAGTACACGCTTTAAAATGGCATACAATCCTGCATATTGATAACTCATCACATCCTCACTAGTAGAATTCGTCAATATTTATCTGTTTATCGTAGTCTAATTAACGGCTAATACGACAATAAATTAATAGTAGCTATTCTCTCTATTTATTTTACACAATAAATAAGAAACTGATTAAAAAGATTTTCCTTGTAACTCTTGCTACAATCGCCATTCGACAACATAGACCTTATTTATGGAGAGTAACATGTCTTTTAAATTCCCTATTGAAGCTGCAATATTTGATATGGATGGTTTATTAATCGACTCTGAACCATTTTGGCAGCAAGCAGAACATGAGGTCTTTGCTGAATTAGGCGTCGATTTATCCCTTGCATCGGCAATGCCAGATATGGTTGGGTTAAGAATAAACGAAGTGATTGATTTATGGTATAAAGCATCACCTTGGCAAGGCGTTTCAAAACAAGAAGCAAAACAAAAAATGGTCTCTCGTGTTGTCAAAATGGTTGAAGAAACAAAACCACTATTACCGGGTGTTGAGCATGCTTTAGAGCTTTGCAAATCATCAGGGTTAAAAATTGCACTGGCATCCGCATCTCCTGACTTTATGCTTGAGCGTGTACTTGAATTGTTTAATATTCGTCATTACTTCTCTGCCGTCGTATCTGCCGATGAATTGCCACACAGCAAACCTCACCCAGAAGTTTATCTAAACGCAGCTAAAGCTCTTAATCTTGATCCTATCCACTGTGTTTCATTAGAAGATTCTCGCAATGGTATGATTGCCTGTAAAGGTGCGAGAATGCGCTCTATCGTTGTACCAGCAACAGAACAGTTTAATGATAAACAATGGGGTTTAGCTGATGTAAAAATTGCGTCACTCAATGAACTCACACAACTGCATTTATTAGGCTAGTTTCCATAAATAAAAAGGATATCCTGCCTTGTAAGATATCCTTTTTACTCTATTTTTAATATTCACAACTCTCCTCATTCTTTTTGTCTTTAAGGCTTCCACTGGTGCATTTCGTTTAATGCCCACCTACCTTTATCTGACTTTTTAGTTGTTTATCCTAAATTCGATCATTTTTAAATCAATCAAATAAAATATTCCTGTTATTCCTTAATATTTAAGACAATTTTTACCTTTTTTGACTGTTAGTTATCGTCAAAACCTTTTATACTTCATTACTGTATAAATGAACAGCAAACGAACAGACATGGAATGACAGCAGAAGGACATCTACTTTTTTCTGTAGCAACACTTGTGTTAGCGCAGAAGCTTGAAATAACGCCAGCTCTTGCTCATGGTGATTGGTTTCACATGATCCCTGCTGTCTTATTGGGCTCGCTTCTACCTGACTTAGATCACCCTGGTTCTATTCTTGGGCGATTATTCCGTATTATCTCTCTACCTCTATCAAAACTCTGTGGTCATCGAGGTTTTACACATAGCTTGCTTGCATTTTGTGGATTGGCTATTTTGTGGGAAACTCAAGTTTCACTGCGTTGGGATATTTCTGCTGATATCTTTCATGCCCTTTTATTGGGCTATCTTAGCCATCTCATTGCCGATATGTTAACTCCCGCTGGCGTTCCTTTCTTGTGGCCTTTAAAAATGCGGTTTGCATTGCCTATTTTAGGCAAAAAAAATAATAAAAAAGGCGAGAGATTTATCTCTGTTTTGATCCTTGTTGGTGCACTTTTTTTACCACCTCACCTTACTGTTACCCTGCCTTCGCAAGTCAACAACTGGTTACAGATGTACCACGATAAGCGCACTAATTTTTAACACCCTCTGACAAAACCCTACGTTTCTCTATCTATTTATAAATTCTTACATCTTTTTATGCCTACTTTCCTTGTCTTTATAACCAAACGATTATATAAAATAATAATTAATTATAAAAAGTTATTAACAATCCTGTTACCATATAACGAATTGATGCTGTTATATCCTTTCTTATTACCTAAGAACTCATATCGCATACAATCGTCGAAATTATATAAATAAAGATCTCGTTGGAGAGTTAAGATGAATTTTCCGTTAATCATTAACGTACTCGTCTTTGTTGTGCTATTACTCATCTTGGCTAAATTAAGTCAACGTCAGTGGAGCCTTTCAAAGAAAGTTCTGGTTGGTTTAGTTTTTGGTGTTGCTTTTGGATTAGCACTACACGCATTCTATGACTCACACGATCCTATTATTAAAGAATCTATTCTTTGGTTTAATATCGTGGGTAATGGCTATGTACAGCTGTTACAAATGATCATTATGCCATTAGTCTTTACCTCTATTCTTAGTGCCGTAGCTCGTTTACATCAAGCATCATCACTAGGAAAAATTAGTGGCCTCACTATTGGTACACTATTACTCACCACAGCTATTTCTGCCTTAATCGGTATTGTTATTGCTAATTTATTTGGCTTAACAGCAGAAGGCTTAGTACAAGGTGAACAAGAAGCACAGCGCCTGATTGCGCTTGAACAAAATTATATGGGCAAAGTTTCTGACTTAACGATGCCACAGCTTATTTTGTCATTTATTCCTAAAAATCCATTTGCTGATTTAACGGGTGCAAGTTCAACATCGATTATTAGCGTTGTTATTTTTGCTACTTTCTTAGGTATGGCTGCACTGAAACTACTCAAAGAAGATCAGCCTCGTGGTGAGAAAGTTTTAGTCGCGATTGATTGCTTACAATCATGGATCATGAAGCTAGTTCGTATTGTTATGATGTTAACACCTTATGGTGTAATGGCTCTGATGACCAAGGTTGTTGCAAGCTCAAATATGCACGACATCATTCAATTAGGAAGCTTTGTTGTTGCCTCTTATGTTGCTATTGGCTTAATGTTTGTTGTTCATGGTTTACTGGTCAGCTTTACAGGTTTAAACCCGATTAAATTCTTCAAGAAAGCGGGACCTTTATTAGCATTTGCTTTTACAAGCCGTTCAAGTGCTGCAAGTATTCCGTTAAATATTGAAACACAAATTAAGCGTGTTGGTGTGCCAGAATCTATCGCAAGCTTCTCATCATCTTTTGGTACAACAATTGGTCAAAATGGTTGTGCGGGTATTTATCCTGCGATGTTAGCTGTGATGGTTGCACCTACTGTGGGCATTAACCCATTAGATCCAATGTGGATCGCAACTTTAGTTGCTATCGTGACTGTTAGCTCTGCGGGTGTTGCTGGTGTGGGTGGTGGTGCAACATTTGCTGCGCTTATCGTTTTACCTGCAATGGGCTTACCTGTGACATTAGTTGCTCTGTTAATCTCTGTAGAGCCGTTAATCGATATGGGACGTACAGCATTAAACGTTAGTGGCTCAATGACAGCAGGTACAATAACCAGCCAGATTATGGGACAAACGGACAAAGCTGTCTTCAACCAAGATGAAGAAACTGAACTTACAGTCAAATAAACTTTATCTCCCTCTATTGATAAAGCCAGTTCATTTGAACTGGCTTTTTTTTGTATCTATATTAATTTATATATCTTCTATTTATGCCATTCACCAATATCAATAAAAAACTATAACAAGGTAAAGATCGTGCAAAAAATTATGCGAGTTTTGCGTAAACTCTATAAATATGAAAACAGTCAATATGATCCTGAACGCCAAGTCTCACTGTATCAGCTTGATATTCTTTCAGACAAAGAACGAACCTTGTTATCTGAGGCCAATTGGCAACCTAATATCATAGAAAGATTTGCTGATCACACTGATGTTATTTCAAAATTAAATAGCTTAAAGAACAATACATTACTCACCCAAAAACGTTGCCTAGATGCTTTTGTTGCAGGTGTCGGAGGCAGTTATCTTAGAGGTCGCTCTGTTTTAGGGGCTTTTCATAAATTACAAAATTTGCCATTACACAATTATGAAGAGAAACCTCAATATGCCTGTTGTTGGGTTTGTAGTGATGGTGATCAGCAAAAACATATTAATGACAGCTATTTTCAATATTGCCTCTATTACGGTAATTCTTATACGGGAAATCCCTCTTACGCTTACTTGAATTTAAAACACCTACTTACTGTTGCACCTGTTAGCCCAACACAAGCAGATAAAGAAATCTTTAAGCAATTACTCCAGTTATTACGCCATGCGCCTGAAGATGAGACACCAGGTAAATTTGAAAAGCGGTTAAATGAGGCTAAATTAATTTCAGGTGATAGATATACCAAACGAGGTGTTTTGCACTCACTTGCCTTAATCGGTGTTATTCCTAATGCCTATATTCCATTATCTTTGGATCATTGGGCTAATTTCGGCGATATTACCATTGCTGAAAATCAACTTAATAACACCAAAGGTCGCTCTGATATGGAAATGCCGTGGGCGGGCTGGAAAGGTAACCTGAAAATTGATGAAGAAAAAGTGGCGATATACTTTGGCGAATATTTAGATTAAAGAGCCTGTTCTTTATAAATAGAAAGCGCCCAATACTTTCATATTGAGCGCTTTCATTTGAGAGTTCGCGATTAAACTTTCAACTTTATTTCAAATACTCACCGTTACGTAGTGCTTCAATACGCTTATCTAATGGTGGGTGAGATAAAAATAGCTCGCTGAATGACTTATTACGGCCATTAATACAGAAAGCCATCATGCTGCTTTCTTCTTGTGGCTCGTAACTCGTTTTCAAACGTTGTAATGCCGCTATCATTTTCTCACGACCGACAAGCTTTGCAGAGCCTGCATCTGCATGGAATTCACGATAACGTGAGAACCACATTGTAATAATGCTGGCAAGAATACCGAATACAATTTCCAGAACCATTGAAACACCCATATATACCCACGGGTTTCCATTGCTATTTTCGCTCTCTTCATCATTAGAGATAAAGTTAGCAACGAATTGGGCAATGATACGAGAAATAAAGATAACGAAGGTATTCACCACACCTTGTAGCAAGGTCATGGTTATCATATCACCGTTAGCAACGTGACTAATTTCGTGAGCAATAACCGCTTCTGCTTCATCACGGCTCATACTAGCTAACAAACCGGTACTCACAGCCACCAGCGATGCATCACGACGAGCACCTGTCGCAAACGCATTAATATCAGGCGCATCATAAATAGCCACTTGCGGCATTTTAATACCGACTTGTTCAGATTGGCGTCTTACTGTGTCTAATAACCAGCGCTCTACTTCTGAAGTTGGGTTTTCGATGACTTGACCACCCACTGAACGTAATGCCATCCATTTTGACATTAATAGTGAAATAAATGCACCACCAAAGCCAAATAAGCCCGCCATGATCATCAAGCCTTGAACACTACGACCTTGTATACCTGTTAAAGATAAGATGATCCCAAAAACAAACATAACGGCTAAGTTTGTTAACAGGAATAATGCAATTCTCATCATATTGATACTGTTCCTATTTTATCTAATTATCACATTGCAAAAACTGTCTTATAAATAAGGCTTTTTTAGATTTTATCAAGCCTTTTAACTTATTTAATATTAAAAACGATATAACTTTACATTTTGATAAAAAAAATAGCCAGTGAACACCTACTATTAAGCATCATTTAAAACTTAAGTATAAAGTGAGATTGATAATAGATGATGTGATTTTTCTGTTTTGTAAAACTGAAGGGATTACTCAGGAATGGTTTGTATCGTTTAATATAGTGGCAATGGGTTTATCATAAAAAACTATAACTTACGTGACGCGAACAACGGTAGAACAACTGTCTCTGTATTTTTATGCACGACTTACAACGTATGCAAGTCGTGCATCTGATATAAGCAATAAGCTCAGTTAACGCTATAAATTACATTTTGAAACGATATGTCGTTGTCATAGAGCCTGATAATGAGTGAGCTCGTTGTGAGTGACCATCATAAAGTTTTGGTGTGGTATAGTCGTTTTCTTGCTGGTGGTGCCAGCCGATACCACCACTTAAAGAAACAGAAAGATTTTTTGTTGGTTTCCAATAGCTAAATAAACCAAACTGTCCTTGTTTTAATCTTTCACCTGAGTAGCTGAACTCACTATAGTTAGTACGCGCACCAACAGACAATTCCTCGTTAACTTTATATGCAGCTTCTAATGCCCCCATTACTTCACCATCACGGACATAGTCGATATCTGCGTAAGCTGGTGAGTTAAAGCGTCCACGGGTATTACCAATTGGGTTACGAGCAAATTGACCAACACCATTTGCTTTGCTTGCATCGGTATAAGTCACACCTGTACGAATTGTCCATGGAGACTCAGGAATACGCCACTCCATAGTTCCAGCAAAGTGCCATGCATCGTTATCAAAGTTACGTTTGCCTTTATTGGCATCACTTAATGTACGCTTACCATCACTACCATAATCGTGATAATAAACAACACCACCAATAGTCACGTCTGAGGTTAATTTATATTTTGCTTCTAAGCCTTGTTGACGGAATACATCATCCGCCTGGCCATAGAAATAAAATACTTTTAACGGTTTGGAGTTATAGTTAATTCCACCAGTTAACACATGATCGATGTTGTGTCGGACACCATTACCATCACTGAAATACATTCTGTCGATATTTGGGCTATCACGACGCATTATTTTACCGTCAAGAAACAGTAAATCTAAGCTCCAATCACCCATTGCTGTGTTGGTAGCATATCCATTATAGCTGTTTAATGATAGGCGCTGTGAGTTAGTAAAAATACCTGTATTTTTCAGGGTAAACCAACCCGCTTTACCATTAATTAAAACAGGATCTAAATCAAATTTAACTTTTGCAAAACGCTGACCAATTTTGTTATAGCCTTTTGCTTCACCATCATCATTAAATAAGATTGCACGAGAGGCGAAGTCTTTACTTGCGCCTAATTTGATACCACCATAATAAGAGACATCAAATCCAAGAATACCACCTAAATAACCTGATCTGAAATCAGCTTGGAAGTTTTGCCCCCAAGCATTAGCAACTTGCTTTCTGTAACGTTGCTCGTTTTTATCAAAACGGTTTTCAGTTTTTAAGTATTTCCACATATTAATTGTAGAAAGCTCAAGCTCAGAATCTGCAATCAATGCATTTTCTTTAATTGAATTTTCCCAATTCCCAGCATTAGCTGCGCTCACTGCTAAAAAACAAGGAGATAACATCAACAATACTATTTTTTTTACTTTCATCTTAATGCAACCTGGTTAATAAATATTTGAATTAAGTTATGCTAATTTATATTCAGCAAGTTTAATAAAGCACCATTTCTTTATTTAGCTAAAAAATAACCTTTGATTAAATTTATAGTTGCACCAATTTCAAGCAATAGAGTCATTTTTTGGCATAAAAAATCCAATATGGATATTTCACCATATTTATATTTACTTATTTTTTCGTAATAAAATCCTATAAGCAAATTATAGATTATTTGCCTTTAGTCATTATCCCTTACGTAGAGAACCTTACTCTGAAAATATAATATTTCAGTTATAATATGTTGCTCTAAAGATACATTTTGAACTCATAGAATAAAGATAACTCATCATTTAGGTAAGATTTTAGCTAACACGTCAATATTAAAAATGACGCTAAAATTTCATAATCTGCATACTATAGTAATCTTATGTCAGTTTAAGCGATCATTGTCACAACATGTTACATTTATTGCAATAGAGATACCATCAAATGAGATCTTAATCACAATAAATGACCACTTTATCTTTTTATTCCACTTATAATAAAAGAAACTCATTTCTTATCTAAAAACTAACTTGGTATTCTCTCTTATAGCTTATAAAGCTATTCAAGATATATTTCGAATTAAAAATTAAGTTACATAAAGTTAAATTGAAATATCCATTTATTAATAATTATTTATATTACTGGTAACTTAATATACTAAATAACTAAAAATATGAATGATCCCACCCAAAAAGATATTATAGATCTCTTAAAAAGGTTTTTGATGGAATTTCTGATAAGCATTGATTAGCAATGATAATTTTATATCTCAATTAATATAAATATAAAAACCCCCCAGCAATTGGTTATCCAACTATTGGGGGGTTGTTTTAAGTATCCGTAGTTATAACTGATAACTTAATTTAATAATTTCTTAGGCTTAAGCACTTTTGAAAGATCAACTGCAATTTTAGCAGTTTCATCTAAATAAGGATCTGGACCCTCATAATCCTTAGGCAAATCATCGAGTGATTTCAACGCAGGCTTACCCTCTAATTTAAAACGCTCATTTATGCGGTTTAATTTAATGGCTTCTAGCTCTTTGTTTTCTTTCTCTCTTTCAGCAAAGTTTAAGATAACAAATTTATCTTCACCTTTTGCTTTCGCATCGTTATAACGCTGAATATCAGCAAAGATGTATGAAAACTCTCGGTCATTAGCAATGCGCTTAGTATGTTGTTCAGTTAATGGTGCAAACGCCGCTTTTAGCTTGTCTGAATACTCAGATAACTGATAGCTTGCTGGGGAGATACTATCCCAAGGCAATGCGTTATCTTCAAAACTTTCCCCCATTTCAGCGCTATCAAAGCTTGGTAACAATAAATCAGGTGTTACCCCTTTGAGTTGAGTACTACCACCATTAATTCGATAGAATTTTTGAATGGTGTATTGCACTGAACCTAAACCAGGCCAATCAGGACTTAGCATTTGATCGTAAACACGGGTTAATGGGCGATATTGCTGAACCGTTCCTTTACCGAACGTTTGTTCCCCCACAATTAATGCTCGTCCGTAGTCTTGCATTGCGGCAGCAAAAATTTCAGAGGCTGAAGCACTAAAGCGATTTACGATAACAACTAGTGGCCCTTTATAATAAACCACATCATCTTTATCGAAATCTTGTCGTACACGACCATTGTTATCTCTGACTTGTACAACTGGGCCACTTGGGATAAATAATCCTGACAGTGAAATTGCCTCTGTTAATGCTCCACCACCATTACCACGCAAATCGATAACCAAGGATGAAACATTATCTTTCGCCACTTTTTGCAACTGTGTTTTCACATCATTGGTTAAACCAACATAGAAGCTTGGAATATCCAAAATTGCAACTTTATCACCATTAATGACTTTTTCAGTTAGCTTAACAGCTCTATCTTCTAAACGGATTTGCTCTCTGACTAAAGTGATTGTTCTTGGCTTAGCGCCTTTCTCATCAGAGATAACCTCTAATTTTACTTGGCTGCCTTTTGGCCCTTTAATCAAAGCAACAATATCATCAAGTCGCCAGCCGACAACATCAACCATTGGCTTGTTTTGTTGCCCTACTGCAATAATTTTATCGCCAACTTTCAACTCTTTGCTTTTTGCGGCCGGACCACCGGTTACCATAGAGTTGATCATTGGGTAATCATCATCCATCTGTAATACAGCGCCAATACCTTCTAAAGAAAGACTCATTTCAGAGTCAAAGGCTTCTGTATTTCTTGGTGATAGATAACTTGTATGAGGGTCAATTTCACGGGCGAATGCCGACATAATGACTTGGAAAACGTCTTCACTTTGGCTTTGTGTTTGACGACGTAATGCAGCTTTATAACGCTTAGTTAGTGTCTCTTTAACTTCGCTATCTGTTTTTTCAGATAGTTTCAGCGTTAGCCAATCATATTTTACTTTTTCATCCCAAAGTTTATCTAGTTCAGCTTGAGTTTGCGGCCATGGTGCTTTTGTTCTATCTAACTCAAACTTATCTTGGCCAGTTAAATCCATGGGTTTATCTAGGCGGTTTAAAGCATATTGAAAACGTTCAAAACGTCTTTTTTGCGCTAAATTAAAGAGATCATAAAGGGGCTGAAGCTCACCTTTCTTCAGATATTCACCTACTTTGGTTTTTTCTTTATCAAATTGGGCAATATCTGATGCTAGCAACACATTGTGGCTATAATCTAATAAATTAAGATAGCGATTAAAAATCTTTTCAGAAAAGCTCGCGTCTAGCGAGAACTGACGGTAATGAGAGCGTTCAAAACGAGAGGTTACTCGCTCGCTCACAGTAGAATGTTGTGGCTCTTGCTTTAATTCGGGTAACTGATCAATAGTTACCATTGCTGGAGTGGCTGGTTTCTCAGCCATCACAACAGAAGTGCCTGTTAACGTTAATCCGATTGCAAAAGCCACATTTAAAAGTTTGTTCATGCTCTGGTTGGCCTCCGTATCAGAACTTTAAATGTTCCGTGCGTACATTCATCGCCAAACCATTAGGCAATTGTACACGTACACCCTCTTTCGCTATTTCTAGCACCGTCGCGTCCATCACGCTGCTACCAACGTTAACTTTCAGCGATTGACCAACAGTAAGAACTGAGGTGTCTTTCACTGGAATTAACTTTTCGGTATTTTGGCGTGGTGGTGCTTTACGAGGTGCTTGAGTCGCTTTTTGAGGACGAGGCTGTCGTTTTTCACCATCTTTAGGTGGCTGACGACGCGTATTATTTGGCTTTTTCGCTGCCGGACGTTTGCTGGTCTCCTTATCACCTTCAGCTTCGCGCTTCTTAGCACGTTGTTCTGCTCTCTGAGCTTGAACGCGCGCCTTAGCTTCTGCTAATTGTGTACGAGCATGTTCAATATGCTCAGCTTCCAGTTCGCCGCAGTCATTACCATTCAAATCGACACGTTTTGCTCCTTCTTTAACTCCATAAAGGTAGCGCCAACTTGAGGTATATAAGCGTAATGCTGAACGTAACTGCGTTTTACTCAGTTGGGTTTCATCTTTTAGATCTTCAACAAGATCTTGAAAAATGCCAACTTTCAAAGGGCGAGCTTCGCCCTCAGCGATAAAACACTTAGGGAAACGTTCAGCTAAAAAAGCGATGATTTCTTTACTACTATTCAACTTAGGTTGATTTTCCATGAAATTTCCTGATTACAACGGTTTTGCCAACCAGCGCAGGCATGAACAAGCGACATTATAATAGTGTTGCCAACAATTTCTATGGCAAACGCCTGTTAACTTACACAAAATTCACAATATTTTGCTGTATGACAAGTTTTTAAATGCTCGCAGAGCACGTCACACAACGCTTTAAGCCCATTTTCATCTTTTTTATCAAAACGATCAAAAATAGGACTATCAATATCGAGAACGCCGATAATTTGTCCATTTACTTCTAAAGGTAGAACAATTTCAGACTGACTTGCACTGTCACAAGCAATATGACCACTAAATTGGTGAACGTCACTTACTCTTAAAATTTTGTTTTCAGAGTATGCAGTTCCACAAACTCCTTTCCCAAAACCTATTCTGACACAAGCAATTTTGCCTTGAAATGGGCCAAGGACTAATGAATCACCATCATTAAGATAAAACCCAACCCAATTTATCGTATCCAACTTTTCGTACAGAAGCGCGCTGGTATTAGCAAGTGATGCGATAAGATCATTTTCACCAGACAACAAGGCTGACAAATTATCAGTGAGTTCCTGATAAAAAAGCGATTTTGGCATCATTAAACCCTATTTGCGTAACTAAAATAGATAACATACTCGTAATTTAGCCTATTTTATCTTGAGGTTGAATACTCCATTTTCAAGAATTGGGCAAAAAAACGATAATATTCCCTTAACACCCACAAAAAAAATCAGACACTTAGTATTGTAAAATGAAAGGCATAAATATAATAAAAATGATAACTTGTGAACCATTGAGTATAGGTACTTTTTTTTAGCTTAATCAAACGATAACTCTTAAGAAAACTAACTTAGGCGAATTAACGAGCGACATAGTGAACAATATCGCAACAAAGGAAAAAAAATCAATACATTGTCAGGAGTGTGATCATCTCGTGACACTCCCTCTCACATTAAAGCGTGGAGAGGATGCTTATTGCCCACGTTGCCAAGCTAAACTCGCATCTTATCGATATTGGTCATTAACTCGCCTACTTATTCTCTCTATTACAATGCTTATTTTGGCATCAATAGCATTTACTCAGCCATTAATTAAAATTCATCTATTAGGCACAATGATAACGGCGAATCTGCTTGATGGTATTCGCATGATGTTAGAGCAAGGCTCTCCCCTTACCGCAACGATGGTAGCCTTTTGTGCTATTGCTGCACCACTTAGCCTTCCCATCGCTATTTTATATCTCCATTTAGGATCCCGCTTACGCCTTAATCTTCGCCCAGTCTTATTAATGCTTGGGAAATTAAAAGAGTGGGTAATGCTAGATGTCTATTTGATTGGACTTGGTGTTGCAACAATAAAATTAGGCGATTATGCAACTGTCTATGTTGGCAATGGCTTAATTGCCTTTGTTTCTTTAATGATACTCAGCTTATTAATGCTAATTAACATTAATATGGACCAACTTTGGCAACGTTTTTACCCACAAAAAGAAATAGAAAAAAGCCCAGCAACTTGCCATGCGTGTCATTATCATTTTAAAAAAATACCATCAACACACTGTCCACGTTGTAAATCTTGCTATAACCCAAGACAACCAATGAGTTTACAAAAAACATGGGCGGCATTAATTTCAGCAATAATTTTACTAATACCTGCAAATTTATTGCCTATTTCTATTTTCTATTTAAATGGTCAACGTAGTGAGGATACTATTTTTTCAGGTGTACTTTCCTTAGTGAATTCAGGTAATACCCCAATTGCGATTATTGTTTTTATTGCCAGTGTTTTTGTACCTTTTTTCAAAATTATTATTATGTTGGGCTTATTACTAAGCATTCATTTTAATTCTCGTATTGACCCTCTACTACGAATGAAACTATACCGTTTTGTCTCTTCAATAGGACGATGGTCAATGCTTGATCTCTTTGTGATTGGGCTCATGATGTCATTGATTAATCGAGATCAACTGATGACTTTCACAATGGGACCAGCGGCTTTTTATTTTGGTACTGCGGTTATTCTTACTATCCTTGCCGTTGAATGGTTGGATAGTCGTTTACTATGGGATACTTATGCAACAAGAAGAAAACGACGTTCAGGACACACAAGCCCAAATACGCCGTAAGCGTAAAATTTCGACATTTTGGCTACTCCCTGTTATCGCCATTTTTATTGCTAGTTGGTTGCTTTTCCAACATTGGCAAGACAAAGGCGAACAAATCACGATTGATTTTCAATCAGCATCAGGAATTGTCTCTGGCAGAACACCTATTCGCTATCAAGGCGTTGATGTGGGTCTTGTTAAAGATGTCACTTTAAGCGATGACTTACGTCGAGTTATTGTTACGGCTGATATCCGCAAAGATCTCGCGACCGCATTACGCAAAAACACACAGTTTTGGTTAGTGACACCTAAAGCCAGCCTTTCTGGTGTATCTGGGCTAGATGCTTTAGTTGGTGGTAACTATATCAGCATGTTACCGGGTGATGGCGAAAAACAGTTTAAATTTATTGCTCAAGAAGTTCGCCCTCAAGCTAATATCGATAAAAACCAGCAAGTAATAACGTTAACGACGGATAAGCTGGGATCACTCAATGTTGATTCTCAAGTTTATTATCGCCAAGTTCCTGTTGGTAAAGTATATAGCTATGCAATTCGCCCTGATAATCAGGGTATTTTTATTGAACTTAGTATCGATAAACAATATGCCCACTTAATACGCCAAGACAGCCATTTCTGGAACGTCTCTGGCTTTCAAGGTAATTTCAATTTAAAAAGTGGCGTATCTGTAAAAATGGAAAGCGTTTCTGCTTTAATCAATGGTGCAATTGCTTTTGATTCACCAGAAAACAGCCCGCCAGCACAAGAAAACCAGCAATTCGTTTTACAATCAGCCACCTCTGTAGATGCAGGCAAAGCAATATATGGTGAAGATGGATTAATTATTTCTCTAACCAGTGAAGAAAGCTGGGGAGTCGATGCTGGGCAGCCTATTCTTTTCAGAGGAATTACTATTGGTCAAATCATTCAGCGTAATATGAGCGATGATGGGGTTATTTTTGATGCTATTATTGCCCCTGAATATAAGCATTATATTTATGAAAATAGTAAATTTGTTGCCAATAGCCGAATCAACGTCAATATGGGTCTAAATGGTATTGAAGTTCAAGGTGCAACACCTCAAGAATGGCTTGAGGGAGGTATTCACCTTATTCAAGGTACTAAAGGAGCACCTAAAGAACAGTATCGCCTTTACCGTAATGACTTCTTTGCGAAAGCCAGTGTTAATGGTAATGAATTACCGGTGACACTCACTTTAAAAGCGTCAAGCCTTCCGGGGATCCAAAAAGGTTCAGTGGTTCTTTATCATCAATTCCAAGTTGGTGAAATAACTGATGTTCGACCTTTAATGGATGAATTTGATATTGATGTTTATATTTCTAAACAATATCGCCATCTACTTACAGAAAAGAGTGTCTTCTGGACTGAAGGGGCAGCTAAAGTATCCGTTAATGGCTCAGGGTTAACTGTTGAAGCGACACCATTAAATCGAGCATTAAAAGGCGCGATCAGTTTTGATAACTTCGAAAATATCAATAATAACGTTTCACGTTACAAACTCTATCCATCAGAAACTAGTGCACGAGCTATCGGTGCACAAATTACGCTAAAAACATATGATGCAAGTAAACTCTCTGAAGGGATGCCTATTCGTTATTTAGGAATTGATATTGGGCAAGTCGAATCATTAATCCTTTCGCCAGATAGAAAAGCAGTAACTGTATCAGCCGTTCTCTACCCTGATTATGTCAAAACCTTTGCGAGATCTGGCAGTCGTTTTGCTGTTGTTACTCCTGAATTAACAGCATCAGGATTAGATAACTTAGATTCACTTATTCAACCTTATATTAAAGCAGAGCCTGGTAACGGTGGCGTATATCGTCAATTCGAATTACAAACATCCAACATTACAGACTCACGCTATCTCGATGGGTTAAATCTCGTGTTAAATGCTACTGAGGCAGGTTCAGTACAAATTGGTACGCCAATTTACTATCGCGGCCTTGAGGTCGGTGCCGTGACAGGTCTTGAACTAGGAAACATGTCTGACAGAGTATTAATTCACATCCGTATTAGTAAAAAATACCAATACCTTGTTCGAAATAATACAGAGTTTTGGCTTTCATCAGGTTATAACTTCTCGTTTGGTTTAACTGGTGGTGTTATTCGTAGTGGTACATTCAAGCAATTTATACGTGGTGGGATCACTTTTGCAACACCACCTTCCACACCATTACAAGCGAAAGCCAAACAGGAACAGAATTTCATTTTAAATGACAAGGAACCTAAAGATTGGGATGAATGGGGAACAGCAATACCTAAACCTTAAAAATTAGATAATTCTGCCCTATTTCAGATAATTTATTTAAAGCGGATCACAAAAAATGATCCGCTTTTTTTATTTCCAAAAAATATTTTGGAAATAGATTCCATTTATACTATGCTTAATTTTGTTTGGTCAAAAAGCATTCTTTAAAATAAATGCCACCAACGGAATACAACACGACATCGCTTAAACCGGAGCTTTATTATGAAAAAAACAACGTTGAAAATTGCTTGCTATGAAATTGAAGATATTACTTTGAAACACTCTTCCGATAACCAATTAACTTATATTCATATTCCATGTGATTATGACAAAGAGTTTTGCATGCAATTAGATGGATGGGATGAAAACACAAGTATTCCAGCCCAATTGAAAGATAAAAATATTCTGCTTTATCGTCATGCTTATGACAAAGACAGTCACCACTGGATCTTAAAAGTGGCGTAACGAGATGTTAAAGCGAAATCATAACCACCCGTAAAACGGGTGGTTTGCTCTTGCCCTATAAGGGCTTGTTACCGACTGCGCCTAAATGACGCTGCTTTCTCTTCGTTCAAGCTAAGTGTCTTTGCTACTTTGGCTTACCCCTTGAAGGGGTTTTCATATTCTTTACTGCTCAATTTATCCGAGATTAAATCCGACTTTTCTTGCTCTCTGATATACTTTTGAATTGTGGCTTCATTGAGTCCAACTGTTGTGACATAGAACCCTTCCGCCCAAAACTTTCTGTTG
The DNA here is from genome assembly GCF_011046025.1 of Proteus sp. ZN5. Classification (GTDB taxonomy): domain Bacteria; phylum Pseudomonadota; class Gammaproteobacteria; order Enterobacterales; family Enterobacteriaceae; genus Proteus. The sequence continues at coordinate 3,111,442 of NZ_CP047639.1, forward strand.
CCAAATTTATATTTGAGATTGGCATGTCTATCAAAGATCATCAACGAACTTTTACCTTTCAAATATCCCATGAAACTTGATACGCATATCTTCGGTGGAATACTCACTAACATATGAACATGATCTGGCATAAGATGCCCTTCGATTATTTCCACACCTTTATATTTACAAAGGTCTCGAAGGATTTCACCTATACTTGAACGAATTTTATTAAAAATCACTTTCCGTCTATATTTCGGCGAAAAGACGATATGGTATTTACACAGCCACTTTGTATGTGCTGAGCTTTGTGCTTTAATGCCCATAAACACCTTTCCTTATTTAAGTTACGAATATTAGCTTGAACATCTATATCGTAACGGAAAGGTGTTTTTCTTGGTATAACCTTTAATACCCACCCGCATAGCGGGTGGTTTTATATTTAAGACGCTGACGCGACTTAAACTGGCTAAAGCCCATAATAAAAAAAGCCAGATAAATCATTTATCTGGCTTAGGGAAATGGCTCATTGCGAGCCGTGCGCTAAAAAGTAATTACTGATTACTGCATAAACAAAAATTGAGGACTAACTCAGACTTTTCTTTCTCACAACCTACTGTTAAATATTAGCTAACAATATGTAAAGATCCAGTAAACAACCTAGTAGCACACTATTTCCTATTCAAAAAATCATCGCTCTAAATTTTTATCATTTAAATCAACGCGATAAAAATAAAAAATTCTTAGCCATATTATTAATCACTTGATTAATTTTTCTCGCAGAGCGACTTAATCGCATTCTGTATCACTTCTACTGATTTTTTCTTTTCAGGGACATTTGGATCCGGCAGTAAAATAACATCAATTAACTGTGCTTTCACTTTTCCACTTTCCATTTGTTTCATTGCAATTTCATTAAGTGGATACTGCATCAGTGTTGCTGGATTAATCACAAACCAAGCGCCATCAGCACGACAATTAAGCATCACCTCTTCTCGTGTAAATGGCCAATCGTCACCAAATTGAAGCTTACTGACCGTTGAAATAGGTGCTGCCGAGAATGCTTGAAAAGAAAATAGCATTAACATTCCCGCTAATATAAAACGTTTCATGTGGATATCTCACTTAAGAAATTAGGTTTTTTCGATTATATAACAATCTATATAGGTGAGTTAATCGCAAAGATGGCGACAGTAAAAATAACCATTGTTCCAAGTAATAGTTCAAGCCAACTATTCACTAGTAACCATTGAAAATTATTTTTCTTACGGATATGAGGAACTAAGACATAACGATTGATTACGGCTAGAGTGAGCATTAACACCACTAAGCTAATTTTAAGCCATAACATACTTTGATATTCAGATGATAATTGTACTGCCGGCCATTCTGGAATTAACATTACGGCACTAATAATCCCCGTAATAGTAACCAATAAAACGGCAATATGACCAAAAAGTGAAAATCGCTTCATTGTACCAATGATAGGTTTGATCATCCCATCTGCAAGCTCGTCTTTATTCCGTAAAAACTGCAAACAAGCGACAAATGGCCATAGACCACCAAACCAATATGCGGCACTAATAAGATGAATACTTTGATTAACTTTATAAAATATTGCTTCTGATCCTGTAAACATTGCACCATGACCAATAGATGCGTGTAAGATCAACATAATTGAAGCAACAATTAATAGAGAGAAGTTACGAATATAGCGTTGGTGTATAAATAAAACAGCTAACGCAATAGTTGCCAAAACTAATTGCCATTGCCAAACTTGACCAAATGAAGTACCTAATACTGCTTTCCATATTTCATATGACCAAGCATCCTCCCATCCATCACCCATAATTCCGGATTGTACAGCCATCCATAGATAAGTCGTAATAAAGACAGTGACAGTACTAATGGCTAATGCAGGACGCAAACGAACTTGAATAAGAGGAATGAACTTCTCTTTTGCAAGAATGGCAGCCGAGAAGCTCAGTCCGAACATAAACATGACTGCCACGAAATGGAAAAAACGGCATAAAATATAAACGTCTTCAGGTGTCATTATTTTACACTAAATTGATAAGAACCTTTTGTCTTGTGCCCATCAACAGAAACAACGTTCCAATTAACTAAATAGCTGCCTTCTGCTAAATCACTTTCTAAAGGCAATAACAATTTAGTATTGTTAACAGGGTCTAAACTTAATTTTCCTACGGTAATTTCTTTACCATCACTATTAGTGACTTTGATTTTACTAAAGGCTAATTCAATGCCTTCAGAGAAGTCTAGCGTAATAACCTTAGGTGCTTGCGCTTGTTCAATAGCAGCACCTTCCGCAGGTAACTGTGATTTTAAGTGTGCGTGTGCTAATGCTTGTTGATATGACATACCAAGGAATAAAACAGCAATAGCCGATAATTTACCCCAAGATGTCTTAAGTGTATTTAATGACATAATAACCTCTTAAATTACAGGTGATTTTTTTATTTATGAAAATATTTTATAGCAAATTTACGTCAAGATCTTCGCTTCTTGATATTAGAAATAAAAGGTTGTGAACTAGCACTCAAAATATATGTTATTTAGACCAGTTTCTGTTTCAAATATCACCCATTTTTACACTTCGAAAAAATATAATACCCATATTGACAGTCTAAACAGTTCAATACATAACCGAATACAACTAAAAGTAAAATAAACATCCTGTATAAATAACAATCAAAAAGAATTTTTAGGATAAAAAATACGCAAAAGAAAGTGGGGAAGAGATAAAAAATAGGAATAAGAATAGAGGTGATACAAAAGAATAAAAAACGCCCTGCTATTCATTTATAGCAGAGCGCAATAATTCATTTCTTAACTTAAGTTATCTAAAGCTTTATTACTAATTAAACATGTGCAGATGTTGATAATGTATTCAGATCTTTATCTAACAAGAATAAAGCCTTACCACTGTCACCAACCATTGCTAATTTATCTAGGATTGATTTGAATAATTTTTCTTCTTCATGCTGTTCTGCAACATACCATTGTAAGAAATTAAACGTTGAATAATCCTGAGTCGTCATTGCAACATGCGCTAATTTATTAATCTCAGATGTAATATGTTTTTCATGTTCGTAAGTTTTATCGAACAATTCAGATAATGATGAGAACTCAGCTGGTGGAGCTTCGATAGCACCAAGTAAAGGCATTGCACCTGTATCACTTAAGTAATCAAATAAACGGTGCATATGTTCCATTTCTTCACGAGAATGTGCTTTTAAAAATTTAGCTGCACCATCAAATCCTTTATCATCGCACCAAGCACTCATTTGCAAATAAAGGTTTGCAGAATAAAACTCTAAATTTAGCTGTTCATTCAATTTATTGATCATATCTTGATGTAACATATTTTACGTCCTTTGCGATGAAAATTAACATTATGGGTATTATGCACACTTAAAAATAAAAATATAGCTATTTAAATATGGTTTTTGTTTATTTTTTCAAAAAAATAGCTGTAATAAAAATAAAAACCAATCTCATTTGTAATATGCCTCCTCCTCTATTTTAATGTTAAATAGTACTTATTATCATTAAGAGTGAACATATATTTAATCATTATCATAAAATGATGTAATTAATTGAAATATAACAACATAATATTCACCCTTGAATTTTTACTTTAGCTTTCATATTTATTAATTTTTTCTTTAGGATCCAGCGCTTCGGAATTAACATTAAATAAAAAATATATTTTATCCATTAAAGAAGATTCAATAATAACCTTTACCTTATATCAACAAATATATGCAAAGTGATATCCATAATAATTATTAGAAAATAAAGTATCCTTTTATTACTTTTATCATTTCAATTTTTTATAATTTCTATTTGATATTTCTACACATTTATTGGTTCAGATAGCCATTTTTTCATTTTTTTTCATATAAAAAATACATAACTCTCAAAAAATAAAAATAATTTCAATTTTTGTACAGTTTTTCATTTTGACTGATAAGATTAGTAGGTAACTCATATTTGTATGCACAAAAAATTAATATAAAGCCCTAATCATAATAAAAGGTTAATTAGGAGCCACTATGACAAAAACAGTGTTAGTACCCGTTGATTTTACAGAGCTTGGTTTATTGGACAAGGTTGTGTCTCATCTAAAAGCATTGTCTGTCGCTGACAAATTGAATATTCATTTTTTATCAGTCATTCCAAGTTATGAGTCTTTTGTCGGATTTGCATTCGCAGGCCAAGATAGGCTAGCTAGTGACAAACAACGTATTGAAATTGCATTATCCACACTAAAAGAAAATTTATCGCATATTGATATTCCCAATAGTACAGCTCAATTTTATGTGTCTATAGGTAATCCCCGCGATAAAATTTTAGAAACTGCAAAAAAAATTCAAGCAGAGCTGATTGTCATTGGTTCTCGTAATCCTGGTATGAAAACTTATCTTCTAGGTTCTACCGCATCTTCCGTGGTCAGTTACGCAGAATCATCTGTATTAGTCGTGCGTTAATCAGCCACTCCCCGCTTTTATAAGAAATCTGGTATTCGTCATAAACCAGATTTCTTATTCTTTTCACCATAAAATCCATTCAAAATAATATTTTATTTTATTGCTCCTATTTTTAAGAGTAGTGATTAAAAATATGCTCTGAAGCAATAAGATAATTATTAAAAAATGATTAAAAATACATTTACTTTAATGCTTTTTATATACCCCTTTATATTAATCATTTCTTAATAAATTTATATTGTTCATAATGTTAAATTATGTAAAGATACTTTTCCTATTAAGACAAAATTTAATCAACAGGGTAAAAGGAATTAAAATGAATAAAGAAATTTCCGAAAAATGGCAAGAACGTTTTTCATTTTTTGATCAATATGGCTCACCTAAAACATCAGAATATAAATCTGCTTATAAGGCTCTTTCTTTTGGTAAGCGTATTCTTATCGGAATGAATATCTGGGCATTTTTCTTTGGTTTTATTTACTTTCTTATTTTAGGTTTATGGCGCAAGGCATTAACATTATTTGCTATTAATATTGCTATTTTTATTATTATTGGTTTTTTACCTGTAAATAACGGTGTTATCAATGCTGTAGGTATCGCAATTAACGTTTTATGGGCTATAACAGCCAACTATGCTTATTACTTGAAAGAAACCAAAAATGATCAAAGCTGGAACCCGTTTGAAGGTGTTCTGTAAAAATAAAGGGGGCTATGGCCCCTTTTATTTTCTCTTATTCTTTTCTTTACTAATAACACGATCCCTCCTTCTCCTTATTTCATAGACACTCTATCCATTACTCTATTTAAACATTTCCATATAATTCTCCATAATAATTTTTTTAATAGAAAATAATGAAATAACACCAAAAGTTCGTTTTTGCCTCAGAAGGATACTTTGCTAATGCTATAATGCATTAACACTAAATTAGGGAAAACGTATGTCTGATCACTTTCAAGGTAAATTTGAAGCCGAACTGAAATACCACCTTCAAAATCCACAAAAATTTATTAACGAATTAAAAAAATCAGGAGCCATATTATTTACGCCTGAGAATCAAGAAACTGATTGGTATATGGAGCATGATAATACTGAATTTTCAGCTTCTACTATCAGTTTATGTGTAAGACGAATGCTCCCCGCTGGAATAAACCTTCTTATCGTTAAAGGCCCTGATTTATCACAATGTGAGGCTGTTCGTATTGAAGATGCAGAAAAAACGGTCTCTATGTTCGCAACGCTTGGTTACCATTGTATTCTCAATTATACAAAATCAAGAGAAATCTATTTTCTAGATAAGTTTCATATCACTATCGATAAATTAGATAAACTAGGCTCATTTGCTGAGTTTGCTATCATGACAGACGATCAAAGCAAACTCTTGCTCTACACTGACCAACTAAGACACTTAGCCGAAAAATTTGGTTTTACAGAAAAAAATCTTGAGAAAAATAATTATAAAACACTAATGTTAAATAACCTCAAATCATAAACAATTTTATTTAGTAGATATCTTCATAAAAATTATCGAAATTCTCAAATCAGAGCACCGATATTCTATCAATAGATGTTGGTGCTTTGTCATTTCTAACTCAGTTTTACCTCATCCACTAAAAAGTAAAAAATGGTGAGTTGAATAGAAAATTTATTTGAGTTCCGTATTTATTATATTTATCTGAGAATTTTATTTCCCGCACCTCAAATAAAGCACTTTCTTAGTCAAAAAATGCCATTTAGATCTAATTTTAAAGATATTATTGTAATTCCACTTATATTAATACCTTGTTTTTACTAGAATTAGCAAAAAAATATATTAATAGGAGGGTTTATGCTTGAAAATTACCTTAATATCTTTATTAAGGCGACTTTTGTTGAGAATATGGCATTAAGTTTCTTTTTAGGAATGTGTACTTTTCTTGCTGTCTCTAAAGAAGTAAAAACCTCATTAAAACTAGGTCTTACTGTTACTGCCTTACTTATTATTGCTACACCTATCAATAACTTAATCTATCATTTCATTCTAAAGAAGGATGCGGTAGTCGAAGGTATTGATCTTAGCTTTCTTAGATATATCACTTTTATTGGTGTTTTAGCGGCATTAGTTCAAATTTTAGAAATGTTTTTAGATAAATTTATGCCTTCACTTTATCATTCTTTAGGGATCTTTTTGCCTTTATTGACTATTCATTGCGCTATTTTTGGTGCCACCATTTTTATGGTTGAACGTGATTACACATTTACTGAATCTGTAATATATGGTGCTGGGTGTGGTATAGGTTGGTTACTTGCAATTATCGCGCTCTCTGGTTTACGAGAAAAAATGAAATATTCAGATATCCCCAAAGGATTGAGAGGACTAGGGATCACATTTATCACGGTAGGATTAATGTCTCTTGGTTTTATGTCTTTCTCAGGGATTTCGCTTTAACCACTTATTTTGCATCCAATTTTCATACATTATTAGGGTCATCATTAATGTAAGCTCTATTTATAAACGGGAGGGTAATATACCTTCCGTTTATAGTGATTTCGTCTGTTTTCTTACTTTTTCTCTAAGGTGATCTTTTTACCTCCCTTTTTAAGGTTAGTTTCTCTTACTTATTCTTTTAAACCAATAAAAAATAATTTAATTTATTGCTATTTTAATCATTATTACTTTTTTATTTTATAAATAGAAACACTCACACTATTTAAATCTAAGTGTTTAAAAACAAACTAATCAGTCACATAAAATTAATAACAAATCAACAGGTTAAAACTTTTTTATTGAGATAATATCTTTTATCTCATTTTTATCATTTATCGTTAACTTTTAATATTTAAGATAAATTAATTAAAAATCAAAGTGTTATAAAACCAATCGATACATTTAATAAATTTATTAATTAGAACAATAAATAAGCATAAAGAATATTTATAAAATGCCGATACTATTTTTTAGTATTTGAAAAAATCAAAAGGATATATGGCATTAAATCAAAGAGTGACCTAAAAAAATATTTTTATTTTTTTCTTAATTCTTTGTCTATACCAATTACAGGAAGTAAAAATAAAACTTAAAAATCAATAAACTACACAGTTATATTTTTATGAAAAAGGAAATAACATTACATGTTTAAGAACTTCAAACAACGTTATTTGCCAAACGTCTCTTTTACTATGTTGAGTTTAAAAACAACCACTTTAGTTTGGCTTATTACAGGCTCTTTAATCTTACTTCTTGGTCTAGCTTGTGTTTTATTCCTCTCTTCAGTCAATGATTACAAGAGAAACTTAAACACGCTAAACAATATCTACCATGAACAATCGCTATTGAATAATACTTGGGAAAATCTCTTACAAACGCGTAATACCCTAAATAGAGCCAGTTCACGCCACTTATTAATTATTAATAAAATGGCCACCGCAAATACAGATATCTCTTCATTATTACAACAAGCTAAAGAAAAACTTCAGCTCGTTGAAAATGGGTGGGAAAGTTTCAAGGGTTTTCCTCATAATGTTGAAAATCAAACTTATATACAACAATTAGAGCAGAAATATACTGAGCTTAATGCAGCATTAATTGAATTTTTAGCCTTTCTAGAACAAGGCAAAACATACGAATACTTAAATCAACCAACACAAACCTATCAAGACAATTTTGAACAAGCCTATACTAACTATCATCAACAGCTAGAAAATTATTACACAGCTTCATTGGGTGAAGGCGAGTTACTGTACGATAAAATTATTTATAGCTTAATTGTCATTTCAATATTAATTGTTATTTTTTCTTTCTTAGTTCAGGTTGTACTACGAAAAAACTTTATTTCACCTTTAAACGCGATAATGAAAAATATCGAAGATATTAGTAATGGAGAATTAGCGACCGATGTCACCACAAAAGGCCTATTTGAAATAAATATTCTCACTACTAATATTCAAAAAATGCGAGACCAGATAAAACGGATCGTAAATAACATCAATCACAGCTCCGGTCTTATTAATTCCGAACTAAGTGATATTGCTGTTATGAACAATAATCTTGCCATTCGTGTTGAACAACAATCAGCGGCTGTGCTTGAAACCTCAGCAGGAATACGACAATTAAGTGTGACATCAAAACAACATGCAGAAAATACACAAACATCATGTGAGTTAGTAACAAAAACAGATACGATGATCCATCAAAGTAATGAAATGCTCGCTAACGTTGTTGAAAATATGCATGAAGTTGTCACGTTCTCTGAACAAATTAACGATATTACCTCTACGATTGACAATATCGCCTTCCAAACAAATTTATTGGCTTTAAATGCTGCCGTAGAAGCGGCAAGAGTGGGTGAACACGGAAAAGGTTTTGCTGTCGTAGCTAAAGAAGTAAGAGAATTATCCATTAGCTGTAACTTAGCATCAAAAGAGATAAAAATACTTGTCGCTAATTCAAGTAAAAAAATAAATCAGTGTTTTCAACTAGCCGCTGACGCAAACGATAATATGGTAGACATTTCTAAACATACTGAAAATATTAATGAAATGATCCACGATATTTCTATTTCTACAAATGAACAAAGTAATGGTATTGCCCAAATTGAAGATGCAATAAATCAATTAGATCAAACAACACAAGCTAACTCAACAATGACACGAGAATTAGTCAGTTCATTAGATTCTTTGCAAACACAATCAGATAGATTAAAACAAGAATTAACTGTTTTTCATCAGTAAGTATTAAATCTACCTACAGCATAAAGCTATCTTAATCTTAGGATAGCTTTCTTATTACTGATTTAGACCAATACTAAAAATGGCTAAATTCAGGGATCTCTTTTTTACCATGTGATTTTAGAAAATCTAACACTCTTCTTGGAGTTACATTCAGTATACGCTCATGTGGAAAGTCTATTTGGGCTAATACTTCTAATACTCGATCAAAATTTCCTAGTGAAGAAGCTATATGTGAGTCAGAACCCAATGCAATTAATCCTCCAGCATCACGCACTGCTTTCGCTATTTCTATGCAGTTTTTTTCACTTCCTACTCTAGAATGAATAAATGATGAGTTATTCATTTCTAAAGCAACGTTGTAAGTGGCAGCTGCTTTTGCAACTTCAGCAATATCTATTGGATATTTTGGATTCCCCGGATGCGTAACCATTTGAATACAGCCACTTGCTATTGTTGCAATTAATGCTTTTGTATTATCAACAAGGCCTAATGAGCTCATTACAGGATCATGAAAACCAGCAAGCACAATATCTAATTTCTTGCTCATTTTCTCACTGCAATCTGTTTCACCTTTAATATTTTTAATATTCGCTTCTATACCATAAAGAATACCAACACCATCAATAATACGAGGGATCACCGGTAAGTTAGAAAAATGCCATTCATGAGGTGCATCATCCATATCTGGGCCATGATCAGTAATTGCAAATAATTGAATTCCCTGCTTTTTAGCTTGTTGGAAATATTCACTAACTGTGCTGTAAGCATGTGTGCTAGCAATAGTATGAGCATGTAAATCAACGGGATACATAAATAACTCCTTCCTAAAAATACCTAACAACTAACAAGCGATATACTATCCACTTCACTTTTTCTCACATTAGCAAGAAATGAAGATAATTTTTGATAAATATGCTTTAATCTTTAACATACTATTTAATATCAAATAGATAAATAAAGTTTCACTTTAGTACTATACACAAGAATTTTGAAAACACATTATATTGTGTAATTTCATTTTAAATATGGCTTTCAACTCTATAAAAGGTTATTTATGTTCAGCTATCCAGCAGTCGCTCATTTTGATGAAGAAAGTGAAACTTACGAAATCACCTACCGTGATTTTGATAATATACACGCTGTTGCTTATACAGAAGATGATATTGAACTAGAAGCCTCTGATATTTTGCATGTAGGTCTTGAAGAGTTTGTTGCGAGCAAACTGCCTATTCCAACACCATCAAAAGCACAAGCTGGTGATTTCATTGTCTACTTACCTCTTATTAGCTGCTTAAAAATTGCGTTACATAATGCGATGTTAGAAACAAAAACAAAAAAATCTGATCTTGCAAGAAAGATGAATTTAACGAGTGCTCAAATAGAGCGTCTACTTGAAATTAATCAGACCTCAAAAGTAGATAGTCTAGAACAGGCACTTTATTTATTAGGCTATTCCATTTCTGTCAGCGTTAATAAAAATATCAATCAATAATAATTAAAATAAAAATGGCTCTAATTAATTAGAGCCATTCGTATTAGATTATTTCACAACCAGTATGTAAGATAATTAAAGCTTTTTACTTGCTAAGAAATTCGCATGGTTTGTATAAATAGCAACAATATCTTCACCACGCCCGACCAACCCAGCAACCTGATTTACCATATCCAGATGATCCTCAGCATAATCATCTTTAATCAGTTTACCTAATCGCATACTTGTACGACCGACCAAACCGTCATTTTCACGCTCAGTAAAGAATGCACTTAATACACGCATTGCAGCATGAGTAGGATCCAATAAATTGCCTTTTTCTCCGGCAATCAAACCTTGGATATAACTACCAAATGAATAGTAATGAACACCGTTTACGATTTCTTTACCTTCACCACCTCGAATGGCTGGCAGCCCTTGTGGATACTTTTTATTAAATTCCATCACATTTTCAGTTGTTAATGCTTCTAATGCAGCAATGGCATCTTGTGGATTACCACGATTACCTGAAAATGTAGAAATAATAGTACCAATCGCTTTCATTACCGCATCAGCAATATATTCAGGCACACTATCTTTACGCATAATACGTCGCACTAGATCCGCAATCTCTGAACCGTGGTTTACCCCATTAACAGAGGTAACAGAAGCAATGCTTTTAGCATGTTTTGCAGCAACATAACGACAAGCTAATGGACCTTGGCTATGACCGATTAAATTTACTTTTTTTGCTTTCGTTTCTTTGAGAACTTTTTGCACAAATTCCCAAAGTTGTTCGCCACGAACTTCGTTCGAGTTAAATGCAGAAAGAGATGCGGTGAAGACTTTATGGCCATCCTTTTCTAAAGCATCAGCGATACCATAGAAATAAGGATAACCGACGATATCATCAAAACCAGATAAACCATGAACTAAAACAATTGGATATGTAGTTGACATATATTCCACTCCTTGGGTTTAAATTAATTTATTTAATTTGCTAAACATCCTATTAGCAATACTTAAAACAACAGATGGAATACAATATTTAACATATAATATTTGAAGTACAAAAATTATAGTAAACATCATATTTTGATACCTTAATTGTTCTAAGTGTTATTAGCATAATCGCTATTTTACGATCGTAAAGTATTATTTTAATCAATTTCAACTTTTTACTAATAGTCTTAATTAACTTCAGAGAAAATCAACATACCTTCAATCATACCTTCTGCTTTTTTTAGTTTTTTTCCAATATACGTATCCGAACATTGTTCATATTTTGCAAGCTGAATAAATGTTTTACCAAAAACATAATAATTAATAAGTAACTGATAATCTTCTTTATTGTGCATCATCAATTTTTTCATTAAATCGTTGATAATATTAGCATTATGACAGGTGCATTTTTTTCTTAATTTTATACGATCTGGAATAACTTCTTTTTTATTATTATTCAATAAATTAATAGCATCTTGGTCATTAGCAACCCATGATCCCCACTCTTCTAAAGTTTTTGAAATATTTTTCATATTAACATCCTTATTTTTCCATAGGGTAATAATTGCATCCTGCAATCATTTAAGATGACTCATTAAATACTTAATGAGTATTAATACCAATATAGTGTTCAAAGTATAATTTACAACTCAGATTTATAAAGATATTAAGCTTAGGACTTAGTTTATTGATAGTAATGAAAATAAAGGATATTAAATAGCCATTTTAATTAGAAATTAATTTTTTAGATTATAAAAATATTTTTTCTTAAAATGGCTATAAATATAGGAGAGTAGCAATTATGGCAAGACTTCTTCCGGACGTAAAGTGAGCACTTCATACCCTGTTGCTGTGACTAAAATAGTATGTTCTGATTGAGCAGATAATTTTTTATCTCTTGTCACAACAGTCCAACCATCTTTTTTGGTTTTTATTTTAGCGCCGCCTTGATTAATCATTGGTTCAATCGTGAAAGTCATACCTTCTTTTAATTCAACGCCTTGCCCTCTAATACCATAATGTAATACTTGTGGAGCCTCGTGCATTTCTCTTCCTATTCCATGCCCACAGTATTCTCTCACTACACTATATCCATGACTTTGTGCAAAGCTTTGAATAGCATGACCAATATCACCTAATGTCGCACCTGGTTTTACTTCCTTAATACCTTCCCACATTGCTTGATACGTTGTTTTTGCTAATTTTCGCGCAATAGGAGACGCCTCTGGCATGATATACATTTTACTAGAGTCCGCAATAAACCCGTTTTTTTCTAATGTAATATCAACATTAATAATATCTTTACTTTTTAAGCGCTCATCTGATTTTGGCACGCCATGACAAACAACTTCATTAATAGATGTATTTAACACATATTCATAGCCATATTGACCTTTACTTGCTGGTCTCGATTGAAGTTCATTGACAATAAAGTTATCAACTTTATCGTTAATTTCCAATGTAGAAACACCTGGTACAATAAAATCATCAAGCATTGTAAAAACTTTCGCTAATAAGCGTCCTGACTCACGCATTAACTCAATTTCATCGGCCGTTTTAATCGTTATTTTATCCATTCTTTTTTCCTCTTATTCTACTTCTTGCTTGATGGCTTCTTTTTCCAGCATTTCATTGATAATCATTGGAAACGTTTTATCTGGATTTAATTCTGCTTGAATACCAATTTTTATCCAAAACTCTGCCTGAGCATTAACAGAGCGAGACATCACATTGCTTGCTTTTCGCAAGTACTCATGTAATTCATCAGAAATTTTTACAATACCCACGACACTCCTTATATACAGATCATAACAAAACATATACGTTCTATAATAGAATCAAATTCTGCTTCTTTCAATTGTTATTAGATTGTTGTTGTAGGCATAAAATGCCTAAATAAGAAAATAAGGAGAAATAGAAGAAAATAAAATTAAAAATAACGAGAATATATCTTCACTTTTCACATAGTTTACTGCCTCCAGTCCACAATTTCATAATATTTGACTTCAAACTATCCTAAATTATGACTATTTTTCTTTAAATATTACCACCCTAAGAATTAGCTGAGAGACAAATTAAAACACAAACGCTAATTTAATATTAATAAAGTTTAGAAACGAATTTCGTATAAATACTAAGGAAAGCAAAATATGAATTTATTCAAAACAATCGCATCACTTTCGTTACTAAGTAGTGTTTTAATACTAACCCCAGGCTGTACAACAATTGAGAGAAACTATCCTACTAGTTCAAGTGTTGCTAATGAGCAAACTGAAAATAGAACGCTTTCAACAAAATGGGGAGAAAATTTATCTTCTGTTACTGAAAGTGTTGAAGCATATCGATTATCAGAAACACCTTCACAAACAACATCTATATTTTATCAAAGTGGTGTACCTTCCAGTTCTTATTCAAAAATTGCGCGTGTTAGCGAAAGCCCAGTAAAGCTATCAATCTTAACTGAACACAGAAATATAATTCCATTATATCACGCTCAAAATAATCAATATTTATTGTATGGAAAACAAAATGAGCGCTATATTATTTTCTTACATAACACTAGCCATAAATTAATATACGAAGCTGTTATTACTGTTGATGGCCTAGATGTTATCACTGGAACCGCTGGCTCTTATCAAAATAGAGGTTATTTACTAAGACCGGGAGAGACTCTATTTGTTGAAGGTTTTAGAAAAAATCAGCAACAAGTTGCCGCTTTTCGCTTTGCTACACCTGAGGAAGGATATGTAAATTATAATGCCCAAGGTGATAAAAGAAATACAGGTGTAATTGGTGTTGCACTTTTTGAATCAGAAGAAGGCGCACAAAAAATAACGAGAAAATGTAGTTATTTACCAAACCCTTTCCCAAATAGTAACTATGCACCAGAACCTTGTATCCCTTAATCTTTATTCATTAATTCTCTTCTTCTAAAAATAGCGTAAATCATTACGCTATTTTTTAATTTTTGAAAAGTAAGACGACTGGCTCTTTATATTAACATTTAATGCTAATGTACTTTTTTATACTTTATTTTTTAAGTATATTAGTTTCTGACAACTCAAATCCCCCCTGTATACCATTCTCTTTTTCTTTATTATTTATATAAGCTTATAGGAGTTATTATGCCTGAAAAATCACATCGCATTATACTAACTGGTGGCCCTGGCTCTGGGAAAACCACACTAATAAACGAACTTAAAAATAAAGGCTATCCTTGCTCTTTAGAAGCAGGAAGAGCCATTATCCAAGATCAAAGTGTTATTGAAGGAAATGCATTACCGTGGGTAGATCCTAATGCTTTTGCACAAGCAATGCTGATTTGGGAATTACGGTCATGGCATGAAGCAAGCAATAATAAAATGCTTTATTTCTATGATAGAGGGCTCCCTGATATTGCAGGATATTTACTCCTATGTGGTTTAGCTATTCCCAAACACATTGATAAAGCAATTACCTTATTTCGTTATTCTACAAATGTGTTTATAGCACCACCATGGCCAGAGATATACACTCAAGATCAAGAAAGAAAACAAACAGAGAAAGAGGCAAAAGAAACCTATTTAGCTATGATAGCTGTTTATAAAAAATATAATTATAATTTAATAGAGTTACCTAAAATAGAAATAACTGATAGGGCTAATTTTATTATTAATAAAAGTTAAAGAGTTATTATCAGCCAGTAGTAATTACTGGCGTAGATAATAGTATTAATTTTTAATAAGAAGCCATGATCCGTAAATCAGGTTTTTCTCCTCGCATAATAGCTCGCTGTTGTTCATGAACAGCTTCATTAATTGCTTTTTGCTCTCCTGGTGTTCGAGTATTCTTACCACAAACTAATGTAGAACACACTGGACTGTTTATTCTATGACTTCCTGAATTACTCGTACTAAAAGTAACATTATCAGTAGCACAACCTAGTAATAGAAATGATAATAATAAAGTGATTGCTATACGCATAATTTTCCATATGAAATTAAAGTTTAAATTGATATTAAAGTATTAATAAGCATCAAAAGTATAATGTGGTTTTTGTTTCCATTTGAATTCAACTGTTTGTTTTTTTTCATTCCAAATAGGTTCAGGAACTGGCATGGTAAAGCTTATTTTTTGAATAGGCTTTAATATTGAATTATTATTGCTTAAATACTGATTGTTTATTGATGGTTTTTTCT
Source organism: Proteus sp. ZN5 (assembly GCF_011046025.1). Lineage (GTDB taxonomy): Bacteria > Pseudomonadota > Gammaproteobacteria > Enterobacterales > Enterobacteriaceae > Proteus. The sequence continues at coordinate 3,127,294 of NZ_CP047639.1, forward strand.
CATTTAAATCAATTTTAAAAATTTGTCCAAGCCTTTGTTTTTCTTCTTGAACTTCCATTTCAAAACGAGATTGCTTTCCCAACATAAAAACCAAGTTATTATTTACCTCGTGATTATCAGGAGTGAAATTACCAGTGTGTGTCTTAATTAATGTAGCTTGAGTTGTTTTATTAGTAGTACACCCAGAAATTATAAATACAGAAAGTAATAAAAATAAAAAGTAATACATAAATTAAATATCAATAAGAAATAGGAGTAAATAATTATTCCATAAAATCGATTCATCAACAAAATAAATTTCACTATTTATATAAAAATAGAAAAATTCGCTCATAAAATGATGATAAAAAATAATTTAACCTATAGGGGCACCAAAAACACAGAGCATAATAAAATCTTAAGTAAAATAATAAGAATGACAAAAACACACCTATTAATAATTAGTATAAATAAATAGGAATCATGCTTAAGAGGAATATATAGTAACCAACCATATTAAATTATTTTTATATAGAAATAAAAAAGGGCACCAATTAGGTGCCCGTAGAGTAGAATAAATAAAATTTAATTCAGTTTTTTATAGTGTGATTTAACAAAAGAATCTAAGTATATTTCTGTTTTATAATGAATAAACTCTATTTTTTTATCATTTGGTATAAATAATGGCGTACCCTCACCTAATAAAATAGGTATTCTAGTTATTATAAGTTCATCCACAAAACCTTCATTAATAAAGCCTTGCACTGTTTTTCCACCATCAACATATACTCTGTTATAGCCATCACCTTCGATTTTTTTTATTATCTCAGTGACATTTCCAGATAAAACACTCACATTATCTGGCAATGAAGTTGGTAGTTCTTTAATCGTATTACTTAGTATAAAAACAGGTTGCTCATAGGGCCATTCAATATCAAACCCCATTATTGTTTCAAAAGTTGTTCTTCCCATAACAATCGCATCAATACCACTAAGAAAGTCTGCAAAACCAAAGTCTAAATTTTCAGGATTTTCAATATCGGTAAGCCAATCAATATTACCTTGTTTATCAGCAATATAACCATCCAAGCTTGTTGCGATATAAACTACAACATTCATTTTTAATACTCTTTCTTAGTAAAGGCACTTTAATTTAGCATTAAATAAATAAAAATAAATAATAAGAGTAAAAAATAATAAATTTAATTAATTCTTAATTTTATTGTTTAATATAAAAATAATTTTATTTTTATTCAAAAAAAAGCCCTATAACAATTAAAGTTATAAGGCTTATCGCAACAGAATAACTCTTATTGAGCTGCGGACATTTTTTTCATTTGTTCTAAAGAATCTAAAGCTTGTTTACAAGTGCTTTCTTGAACATCTTTAGGTAATGCAGCAAATTGCTCTTTAGCTTGAGCATATTGCGCTTTCATGGCTTCAGCTTGAGCTTTAGTTGCATCATTCTTTGCCATTAACTCAACGTAAGAGTCAGTTTCTTTAAAGTAATCTTCGCACGCTTTAGATAAATCAGCAGAAACAGCGACAGAAGAAATTGATAATAAACCCAATGCTAAAATAAGCTTTTTCATAAATATCCTTTAAGTATTGTTAACAGTTAGAAAGTAACTTCCATTATTTTTCTTAAGCCAGCATTATCTCAAAGAATAATAAAATAGGGATAAGCATTATCTTAATTAAAAAACAAATTCCAATCTAATAATGATTACTAAAATAAATAAAATCAAAATACGATAATTGAAATTAGTTTATGATTTTTAGTATTGATTAATAGATTTATTTATTCCTTTTAAATTAATATGTTATTATCACCTGCTAGTAATTTATTTTTTATAGTAACATTACCGTTTATATAGATAGTACTCTATAAAATGGCCACCACTGAATAATACAGGTAGAAAAATGGCAATTGATAGAATCGACTGGCATGCTTATGGTGATTTTCCAGATGATCTTCCTCCTGAAAATGGAGGTATACATATAGGATTCTATTTGACTTGGATTATTGAAAATAATTTAGAAAGTGAAGATCTACGGGAAGATGCAATTGATGAGTTAGAAATGGTACGTAAAAGAGAAATGGATGGTCTTGTATTTCTTATCCAAGTTTGCGACGAAAAATTTATTAGTGATGACTTGAGTGATGAAGGTTACGCTTTCACACAACATTATTATGAATCAGAAAATAATAGCTATTTCGAAGATTTCGAGCGTGTTTTAGCTCAAGGACTCTCTTCTTCATATTACGTTGAAAACTCATGGGATAATTATGACAAAATTGCACCAATAATTACAAATGCATATACAAAATGGAAAAAAGAAATAAATAATTAATTAAACCGCTTTCTAAAAATCAACTTCCATCTTCATTATTAGCAATAAGTTATTTAAATAATAATTAACTTATTGCCAATTAAATTAACACTCTTAAATTTTAAAACCTAATTTTACTCAGTTTATTAATTTTCACGTGATCTATATAAAAGAATCATACGTTATTCTTATATATAGTTGCTCCGTACTTAATAGGTTCTATTAGTCAGGGGAACTCCCCCGTCAACGGAGGCATTTGATGTCTATAAAATGGGTTTTAATCCTATCTGGAATTATTATTGGTGCTATTGCGTTACTTCTTGGTGTTAACGGAAATCCACCTAATATGGGTGTTTGTGTAGCTTGCTTTATTCGTGATGGCGCAGGAAGCATGGGTTTACATCACACTGAAACAGTTCAATATCTTCGCCCTGAAATATTCGGTTTTATTCTTGGTTCTTTTGCTGCTGCTCTTATCTTCAAGGAGTTTCAATCAAAGGCGGGTTCTGCACCTATTATTCGTTTTGCACTAGGTTTTCTAATGATGGCAGGCTGTTTAGTTTTTTTAGGTTGCCCATTAAGAATGGTACTTCGTATCGGAGCCGGTGATTTAAATGCTGTAATAGGATTAGTTGGATTAATAATAGGTATTGGTATAGGAAGCTTATTTATTAAAAAAGGATTTTCTCTCCCAAGAAATTATCGCCAATCTCCTATTGAAGGTTTTATTTTGCCTGCTATATGTATATTCCTATTTGCTTTATTCTTATGGAATAGTGATATATTCAATGCCAGTGTGAAAGGCCCTGGAGCAAGTCATGCGCCAGTGTGGATGTCTATCATCGCAGGTCTTATTATTGGTTTTATTATTCAGCGCACAAGGTTCTGTTTTATTGGAATGGCCAAACATGTATTTTTGTCACGAAATTATAATATGGCGTTTGGCGTAATTGCACTAACACTCGTTGTTCTTTTGGGTAATATCTATTTAGGTAAGTTTAATCTTGGTTTTGAAAATCAACCAATCGCCCACAATGATGGGTTATGGAATTTTCTCTCTATGGCGCTTGTCGGTCTATGTGGTGTATTAATTACAGGTTGTCCATTACGACAACTCGCTAATGCTGGTCAAGGTAACTCAGATGCAGCTGTAAGCGTCATGGGTATGTTAGTAGGAGCTGCGTTTGCACATAATTTCTCTTATGCTTCGAGCCCTGCTGGTGTTACAGATAATGGCAAGTTAGTTGTTATTATTGGTTTATTATTTGCTGTCATTGTTGCTGCTGTTTACACCTATGCTGTTAATAAAGCAAAAGATAATGGAATTAGTAAAAATGACGCATAACTACTTATTTCTTTTTCATGAGCAATACGCTGTAAAAAAACTTCAGCAGCAACTTCAACAAGATAATTTTTCCTCAAAAATTATTGATGCTCCACGAAAAATATCATCAGAATGTGAGTTAGCTGTATCCATTTATTTTTCTGATGATGAAATTTATAAACAGTATATTAATGATAATGTTAGAGCCGTTTATAAAATGAATTCAAATCATTTTGATTTATTTTGGAAAAATGAATTTTGATGTAGTACGTAACTCAATTATCATTTTTAGAACCTAGACAGTCAAAAGGCTACATCAGTAGCCTTTTCTTTATAAATAATACCATCTAGTTTATAGAGTTTTATAATCAAAAATAAATTATCTTTCTAAAAACAAAAAACCATCCATATTTTATATTGGATGGTTTCTGCATCTTTATGTATTTATAGAGTAATTATTTTTTATTACTCACTCTTCTTCCGGCGGATTTTTGAGGATTTGATGAATTTCCTCTTTCAGTTTTAATTTTTGTTTTTTTAGCTCAACAACCTCTTCACCATATCCTCTTCTATCTTTATGCTCTAATCTAACAATTTTATGGTCAAGTTCGTTATGTTGTTCAAAAAGAGCACGAAAATGAGGATCAGTCTGACGAAGTTTTGAAATTAAATCACGATATTCTGGAAACATAAATAGCTACCTTCCTTATTAATTGTGAATTAAATACTCTTATAATATTTACCCAAACTGATTAACCTGTCATTGTCTTTATGTTAAAAACAAGACCAATATCAATTAATATTTTTAATTTTAAAAATAACTTAATATTTTTATATTATACACTCTCAGTATAGTTATGAATTTCAATACGTAGGGGTATATAAAACTGTAAATCTACTTAATCCAAAAATTATAAAATAATGATAAATACTTATTCATTTATCTCTTCAAACCAAACATCTTCATATCCGTCTCTATCGATAATAAAATTATATCCTTCAGGTAGATAAAGGTAATTTATTACTTCAGGTAGTAATTCTTCCAAATGCTCTGTATGCAATGGTTGATAAAAGTCGTCCTTTGCGCAATATTCCTCACAATAAAAAAACCAACTTATAGCACCACTTTCTGATCGCTTTATGCGTGTTCCATAAATGGGATTCCCATTTAGGTTATCTAAAGCAATTGCTACCATTTCTTCTGGTTTTTGAGGTAAAACACCATGTCTTTCACACATTATTTTCTGTTGTTCAGTAATAAATAATTTATTGTTTTTATTCATGTTGTATCTTTAATTTTGTAAAAAACATTCTAAAAAAGAGTTTATTAACACTTGATTATAATCAGCTTATGGTTATCTACCAAGTATTGATAAAGAAAAACAAGGCTTCTTCTATTCACATAATAAAAAGTAAAAAATAAGTAAATCGACGATGTTTCACTCGTTTGAATAGAATGAAAAAACGCCAATTTGCCTTAAAACTGGACGACATAAAGCACAAAAGCATTTTTTACTAAAAAAAAAGCATTTATTGTTAATTTATAAAATGAAAATTCACTACATTTATACTGATCTCTAATAGTTTTATATACCCATCTATTTGAGTCACTAAGCCCAATGCCGCCACATTGGGCTTTTTTATTAACAATCGCTATTGATGTCATTTTTTTCATTGTAATAATTTAATCTCTTTAACTTTACTTAAACATCTAAAAGTTATAACTAATTGATTTTATGAGAATTAATTATTCAAAAACATTTTATTACGCTAATATCATTTAAATAATAATGGTGATGCAAGTAACCCTACGACAATAGAAACCAAGCCATGCAGTGTTAATGCTATTTTAATTCTCACTATATTAACGTACTCTTTTTTACGATTATCTAACCATTCATTTAATGCAATAAAAAAACAGATAAAACAATAAATTCCCGCACCAAAAATAATAAAAGCTGCTGTTATGGCTCTGGATAAACTTGACCAACCACCTGAATTAGAATGTGAGCTTAATTCATTATAAATAAGCAACCCTGCAACAACCAATGCTCCCACCCAAAATGCCATTAATATTCCCTTTCCTACCACTTTATTTTCAGTTTTATTAGTATCCATACTTATTACCTTAAAATTAAATATATATAAACTATAATCCATTATTACTGTTACCACTTTATTTTATAGTATAAATAATAAAATAATGATGCCGACTAAAATCCTTCTTATCGGCATTAACAACTATTTATTAGGTGAGTTATCTTGCTCTTGTAATTTAGCAAGTGCTAATTCTTTCATCCAATCTGCAAGTAGTGGTGCTGTTTTTATTGAATCCAATAATGCACGTTCTTTTTTCGTTAAACGAATAACAATAACTTCTGTTTTCATCGTAGACATAATAATTTCCCATTTATAAAAGAGAAAATATTGGCATAAAACAGTAACAGAACGGTCTGACTTACATGCTTTTACAAAATCATCATTTAAAGATGGGTAGCAATGCCCTATTGATAGGATATTTGCGATATAGTTCGTTGTTTATTTTTAGGAAAAACATTAACATATTTACGGTAAACTAGAAAAAAAGATAGGTATCATTTATGTTTCTAAATCCCAAAAGAACCGTAAAAGCCAATGTAAGAAAAAGAGACTCAATTTTTCCTGGTTTGGGAACAACATACAGAATTAGTCTTTCTGATGATGGACCATCACCGCAAGAAATTCAAAAAAGAGAATTTAATAAGTTTACAGATAAAGCAGTCGATGAAGTCTCTACAATGATTGGTTGTTTTGAAAGATCAGAAAAAAAAAGTAAAAACCCTAACTCTGATAAACCACTACATTTTGAGAAATTAGATAGTGAATTCCTTAGGCTTACTGTATCATTTTTTCAAACTATTCAAGAAATTAAATATTCTGGTGACACAAGTCAACATGCAAAGAATAGAATTACCACCTCATTATTTGGAATAACTCGCTGGTTAGATAATAAATATCCATCATGGAATAGTGAAAGAGCTGAAGTAGAAAGAAATAGTAAAGAAATTGAAAAAAGAGTTAAAAAAGAATTCAGAGCAAAAAGGTTTTATAAAACAAAATTTGTCATTTTAGCCCTTGCCACTTTTTGGGTTCCCTTTATTTTTTGCTGGTTTTCTCTACAAAAAAAATATCCTAAATGGTTTAAAGTCATCAGTTTCTTATGGGCTATATTTGTTGCTATTTTAGTATACAGAACACCTAAAACATAATAGCTATTTATTATATTACTCTCTTATCTTTACCTTATGGTGTTTTTCAATAAAAAAACACCATAAGCCAAATAACTCATCTAAGATATATTATTCCATATAATAAATAATTATATTTTTCTTTAATAAAATTAATCTTAAGGGAGATTATATTCTAAATATATTTTTTTAAGGTTATTTAAATTGATAAAAAAAGCAAACAACATGATCATTAAGAATAATTTAATAATTTTTATACAATAAAAAATAAAAAAGGTCATTTTTTATGCTTCTGAATAAACATTTTAGTAAAAACATTATTACTATAAGTATATTATCTTTCTTAGCTAGTTCAGTTTATGCCAAAGAAAATAGTACAAATGACATTCGTCTCTCTAATAATGAAATTACATCTAATTCAATTTATAGCAATAAAACAAGTCTTTATATAGATACAAACCACAAGATTCAAAATATTACTCTTGAAGATGAGGCAATATTACGAATGTATGGTGATAGTCTAGCAACAGGTACAATCGTTAAAGATGATGCCAATATTAGTATGTATATTGATAGTATAAAAGGTGTAGGTATTCCCACTATTAAAGATACTATAGTAACAGGCACGAGTAATATTGATATGGGTGCAGGTTCATCATCTATAGGTAAATTATTTATAGATAAAAATGCTGAATTATATATTGATAATATTGATACTGAAACTACTGATGTATCCAAAAATGATCCTGTTCCTTCAGCTAAAATCCTTATAGAAAATTTAACACTAGCAGGTAAAACATATATTGTACCTTCATGGAACGAAATTTATGGTGATGATGGTGATGCCCCTAGGCCAGAAAAACCGGGCCCAGAATTAATCACTCATATTAACAATTTAGAAATGCAAGCTGGTAGCCAGCTTGAAATGGATCATTATGCTTCTGGCATGCAATTTAATCGACTTGAATTAAAAACACTCACTGGTGAAGGTACTTTTATTTTGAGTAGCCGCTTAGCCGATGGTTTGAGCGATAATATTTATATTTCAGATCATGCAACTGGGCATTTTGGATTAAAAATAAATGATAGCGGAGAAGAGATCTCTGATCCTAAAAATGTTCAATTGGTTTATGTAAATAGTGGTGATGCTAATTTTAATTTGCTAAATAAAGGTGGCAATGTTGAAGTTGGTGTTTGGAAGTATAAGCTAAATAGTAAAACTAGTGATGGTCACACAGAGTGGTATCTTGTGGGCGGAAGAGATGGAGAACCTGATACCTCTAAACAGCCTGATACTTCTAAACAGCCTGATACCTCTAAACAACCTGATACTTCTAAACAGCCTGATACTTCTAAACAGCCTGATACTTCTAAACAGCCTGATACCTCTAAACAGCCTGATACTTCTAAACAACCTGATACTTCTAAACAGCCTGATACTTCTAAACAGCCTGATACTTCTAAACAACCTAATGTTAGTCAACCTATGTTAAGCAATAGCGCTCAAGCCGTTATTAATATGGCCTCAGCACCACAGCACATATTAAGTATTGAAACGAGTACTTTACGCCAAAGAATGGGTTTCTCACGTGGAAATAATAATGATCTCGGTGTATGGGTTCGCTACTTAAACGATAATTCTCATTTTAACGATAAAGATTATAGTCAATTCCATTCTAATTTAAATGGAATGCAAATTGGTATAGATAAGAAAATAGCCATAAATAATGATCAATTGCTATTTGGTTTAATGACTTCTTATACTAAGAGTAAGATCAAATCCGAAAATATTAATAATGGTGATATTAATAGCTATGGTGGTGGTATCTATTTAACTTGGCTTAATCATTCAGGTTTTTATGTAGATTCTTTATTTAAGATGAATCACCTGCATAATGAAATCAACACTAATATGAATGAAGGGAAAAAAGTTAAAGGAAATTACAATCAAAATGCGGTTACAGCATCAACAGAAATCGGTTATCCAATTGAATTCACATCTGAATTCAAACTCACACCATATAGCCAGATCCTTTATTCTCATATTGGTAAGTCGAATTATATATTAGATAATGGCATGAAAGTAAATATCCACAATGCTGATAGCTTAAAAGGTGAATTAGGAGCCACATTAGAGAGTAATTTACTGATTGCAAACCACAATGTTAAGCCTTATATAAAAGCAGCAATATCTCGTGAATTTATTAAAAGTAATGAAATAGAAATTAATAACATATCATTTGATAGTCATTATGCTGGAAATATTGGTAAATACGGCGTTGGTTTAAAAACTAATATTGGTAATGATGCTCTTTTTTATACTGAAATAAACTATCAAAATGGTAATAAAATAGAAACTCCAATATATTTAACCGCAGGATTTAGAATGAGCTTTTAATAATTTTATTTTGTAAAATAATCACATAAAAACCTCATTATTTAGTGAGGTTTTTTCAGTTTCATATCAGTCTGTTTTTGCTAATATCAACTCAAAACCTAAAGCATTTGTTTTCTTAAAAATTACAGCATTTCCAGTTTCATAAATATTACCGTGAACAATTTTAGTACAAACCTTTATTTCACCTTCGCTTTCATCATTTACTTTTATACCCGAACATGATCTGCTTCTTTCCACGTATAAGTAACTAGATTTATAGCTACTTATCTCTCCACCAGTAAAATAAACAATATTAGAAAGTATGATATATTCACTAATTTGTTCTGTTTGGCGCTGGCTATGGTTGATTGCACTTGTGGAATTTGCCGTATTTAGCGTCAAATCAATATTCAACCTACCTAATGCTCCCGCCATAAATTCAATCCTTGGTATGAGCACCACGAAAACAAACTTTCACACTAAATAAATGTAATATTCCTTGTTATTTGCTATTGATTTAATTATTGATAAACTAAAATTTCGAATAATAGAGGGGGTTTTATGAGACTTATTCTGGCGTTATTACTACCTTGGTTACAATTCTTCACGATTGGCCGCCCATTTGCTGGCATTTTTTGCCTTATCCTACAAATCACCTTAATCGGATGGATCCCTGCGGCTATCTGGTCGGTTTATGCGCTTTCTCAATACAATACGGATAAAAAAATTGAGAAAATGTCTCGCGGCGGTTAACGATTAAGCCCCACTGATGTGGGGCTATCGATTAGCTAATACACTCTTAGTGGCGTTATCCCACACCTCTTCTTCAATGATTTTCTTCTTCCACATCGGCATAAAATCCATTAATTCTGGTGGAGGCATTTTCGGATCACTGGTGACCACCTTCAAGTGGGTCGATTTTGGGCATCTTCCTACCATCGGAACCTCCCAGAAAAAAACTTTTCATTTCGCAGGTGTGCACACAAATGAGGGCCTAGGTAATCAGGGCGAAAGTGCCTGAACTTTTACCCCTCACCCCCTGTATTTCATGGTGTTATTGATGCCATGGTAAGGCTTTTGAGCTCATCCATATCAAGATTTGCTAGCTCTGCTTGAGGTTTTGACTCTTTCTCTACTAAGTCTAGTAGCCAGCGTCAAAGAGCTTTAGCAATATCAGTTTTAGAGAGGATACAGACCAAATGAGCACCTCTAGCCGAAAATATCCGCACTCTTTTATTTTGCATCTCATTGTTTTTATTACCAACGGTCAAATTGCCCTTCTGAGACATGCCATCGGTAGCCAGCTATAACTGACTTCCTCTAAGGCTCATATCAAAGTGATTGGATTCAACGTTTTCGAATTGCTCTGTGAATGAGCGATGAAATGTGTATAAAAAAGCCACCAGCGATTAACTGATGGCCTTTATAGCAATATTCTATCTACCATGATCCTTTAATGGACTTTTATTCAAGGAAAATATAAAAATTACTTTGATTATTAACAGGTTGGCTGAGTGGATATTAGTAATATTAGTGAGAGCCCAAACTCACAGGGTTATTTTTATAGATTAAAAATCTCGCAATGATGCCAAATATATTTAACCCACTATATTTTAATCAAAAACATTATTAATAATTGAAGTGACTATCGCTGTACTTAATGCGATCAATACCAAATCATTTCCAACAATGCGCCATTCGTAACCAGGATAGTAAGGTAATTGGCTAAGCATTTTTTCAGGAACCATTTTCTTCGCAATACCAGGAGGCAATGGCTTTCCTCTTACTAAATTTTTAGCAATACCTGGAGGGAGTGATGAATATCCAGTAAATCCACCATTCAACGCAATTGCTCTGGCCTCATTATAAGATAAAGAAATTGAGAAGGAGGTTTCATTATCAAAGTGATTATTTTGTGATTTATTATGCCATTTATTTGGCTTTTCTCCTTGATATCCTTTATTTTGACCTCTTCCATGCCCGTTATCTGGATCAGCATAAGAAGAAACAGATATCATCGACAAACCTATAATCACTAACAATAAGTTACTTATTCTAGAAAGAATACCCATGTTTATGACCTCAACAATTAATTTTTCACAGAATATCCTTCGAGTTACACAACTACCATAAGTAATACTCCTAGAAAAAATAACTGACGGGTGTCATTGTTGCTAACTTAGTTGCGAATACATAACTAAGTCTTTTTTTATTTCAAACACTCCTGCCTTACATAATCCTGTAACCCTTTAATCATTTGCTATAATTCTGCAATTCGTTCTCTGAGTAACCAATAATTTCTGATAATGGTGTCAGTAGGTCAAGCGGTAGTTGCATAAGCCAAGCTGGTCGAGGCGTGGTTGTAACTTTTGGACACTCGGCCTTGATATACTCCTGCTCAGGATGATGCTCACTAATATCACGCAAGCAACTAAATTAGTTGTATGAGTTGTTGATTTTCACCATCAGTCGTATGGATATTCGCAGTTAAAATGATAAAGGTATTCTTTTCACTGTCTGTTTCTGAGGCATAGTGAAAACTAAACTGTAATTTGCTTATCTCTTTTGACATAACATTTACCAATTTATTTTAGTTAATAAGGTACTGACTCGCAGATCTTGTGTAAACGGTATAAGTGGGTGTCGATTCTGTGGTCGGCGTAGACGGAAAGGCTACAAAGTAACCTTATTTTATTTAGTGCTGAATATATTAATGAGAATAATTATCATTAGCTTTGTATCAAATTGACAGGTTTGATACAAATTAGTACGACATGACTTACACCACTTCTTGCGTTTATTTTATATGCCGATATGACTCCTAGCGTATCGGCATTTTTTTATTTTGTGTTGGATAGTTCTTTCATACTTGTAATTTAGATATCTATGATCGAATCCAACCTAATACTGTTATGATTTAAGGGTAAAGCTATTCAGACAGTCCGCACAGTGCCAAGAGCGGATGTTGTTTAAACATGAGCTAGTTATGTGCTACAAGGATACTTTTGTATCACTAAATCGATATGTTCTGACCTTCTGCTTTAATCAAACAGGACACTTTAATAATGGAATATAATCCAATTATGTGCAGATATTATTAGTTGGACGATTTACATTTTGTGTTAGTTGTTCCATGTTTGGCGTTAATGTATTCAATTTGGTCAAATCAGCTTATTGAAGCTTATATCTAGGCAATTTATTGCTTAAAACGGATGGTATATATCCTTATTCATTCAAACTGCAGGTTCGTAGGCCCCAGCCAGCCGGGTCACATACCGATGTATGTTCCCTGTCTATCTTCCCTTGCCGTATTCCGGCATAAACTCTGAATGTAGGCTTAATACGGTTTCATCCTGAGCTGTTAGCTGCAACTTGAAAGCTATAGGGTATATGGTATCGTACGCGTCAGAAATACCTTTAAGAGAGCCCTTCACGGTGGAAAAAAAGAAAACCTTCCTGCAGCAAAAAAGCGGCTTGCACCCGCGTAACCGTCATCGCTCACGCTATGATTTTCCGGCGCTGATCGCCAGTTGTCCTGCACTGGAGCCGTTCGTCAAGCCGAACGCTTGGGGCGACATCTCGATAGATTTTGCCGATCCTGCGGCGGTTAAAATGCTCAACCGTGCATTACTGCAACATTTTTATGGCATTGAACACTGGGACATTCCCGCCGATTATCTGTGCCCGCCGATCCCCGGGCGTGCCGACTATTTACACCATCTGGCCGACCTGCTGGCGACCAGCAACGGCAGTGAGTTCCCTCGCGGTAAAGGCGTGGCGATCCTTGATGTGGGTGTTGGTGCCAACTGTATTTATCCGATTATTGGCCTGCGTGAATACGGCTGGCGTTTTACCGGTTCGGAGATTAATCCGATATCGCTCAATTCGGCCAAAATGATCGTGGAGATGAATCCGACACTGAGAAACGGCGTGCGCCTGCGTTTACAAAAACACCCCGAATGTATTTTGAACGGCATCATCGGCGTGGCGGAGAAATTTGATGCCACACTGTGTAATCCACCGTTCCACAGCTCTGAACAGGAAGCGCAAGCCAGCACCCGCCGCAAACTGCACAAACTGGGTAAAGGCGAAGTAGCCGACACGCCGGTACAGAACTTTGGTGGCAAAAATAAAGAGCTATGGTGTGAAGGCGGTGAAGAAGCCTTTGTGCGTAAAATGGTAGAGGAGAGCGTTAGCTTGGCGCAAAACTGCCTGTGGTTCACCTCGTTGATTTCTAAAAGCACTACCTTGCCTTCGATTTATCGCGCGTTGAAGCTGGTGGGTGCGGCCGAAGTCCGTACCATTGAAATGGCGCAGGGGCAAAAAATCAGTCGCTTCGTGGCCTGGACTTTCCACGACGCACAACAGCAGGTCGCTTGGGCGACAGAACGCTGGCGTTAATTTCCCTGGTGCCGGTTATTTAACCGGCACCGATAAACCTTCGCATTTCCCTTTAAATTTCTGTACGTTGCGTTATTCTCAATATGTCTTCCAATACTAAAAATCTTAAAAAAGTTATTTATTCAAATAACAATACTTACCTTACTTAATTGATATTTTAATCCGGTATATATACCCAATGTAATTCAAGCTGCAGGCTGAGCGCAGCCAACGAACCTACGGTTTGAATGAATAAGGGTATATGATCACATCATAGACACACTAAGGAAGATGCATGGTTCAGAGGAAATCATTCAGGCTTGAAATGACGCAAGGAGCAGCTTGTTTGAGTATACATTTCATGAGCCTCCTTTCCTCCCCCCTGTTTTAAATGACGGGCAGAACTGGCAACCTCATAATGTCGCAGTACTCACTGCGGCATTATTCATCGAATCCGTTTCTGCTAAAATCTATCGTACTTGAAGAGGTTCGGAAGTAATTCACTGTCAAACAGCTTAGCCAGCCCCCAATTATTGGTGCTTAGAATTATTCGTAATCCTCTATCAACAACGAGAACATCAGGTGGGGGCTGGGTAATATAAGTGGCAGCGACAGTGTATTGATAACCTGTTTTTTGGTCAACTTCATCATTTATGCCTAATTTCGCAGTTGTGCACACAATTATCCCCGACAAAAACAATTAAGGCTACACACAATGCGTAGCCTTAATCTTATTTACGTTATCTAACCCAATTAGCTTTTATCTTTATTTTCTATCGCTATTGTTTGCCGTTTTTCTTCTTCAGGCAACTCGTACTCAATAGCAATAGTCAGAAGCCCACTTGATAAATCCGCTTTATCTATTTTAACATTTTTACCGAGGTCAAACTGCAATGTAAATTGCCCTTGAGATATGCCTCGGTGGAGCCATTTATCATTGTCTTCTTCTGATTTTTCTTCTTTTTTCCCTTCAATCAATAAACGACTTCCTTTTAATGAAACCGATAAGTCATTTTCTTGATATCCAGGCACACTCACTGTCAGTTCATAGTGGTTATCATCAATCTGTTTCAGGTTATAGGTCTGAATTGGTGATGCAATTGGCTTACTGCCTGTTAACTGACTAAACAGGCGATCTATCTGATCAAAACGATTTGAAAGTAAGTTGTCAGATAATGTTGGGAATAATGAAAAAGGTTTAATGTTAGGCATATAACTCCTCCTTCAGTATTTAGTGAATTATGGGCGCTATCTTATTTACCCAAAATATAAATATGAACGAGCAAGTATTTTTCAAGCCCTAAAATCTAAATTTTTTATCTTTAACCAATATAAGATTGTAGATAGCAAAAAACCCCGCCGAAGCGAGGTTTTGTATATTCAACTATTTAATGCTTAACTCATTTGTGCTGTCATCACACTTTTGCAAAAGATACATTTTGCGCCGTGTGGATTGTTCACTGTGACATCAAATTGTGATGTTCTATATTGTGAACTGCTACAACAAGGGCATTTAAAATAGAGGCGAATAGTAATAGCGCCTTTAGAGAGCCACCACGTTGCCTGCTGCTGGGCCTTTCATACCATTTTCCATGGTGAATGAAACTTGTTGACCTTCAGCTAATGTTTTGAAGTTATCACTTTGGATTGCAGAGAAATGTACGAATACATCTTTGCTGCCATCAGCTGGAGTAATAAAACCAAAACCTTTACCTTCATCGAACCATTTTACTGTACCAGTCATTGTATTAGACATAGAATTTCCTTTAATTTATTTAATTTGCCATAAGGCATGTGCGGTTTGTTTTGTATTTTTACTTATGGGAATTAATTAGAAGGAATTCACAATGAAGAGGTATCAAGGATAACGCTAAACGGGAACAACTTTAAACTTACTAACATAAATAGGTCTGTACTTCCAAACCAGTGACGCTATTAAGCCATAGAAAAATTCAGATAGCAAACTTTATTTTTTAGCGGTAAATCAGCTTAAGTAGACCTATAAAAAATACAACCCCGTTATACTCACGAGGTTTTTAATAGATAAACCATGTAACATCAGAACCATCACCAACACAATATATTGTGCTTTGTGATTACGCAAGACTATAAATGTGGTGTTTTCTAATTATTTTATCCATATCTAATTTTACGTTATCAACCGATAAACATCCTTCAATAAATCCTTCCGCTGTCTGCAATCGTTTAGCCACTTCGTTATGAGAAATACCGAGTTTCGAAGCCATTGAGCGTAAAGGATAATTTTTCACATAGTACATAATAACCAACTGAAACAAGTAACTATTATTTACCTTTAAATGTAATACCGCTTTATTGATTTTTAAGCCATCATCATCTGAACATTGCTCTCGGCTTCGTCTTGAACTTGGAATTAATCCTTTAAAACCTGCGGCAATTGATGAGTAATCGATACTATTTCCCTCATTAGCTGACCACGCTCCCCAACGCGATAAAACTTCCTGCATATCTCTCATATTTAGACTCCCCGTGCCGTACACACGTTAAACCAATGCTCCCATTCCTAATGAACGGTTTAGAAAAGAAAATAACAATTCGATTTGGTTACCATAATTGGCTTCCCATAATTTCGGAACACGATACAACTCATCATGATTTGCCGACATAATGGAAACATGGTGAACAAGTCACGCCAAATACGTTAACCACAACGTTTAAAAAGGCGAGAAATAAAACGGATATTGATTGGGGAGAAGGAACACCTGCAACATTTCACGAACAACGATCTTTATCTGAAAGGTTATATAGAGCACAAGGTGTAAATACTAAAGATTTACTCGGTCATAAGAACCAAATTCAAACAGATAAATATCATGATGATCGAGGAAAAGATTGGATAAAAATCGTGATTTAATTGCTCAAATTTCAGATGGTTTTGATAATTCGTTTTGATAACTTTTTGATAACCATTTCAAGATTGACAATCATAACCACCCGTAAAACGGGTGGTTTGCTCTTGCCCTATAAGGGCTTGTTACCGACTGCGCCTAAATGACGCTGCTTTCTCTTCGTTCAAGCTAAGTGTCTTTGCTACTTTGGCTTACCCCTTGAAGGGGTTTTCATATTCTTTACTGCTCAATTTATCCGAGATTAAATCCGACTTTTCTTGCTCTCTGATATACTTTTGAATTGTGGCTTCATTGAGTCCAACTGTTGTGACATAGAACCCTTCCGCCCAAAACTTTCTGTTGCCAAATTTATATTTGAGATTGGCATGTCTATCAAAGATCATCAACGAACTTTTACCTTTCAAATATCCCATGAAACTTGATACGCATATCTTCGGTGGAATACTCACTAACATATGAACATGATCTGGCATAAGATGCCCTTCGATTATTTCCACACCTTTATATTTACAAAGGTCTCGAAGGATTTCACCTATACTTGAACGAATTTTATTAAAAATCACTTTCCGTCTATATTTCGGCGAAAAGACGATATGGTATTTACACAGCCACTTTGTATGTGCTGAGCTTTGTGCTTTAATGCCCATAAACACCTTTCCTTATTTAAGTTACGAATATTAGCTTGAACATCTATATCGTAACGGAAAGGTGTTTTTCTTGGTATAACCTTTAATACCCACCCGCATAGCGGGTGGTTTTATATTTAAGACGCTGACGCGACTTAAACTGGCTAAAGCCCATAATAAAAAACGGGAACTAATAAGCTCCCGTTAACTATTTATCAAATCAACAATTACATGTGTTTGATAATTGCGTCACCAAACTCGCTACATTTCAGCAGTTTAGCGCCTTCTAACTGACGCTCGAAATCATAAGTTACGGTCTTAGCGGCAATCGCGCCTTCCATACCTTTAATGATTAAGTCAGCCGCTTCAGTCCAGCCCATGTGGCGTAACATCATTTCTGCGGAAAGAATGATAGAGCCTGGGTTAACTTTATCTTGGCCTGCATATTTTGGTGCTGTACCGTGTGTTGCTTCAAATAAAGCACACTCATCACCAATATTTGCGCCCGGAGCAATACCGATACCACCTACTTGAGCCGCTAATGCATCAGAAATATAGTCACCATTTAGGTTCATACATGCGATTACATCGTACTCTGCTGGGCGTAACAGGATTTGTTGTAAGAATGCATCTGCGATAACATCTTTAACGATGATCTCTTTACCTGATTTTGGATTCTTGATTTTAACCCAAGGACCGCCATCTAATAATTCACCACCGAATTCTTCGCGTGCTAACTCATAACCCCAGTCTTTAAAGGCACCTTCGGTAAATTTCATAATATTACCTTTGTGTACCAATGTAACTGAATCACGATCGTTATCGATAGCGTATTCAATCGCCGCACGAACTAAACGCTTAGTTCCTTCTTCTGAGCAAGGTTTGATACCAATACCGCAATCTTGTGGGAAGCGAATTTTGGTTACACCCATTTCATTTTGCAGGAATTTAATAACTTTATCAGCTTCTGCTGAGCCTGCTTTCCACTCAATACCTGCATAGATATCTTCTGAGTTTTCACGGAAGATAACCATATCGGTTAGTTCAGGTTGTTTAACTGGGCTTGGAGTGCCTTTATAATAACGTACTGGACGTAGGCAAATATAGAGGTCTAGTTGTTGACGTAATGCAACGTTTAATGAACGGATACCACCGCCAACAGGGGTAGTAAGAGGACCTTTAATAGAAACACGATATTCACGGATAAGATCTAAGGTTTCTTCTGGTAGCCAAACATCTTTACCATAAACCTGCGTTGATTTTTCGCCAGTGTAGACTTCCATCCACTCAATCTTACGTTCTTTGCCGTAAGCTTTCTCAACTGCTGCATCAACAACTTTTAACATTGCTGGCGTGACATCGATACCGATACCGTCCCCTTCGATATAAGGGATAACCGGATTATTTGGAACAACAAGCTTACCTTTAGCATCTAGTGTAATTTTAGCGCCATTAGCCGGAACAACTACTTTGCTTTCCATTTACCTCTCCTTTCATGTAAGCGCACGCTTTGTTAATTTTTTGTAAGAGACCTGTCAATACTACTTGATTATTCAGCTAACGCCAATCGCTTCTCTTTTAAGGTATAATCAATCTCCCATTTTTTACAAAAATTAACTATGGCAAATCAACTTAAAAATAGCGCTAAATCAAGAAACCACTACACTCCATCAGCACAAAGAAAACCTGTGCGCCCAAGAGGTGAGCGTAAAGTCCTTATCTTCAACAAGCCCTTCGATGTTCTTGTGCAATTTACGGATGAAAATGGCAGAAAAACACTAAAAGATTTTATTCCTATTCGTGATATTTATGCGGCAGGACGATTAGATAGAGACAGTGAAGGACTTTTAGTCTTAACAAATGATGGGAAGCTACAAGCAAAATTAACACAACCGGGTAAAAAAACAGGAAAAATCTACTATGCTCAGGTTGAAGGCATTCCAAGTATGGCTTCATTACAACAATTTCGAGATGGATTAGAGCTTAAAGATGGCAAAACATTGCCAGCACAAGTCGAAATAGTTGAGCAACCCGAATGGTTATGGGAGAGAAACCCTCCAATTAGAGAACGCCAAACTATCCCGACAACTTGGTTAAAAATAACGTTATTTGAAGGCAAAAACCGTCAAGTAAGACGAATGACGGCTCATGTTGGTTATCCAACATTGCGTTTGATCCGCTTTAGTATGGGAAATATTACATTGGATAATTTATTACCTGGTGAATGGAAGGAGATTGATTTTGTTTAAACCTCATGTGACTGTCGCGTGTATCGTTCATGCACAAAATAAATTTCTCGTTGTTGAAGAAACGGTCAATGGAAAAGCAACATGGAATCAACCAGCTGGACACCTTGAAGCCAATGAAACACTTATTCAGGCTGTTCAGCGTGAATTATGGGAAGAAACAGGATTAACACTTCCTGTTCAACATTTTCTTAAATTACATCAATGGATTGCGCCGGATAAAACCCCTTTTCTACGTTTTCTTTTTCTTATTGAGGCGCAAGAGCAATTTGAAACGCAACCTCAAGATAGCGATATTAATTGTTGTCTCTGGGTCAGTGCTGATGAAATTATTCATAGCCAGCAACTACGTTCACCGCTGGTGAGGGAAAGCCTGTTATGTTATCAACAAGGTGAACGCTATCCCCTCTCTATCTTGAGTAGCTTCGGAACTCCCTTTAACTAAATAATAGAAAAGGAAAAAACAAAGCATCAAAAACAGAGTAAGACTTGATGCGTCTGTGTAAGTGATATGGTAAAGTATGGCGCTTATTTTTCCGCAGTGAGATCCAGTCATGTCAGATAACAGCCAAAAAAAAGTCATCGTAGGAATGTCCGGTGGCGTAGATTCATCCGTCTCAGCCTATCTTCTTAAGGAACAGGGATATCAGGTCGTTGGTCTGTTTATGAAGAACTGGGAAGAAGACGACGATACAGAATATTGCTCAGCCTCTACCGATCTTGCCGATGCGCAAGCCGTGTGTGATAAGCTTGGTATTGAGCTTTATACCATCAATTTTGCTGCTGAATATTGGGATAATGTTTTTGAACACTTTTTATCCGAATATAAAGCTGGTCGTACCCCAAACCCAGATATTCTGTGCAATAAAGAAATAAAATTTAAAGCATTTTTAGAATATGCAGCTGAAGATTTGGGTGCTGATTACATTGCAACGGGTCACTATGTTCGTCGTCGTGATATTGATGGTAAAAGTCAATTACTTCGCGGTGTTGACAATAACAAAGACCAAAGCTATTTCTTATACACATTAAGTCATGAACAAATTGCACAAAGCCTTTTCCCTGTTGGTGAAATGGAAAAACCTGAAGTCAGAAAAATTGCTGAAAAGCTTGATTTAGCGACAGCAAAGAAAAAAGATTCAACAGGTATTTGTTTTATCGGTGAACGTAAATTTACCGATTTCCTATCGCGCTATTTGCCTGCAAAACCCGGCGCTATTGTGACTGTTGATGGTGAGACTATTGGTGAGCACCAAGGTTTGATGTATCACACATTAGGTCAGCGTAAAGGTTTAGGTATTGGTGGTACTAAAGATGGCGGAGAAGATCCTTGGTATGTGGTTGATAAAGATGTTGAGAACAACATTCTTGTTGTCGCTCAAGGTCATGAACATCCAAGATTAATGTCTGTCGGTCTAATTGCTCAGCAGTTACATTGGGTATCAAGAGAGCCTATAACTGAAGCTTTCCGCTGTACTGTTAAAACACGATATCGCCAACCTGATATTGAGTGTACAGTAACACCTCTAGGTGAAGATAAAATTGAAGTCCGCTTTGATTACCCTGTTGCTGCTGTAACTCCGGGACAATCAGCCGTCTTTTATCAAGGCGAAGTCTGTTTAGGTGGCGGGATCATTGAAACACGTATTCAGGAGTAGATGTGGCTAAAGATTTTCGTGATATAACACTTGCATTGGCAGGTATCTGCCAAGCAAGTCGTCTCGTTCAACAAATTGCTTACCAAGGTAGTGCGAACGAGAACGATGTTGAAGTAATGGTTAACAGCGTTTTTAATCTCAACCCAACTTCAACACTAGATGTTTATGGCAATCAAATCAGCCACTTAAAATTAGGTTTTCAAACACTGAAAGCCATTCATCAGGCGGTAAGAAGAGAAAAGCTAACGCTTGAATTGATGACTTATCAGCAAGGTCTAATCAATCTAGAGCGTCTTATCAATAGAAATGATGATTACAGCTCTCATTTATCGCAAAAAATTTCTCAATTAGAGCGCCAAAAAAGTTATTTCGAACCAATGTCTGAAGGTGTATTTAATGCACTTGCAGGCGTTTATGTTGATGCCGTTAGCCCTGTTGGCCCACGCATTCAGGTTCATGGCTCTATTGATCTGTTAAAGAACCCTATTATTCAAGCTAAAGTTAGAGCGTTATTATTAACTGGCATTCGTAGTGCTGTGCTCTGGCGTCAAGTCGGTGGTCGTCGTTTTGATTTTTTACTACATCAAAAGACTATCCTACGACAAGCTGATGATTTTCTCGCTCAATGTTAATACTTTAAATTCAACCTGGGAGTTGCCAACAATGGAATTATCTTCGCTGACAGCGATTTCACCGATTGACGGTCGTTACGGTAGTAAAACTTCGTCGTTACGTTCTATTTTTAGTGAATTCGGTCTTCTGAAATTCCGTGTACAGGTAGAAGTTCGCTGGCTGCAAAAGCTGGCATCTTGCGCCGACATTAAAGAAGTTCCAGCCTTTGAAAAAAACGCAAACGATTACCTTGATGCGATTGTTGCTAACTTCAATGAAGAAGATGCAGCTCGTATTAAAACTATCGAGCGCACCACTAACCATGATGTAAAAGCCGTAGAATATTTTTTAAAAGAAAAAGTGGCGACCATCCCTGCTTTACATCAGGTTTCTGAATTTATTCACTTCGCTTGTACTTCTGAAGATATTAATAACCTGTCTCATGCCATTATGTTGGAAACAGCGCGTCAAGAGATCTTATTACCAGCATGGCGTGAAATTATTGACACCATTAGTAAAATGGCTCAGGAATACCGTGATTTACCATTACTTTCTCGTACTCATGGTCAACCTGCAACACCGTCTACAATTGGTAAAGAGTTTGCTAACGTTGCCTACCGTATGGAACGCCAATATCGTCAACTAACACAAGTTGAGATCTTAGGTAAAATCAACGGTGCAGTGGGTAACTACAATGCTCACTTAGCTGCATATCCTGAAGTAAACTGGCATCAATTTAGTGAAGAATTTGTCACTTCACTGGGTATTACATGGAACCCATACACCACTCAAATTGAACCGCACGATTATATTGCTGAGCTTTTTGATTGTATTAGCCGCTTCAATACTATCCTGATCGATTTCGACCGTGATATTTGGGGTTACGTTGCACTGAACCACTTTAAACAAAAAACGATTGCGGGCGAAATTGGCTCATCAACTATGCCTCACAAAGTGAACCCAATTGATTTTGAAAACTCTGAAGGAAACTTAGGGTTAGCAAATGCAGTTATGGGACATCTTTCTAGCAAGTTACCAGTTTCTCGCTGGCAACGTGATTTAACAGACTCAACGGTACTGCGTAATTTAGGTGTTGGTGTCGGTTATGCGCTGATTGCTTATCAGTCAACCATGAAAGGTCTTAATAAACTTGAAGTGAATGAAAATCATCTTCGTGAAGAATTAGACTGCAATTGGGAAGTGTTAGCTGAGCCGATTCAGACTGTAATGCGTCGTTATGGCATTGAAAAACCTTACGAAAAACTGAAAGAGCTTACTCGTGGTAAACGCATCACAGAACAAGATATGGCCGTTTTCATCGATGGTTTAGAACTACCGGAAGATGAAAAAGTACGCTTAAAAGCAATGAAACCTGAAAGCTATATTGGTTTTGCAACTCAACTTGTTGATAAGTTAAACTAATTTCTCTCTCTAAAAAGGCAGATAATTTCTGCCTTTTTTTATAACCAAAAAACAAAGAAAACTATCTATAACTTAAACACATCACTGGATACAGTATTTTTTAAGCGATAGATTGTCTATGATGAGCCCATGTTTTTATATGATAGTTTGACTATCATTTCCTATATTTATTTTACAACAGTGAATTTTTGCTGATTGTACTCAAGGTGGAATAATGCGGATCTTAATTATTGAAGATAATATCTTACTTCGCCATCACTTATCTGTGCAATTTCGTGATGCTGGACATCAGGTTGACGCAGCAGAAGATGCCAAAGAAGCAGATAATTTTATAGCAGAAGGTACACCTGATGTTGCCATTGTGGATTTAGGATTGCCAGATGAAGATGGCATTAGTCTTATTCGTAGATGGCGAGAAAATAATATTACCCTACCAATCATGGTCTTAACGGCGCGTGAAAGTTGGCAAGAAAAAGTTTCAGCATTAAATGCAGGTGCTGATGACTATGTGACAAAGCCCTTTCATTTTGAGGAAATTGTTGCACGTATTCAGGCATTAATGCGAAGAAACATGGGAATTGCATCACAAACTCTCGCTATCGAACCTTTTGAATTGGATTTATCACGTAAAGAGTTCATGATTTCAGGAGAACAAATTAAGTTAACCGCATTTGAATATACAATTTTAGAAACATTGATGCGTAATCAAAATAAAGTTGTTAGCAAAGATGCATTAATGCGCCAGTTGTATCCAGATGCTGAATTAAAAGAGAGTCATACTATTGATGTACTGATGGGCCGACTACGTAAAAAAATCTTAGAAAAATACCCTGATGACGTGGTAGTTACAGTACGCGGACAAGGATACCGTTTTGATATGAAACCTTAATATGCAAAAAAAACAGCGCTCTCCACTCTCATTACGAACTCGCTTTTTACTTGCAACTAGTGCCATTATTTTGGCACTTACACTCTCTTATGGGTTAGTTGCTATTGTCGGTTCGATTGTCAGCGTGGATAAAACCACTTTTATGTTGATGCGTAGTCAAAGTAATCTTTACTACAGCTTAGCGCAGTGGGATAAGAGCAAGCTGAATATTGAGTTTCCAACAAATCTTAATAATAACAATACCTCGCTGGTGGTTATTTTTGATGATAAAGGCAGTGTATTATGGACGCCGCCTGACTTACCGAAAGCGATCCCTGATAGCATTAAACATAAATGGCGCCATGAAGAAGGCCTATTTGAAATCTCTGTTGATGTCAAAACAACACGTTTAATGTTAAAGCAGTTACCGCAATATCGTGTTTATCTCAAACGTCTTGACGAATATTCCAATAATGAGTTTTTAACTCACTCTGTTGTGATTAATCATTATCCTGCAACTGATAATATGCCTTATATGGCAATCGCAGTTATCGATCCGATTCCTCAACGTATGCAAAAAGTCAGTCAAGTTTGGGATTGGTTCTTATATATCATTCTTGCGAATCTATTTTTAGTTGTACCCTTAATTTGGTTGGCTGCACATTGGAGTTTAAGTCCTATAAAACAAGTTATTGTGCAGATCAGTGCATTAGAAAAAGGGACTCGTAATGATTTGGATGAAAATCCACCAACCGAACTAAAAGGCTTAGTCCGAAATTTAAATGTGTTATTGCGTAATGAACGCAGTCGTTACAGTAAATATCGCACAAGTTTATCTGATCTCACCCACAGCTTGAAAACGCCACTTGCCGTATTGCAATCAACGTTACGCTCTTTACGCTCAGGTAAGCAGATGACGATAGAGCAAGCTGAACCAATTATGCTCGACCAAATTGAACGAATTTCACAACAAGTAGGTTATTACCTACACCGTGCATCCATTCATGGTGATCACGATATTACCACGCGAAAACTCCATTCATTGTCAGGATTGCTTGATAATCTTTGTAGTGCATTAAGTAAAGTTTATCAGTCAAAAGGCGTAGATTTAACACTCAATGTCTCCCCTGAAATTATGTGGTTAGGTGAGAAAAATGACTTTATGGAAATCATGGGTAATATTCTGGATAACGCCTGTAAATATTGCTTAGAATTCGTTGAAATCAATGTTAGCAATAATGAAAGCAGCGTAATGATTATTGTTGATGATGATGGTCCGGGTGTCAGCCCTGAAAAAAGAGAAGCTATTTTCCAGCGAGGAACTAGAGCAGACACACTACGCCCGGGGCAAGGTTTAGGCTTATCTATCGCGGTAGATATTATTGAACAATACAGTGGCGAAATTACTATTACGGATAGTCCTTTAGGTGGTGCTCGTATCACCGTAACCTTTGCTGAGCAGCAACTTACCACTGAGCGTGAATAATCATTATTGATAAGAAACTTCTTTCTTTTTTTCATTACCGCCAAATATACGGCGTTATGTATGATATCTGTTCAGTTATTATCGTGTTACTCGCTATTACTCACATTGCTCAAAGGAATGTTTAGCAGGAAGTTAGAATTCATTATACTATGGCTTCAGGCTTCCCGAATTCAGGATATACACAATGGACTATAAACTTAATTTAGATTGGCAATCATTTCTCGAAAGCCATTGGCAAAAACGCCCTTTATTAATTAAAAACGGCTTCTCTCGTTTTGTTGATCCTTTATCTCCTGACGAACTTGCTGGTCTTGCAATGGAAGATGAAGTAGATAGCCGTCTTGTTAGCTGTCAAGACGGACAGTGGGGAGTCAAACACGGGCCTTTTGAGCACTTTGAAGGACTTGGTGATAAAGATTGGTCTTTACTTGTACAAGCCGTCGATCACTGGCATTTTCCTAGTGCGGCATTAATGAAGCCATTTCGTGTGTTACCCGATTGGCGCATTGATGATTTAATGATCTCTTATTCTGTTCCCGGTGGTGGTGTAGGCCCACATCTCGATCAATATGATGTCTTTATTATTCAGGGACAAGGTCGTCGGCGCTGGCGTGTGGGTGAAAAAATCCCAATGAAACAACACTGCCCTCACCCTGATCTGCTTCAAGTTGATCCTTTTGAAGCAATTATTGATGAAGAATTAGAACCGGGTGATATTCTTTATATCCCACCTGGATTCCCACATGAAGGCTATGCGATTGAAGAGTCGCTAAACTACTCTGTCGGATTCAGAGCACCTAATGCTCGTGAACTTTTCAGTGGTTTCGCTGACTATGTGTTAGCAAATGATTTAGGCAGCTATCGTTATAGTGACCCAGATCTAACACCGCGTGAGAACCCAGCATTAGTGCAACATCAAGAGTTAAATAAACTTCATGACATGATGGAAGATTTACTTGCGCAGCCAGAAGTATTCCGTCATTGGTTCGGTGAGTTTATTTCTCAATCTCGCCATGAGCTTGATCTCGCAGTTCCAGAACCTTTATATGAAAATGCAGAAATTCACGATTTACTGCAACAAGGTGAGCAACTTCATCGTTTAAATGGTCTTCGTGCATTACGTGTTGGCGATAACTGTTTTGTAAATGGCCAATTGATGGATACTGATCATATAGAAGCAGTGGATGCACTTTGCCAATATGATTATATTGATAAACAACACTTGGGCGATGCATTAGCTGATCCGAAATTTGTGCGTTTATTAACTCAGTTAGTTAACCAAGGTTATTGGTATTTTGAAGATTAATTATTGCTAATTTTCAACAATAAGTAATGAGCCCTGCCATATTAATGGTAGGGCTTTTTTATTATTAGATATTTTATATATCTATTATTTTAAAACTTAACGAATTAAATAATTTATCGCTTCTTTTAAAAGTAGTCTTGTATTACGAAAGAGAAAAGGAATAAAAACAAAAAATGTACTTTGTAAGAAAAAAAGTAATAACGTATGCTTACTATTTGTTGCATAAAGAGAAAATGAGATTAAATAAGTTATCAGAAAATAGCTAGAAATAATAACAAATGACTGTCTATCTGATTTTTTAATCACGTCTCTTTTATAAGAGTTCCGTTGTTCTTCTATTATTGGCGTTAGTAATTTTCCTGTTATGGTTTCCATTCAATATCCTTATATTATATTTATTCATCTCGCTGTAATTATAAGAGATATTCAATGGAATCAATTTATTAAGGAGTTATTAATATTAAGTCTATATTAAAAGTTTAATATTGAATAATATGCAAGTCTTTTATTACAAAATCATTCCATTTTTAATTAAGTAAATTTACCCATTAAAATCCTGTCTATTTTTCAGCCATTTCTCCTATTTTATCTTATTAATCTTCCTTAAGATGAAATTAGATTTTTACTGCCTTACTTCTTTTTTCGACAATGGAGTCGTCTATGAAAAAGTTTATTGTTTTAATCGCTGCTTTTATTTTACCGACTATGGTATTTGCAGAAACAGTAGAAATAGCAAATATGAAAGCATCACCAGCGCAAACGGATATCATTTTTGTATTAGATAAAAGTGGTTCAATGCAAGGATATGAAAAGGATACCATTGGTGGATTTAATACCATTTTAGCTGAAAATAAAAATCGCCCGGAAAAAGTCTATATCACCACGATTTTATTTGATAGTAAGGCTAAAAAATTACATAACCGTATTGATATTAATAAGATAGAAAATTTAACTGCTAACGACTATTTTGCATCAGGTAATACTGCACTGTTAGATGCTGTGGGAAATGCTATCACAGAAGGGAATAAACCAAATTCACCTTATAAAAATGTCATGATGGTGATCATTACTGACGGCGAAGAAAACAGTAGCCGTGAATATTCACTAGAAAAAGTAAAATCATTAATTACCTCAGCAGAAAAAGAGAAAGGCTGGGAGTTTATCTTTCTAGGTGCTAATTTTGATGCGATAAGTGCAGCGGAAAGTATTGGTATTAAATCTTCTAACTCAACTCAATATATTCAAGATGCCAAAGGTTATGGAAATGCCTATGAGTCGGTTAATAAAGCTGTTCAGTCTAAAATTGAAGGTAAAGAGTTAAATGAAGATTGGAAAGCTTCTGTTGAGCAAGATTATAAAGAGCGTAAATAAGTCATCTGAGCTAACAATGTAGCCAAAAAATGTAATTAATAAGCGTATCTAAAAAATAATAGCCGAAATATCGGCTATTATTTTTATCTTCTAAGCTCAATAAGCAATTAATTAATCACTTTAGCCTTTTCTCTTTCAGCTGTAATTTCAGCGATACGCATGATCACACTCACCGCTGCTTCCATACCTTCTAAAGAGATAAATTCATGCTTACCATGGAAATTATAACCGCCAGTAAAAATATTAGGGCAAGGTAATCCACGATAAGAAAGTTGAGCACCGTCTGTACCACCACGAATAGGCTTGATATTTGGCTCAATTTCACAATCAATCATTGCTTGTTTGGCTATTTCAATAACGTGTGGGAATTGAACAACTTTATCATGCATATTGTAATAGCTATCATCAATCGTTAGCTCAATATAGCAATCAGGATGTAGACCTTTACCGACTCTCTCAGCAATCGCAATCATATTCTGTTTGCGTTTTTCAAATAAGTTACGATTAAAATCACGGATAATATAATGCATTTCCGCTCTTTCTACCGAGCCTTTGATACTTTGCAGATGGTAAAAACCTTCATAACCGTCGGTATTTTCTGGTGTTTCATCGACAGGTAATTCTTGATGAATACGCGTTGCTAATCCTAATGCGTTAACCATCACCCCTTTTGCACTACCAGGATGAACATTGTTACCTACAATTTTGATATTTACGGATGCGGCGTTGAAGTTTTCATATTCCAGTTCGCCAACACCACCGCCATCAACGGTATAAGCCCAGCTTGCACCAAATGCTTTTAAATCTACATAATGCGCGCCACGCCCAATTTCTTCATCAGGGGTGAAAGCGATACGAATATCCCCATGAGGTCGATTCGTTTCTTTTAAGCGCACCATCGCAGTAATAATTTCAGCGATACCCGCTTTGTCATCCGCACCCAGTAATGTTTTGCCATCCGTCGTAATTAATGTCTTACCAATCATTGAATGTAAGATTGGGAACATTACTGGTGATAACACTTCATCACCAATACCTAAAGCAATATCACCACCACGATAATCTTCAAGAACTTGTGGTTTCACATGTTTTCCTGAAAAGTCAGGAGATGTATCAAGATGTGAAATAAAGCCAATAACAGGCACTGGCCAAGATACATTGGATGGTAAACTTGCCATTACACATCCCTTGTCACTGAGCGTCACATCAGAAAAACCCAGTTTTTTTAATTCTTGAGCCAATGCTTTAGCTAGTTTTAATTGTCCATCACTGCTTGGTGACATTTTTGAAGATGGTTTTGATTGTGTATCAAAATTAATATATTCAAAAAAACGTTCTAATAATTTATCCATTTTGCCCCCTAAGATCTCTCTAAGAACAATAATAGGGAACTCTATAAAATAATTATTGCGTCAAATCAGCTTTAGGATCATTAATTAATTCAAACAATTTATGAACATATTCATCAACTACCTGACTTGCGGGGCCATAATGTTTCTCTTCAAACTGGCTTTCAACCAAACTAGGTTCAAGATTTAACTCAACAGTGTGAGCGCCTGTTAACCGAGCTTCATGGACAAAACCTGCTGCTGGATAAACATTTCCAGATGTACCAATAGAGATAAAAATATCGGCTTCAGCCAAAGCGCGATAAATCTCTTCCATGCCAATTGGCATTTCACCAAACCAGACAATATGAGGGCGTAATGGTGATGGGAATTGGCAACAATGGCAACGATCTGTTGTTTCTAAGTCCCCTTTCCATTCAAATACTTGGCGAGATTGAGGGCAACGCACTTTTAGCAATTCACCATGCATATGCAAAATATGTTTACTACCTGCTTTTTCATGCAAATTATCAATATTTTGAGTCACCAGCAAAAAATTCTCTTTGCCTAAACGTTGCTCTAGTTTCGCTAATGCATAATGCGCTTCATTTGGCTGAATAGAAGGTTGTTGCAATTGGTGCCGACGTTCATTGTAAAACTGCTGAACCAATTGAGGATTGCGTTGATAACCTTCAGGTGTTGCAACATCTTCAACGCGATGCTCTTCCCACAATCCATCTTCTGATCGGAATGTTTTAATTCCTGATTCAGCCGAAATGCCAGCCCCTGTTAATACGACAACTTTGGGTAAATTCATTTCATGTTCCGTTTTATGGGTTAGATGAAAATAGCGACAACGTGAATGTTGTCTACGTAAATTCTTAATTTTACGAAACTTCCTAAGCCGACGATGACGAAGTTTAAGTTTCATCATTACAATCCTTGGTTTTCAAATTTAAATATCGCGTTTCTTATCTTCACTAGTTTAAGCGTTTTTTCTTCTTTGTATGTCAATAAACTTATTGTCCACTTAAAATTCTTGCAGGATCTAGTTTAGTGGCTCGGCGAGCAGGATACCAACTTGCAATCAGGCTTAAGATCACAGTCGTAATAAATACAGATAAAACGTCAATTAAATGAACTTCTGAAGGTAGAAAATCAACGAAATAAACATCGCCAGACAACACACTATGTCCTGTTAATGATTCAATAACAGATACTAATGGCGTTAAATTATAAGCAACCAATACACCAAATATCACACCAGCGATACAGCCAATCATGCCTGATAATAAGCCGTACCATAAAAAGATATTACGAATATGGCTATCTCGTGCGCCTAATGTTCGTAAAATAGCGATATCACTACTTTTATCTCTTACCGCCATAATCAGCGTTGAGACAATATTAAAACAAGCGACACCAATCACTAAGATCATCGATAAATACATAATGCTACGGATCATCTGAATATCGCTATACATATAGCCATAGTCACTTATCCAGCTTTTTGCATAGACATATTCTTTGCTGTTTAAACCTGCATTATGAATAATTTCATTAGCGAAAAAAGGATCTACCGTTTTTACTTCAATCCCAGTAATGCCTTGCCCATAATCCATATATTGCTGGGCATCCGCTAAAGGAATTAACGCTAATTGATGATCGAGCATACCACTAAGTTTAAATATGCCACTGACTTGTAAGCGAATACGTTTAGGCTGTAAAAGTTTAGTTGGATCATCATTATTAGGAATTAATACGGTGAGCCAATCATCCTGTTTGATTTTTAGTGCATCAGCAACTCCTTGCCCGATAATAATTTGTTGCTTACCTGCCTTAAAATCTTGCCATGCATTGTTTTGGACATATCGAGGTAACAAGCTGATATCACTTTGCTTTTCAGGTGAAACACCCATAACTTGCACTGCCTTTAACTCTGTTCCCTTTTCTAACAATCCAGTGAGTAAAACATAAGGAGCAGCAGCGACAACACCTTGAGTATTCTCAATACGAGGTAATGCGGATTGCCATTGTACAAATGGCTGCTCTACTGAATAAATTTGCCCATGAGGCACCACCGATAAAATGCGATTTTTTAATTCACGCTCAAATCCATTCATGGCACTTAGGCCAATGATTAAGACAGCAACACCAAGCATAATGCCCAGTGTTGAAATAACTGAAATTAAAGAAACCATTCCCGCACGTTTTCGTCCTCTTGAAAAACGTAATGCGGTCACTAATGCAAGTGGCAATTGCGCCATTATTTCACTCCTGAAATTGCGTTTTGTGACTGTAGTTGACCATCTTTCATTTCAAGTTGGCGCTGAAAACGAGCAGCCAGTGATAAATCATGTGTGACGACCAGAAAAGCGGTTTGTTTTTCTCTGTTTAACTTAATCAACAATTCGAAAATCCCTTCTGCATTTTTCTGATCAAGGTTACCTGTCGGTTCATCAGCAAGAACTAATGCGGGATCGTTTACTAATGCTCTTGCAATCGCAACACGTTGTCTCTCACCACCAGAAAGCTCTGAAGGACGGTGATGAGCGCGATCTTTTAATCCAACCGCTTCAAGTAAAGACATCGCTTTTTCTTTCGCCATTGAAGCGCTAGTACCCCCTATCATCAGTGGCATAGCAACATTTTCAAGCGCTGTAAAATCAGGTAATAGATGATGAAATTGATAAATAAAGCCCAATTGGCTATTACGCAGATCCGCTTTTTCAGAAGAGGATAATTTATTAAGCGATTGTCCTTTAAAAAAGACTTCACCTGATGTTGGAGAATCGAGTCCACCCAATAAATGTAATAAGGTACTTTTTCCTGAACCTGAGCTTCCCACTATGGCAAGAAAATCACCCTTATCCATTTTAAAAGAGACTGATTTCAACACTTGTGTGGAAATAGAACCATCTTGGTATTGTTTACATAGGGCGTGGCAATCCAGTAAGCCATCTTCGTTAATTTGCATTTGTTTTTCTGATGCCATTGGCTGTTTATTTAAAGAAGAATTACTCATAACGTAGCGCCTCTGCTGGCTGAATAGCCGCGGCCCGCCAAGACGGGTATAAAGTGGATAAAAGGGAAATGATAATAGCGGAGAAACCAATCATAAAGACGCGTCCCCAATCAAGTGTTGCGGGTAATTCCACACCTTGGGGGATAAGTCCTACTGCTGGCATAATGACGTTTAGTTGGCTTGAGAGTAATGCGCCTAAAAGTCCACCAGCTACCGCCCCTAAAATACCTGCACCTGCACCTTGTAGCATAAAGATGGACATAATCTGAGAGCGTTTTAAACCCATCGTTTGCAAAATAGCGACTTCTCCTTGCTTTTCCATCACTAACAAAGAAAGTGAGGTAATAATATTAAAAGCTGCCACTGCGATAATTAAGCTTAATAATAATCCCATCATATTTTTTTCCATTTTAACAGCTTGGAAAAATTCACCTTTACGTTCACGCCAATCTCTCCAACTTAGATTTTTATCTAAAGGCTGCGCACTGTATTTTTCGATATTGAGAGGATCAGAGAAGAAAAGACGCCATCCGGTAATATTGCCCGGCTGATAACGCATTAAACGTGCTGCATCTTGCTGATTCACTAAAATTTGTGAAGCATCTGCATCACCATTACTTTGGAAAATACCTTTAACGGTAAATAACCGTTGGCTAGGTAATCTTCCCATTGGCGTTAATTGGCTTACACTTGGCACAATAAGGCGAATGTTATCCCCCTCTTTTGCTTTTAACTGTTTAGCAAGGCCACTTCCTAAAATCACACCATAATCGCCCGCTTTCAGCATAGAAAAATCGCCATAACGAATATGTTTCGTTAAAGGCTCATCTTGCTCTTTTTCTATACCCAGCATGACACCAACGCTGATATTGTCTTTACTTTGCAAAACAACATCGCCTTCTACTAAAGGGGTAACGTTTATGATACCTTCACGCGTTAGTAATCTTTCAGCTATATTTGGATCTCGGGGTAACTGCCCGTTAGGTGATGTCACGATTGCTTGTGGAATGTAAGCAAGAATGCTTTCTTGCAATGAACGTTCAAAACCATTCATGACAGAAGTCACTGTGATCAGTGCCGCTACACCTAACATAATACCTAAAGCGGATAGCCATGAGACGAAGCGACCGAACTTATCGACCGCACGACCCCGCATATAACGGAGCCCTATATAAAATGAGACAGAATTGTACATGAAATCTGTGCTGTTCCTGTTGCTAATGCGAAGTGTTCAGGGATAATAAAGGGTAGTCTTACTGAATGGAACCACTCTATTCCCAAACTGTGGTTTTTTCTTTTATCTTAACCTGCCCGCCAGTTTAAGCTTTAGCCATTAAGCTAAAGATGTGTTGGGAGTTAACTACAACAAAGAGTTCACATTACACGCTTATGCCCTCAGAATATCGTTATCAACTTCCTATAAAACAAGGGGATACTCGTCAGCTAGGTCAACTGACTGGTGCCGCTTGTGCTCTAGAATGTGCAGAGATCATCAAACGTCACTCTGGATTAGTCGTTCTTGTTACTCGTGATATGCAAAATGCATTACGTTTGCAAGATGAAATCCGTCAGTTTTGTGATTATCCAGTAGAGACATTATCGGATTGGGAAACACTGCCATACGACAGTTTTTCACCTCATCAAGAAATTATCTCAAACCGCCTTTCTACGCTATACCGTATTCCATCACTTCTCAAGGGAATTTTAATCTTACCTGTCAATACGTTAATGCAGAAAGTCTGCCCTACTGATTATCTCGCAAGTCATGCGTTGGTAATGCAAAAAGGAGAGATACTTTCTCGTGATAATTTGCGTAAAACATTAGATGAAGCGGGATATCGCCATGTCGAACAAGTTTTAGAACATGGGGAATATGCAACGCGTGGTGCATTATTAGACTTATTTCCGATGGGAAGTGAATTTCCTTATCGTATTGATTTTTTCGATGATGAAATAGATAGCCTGCGTACTTTTGATGTCGACACACAGCGGACATTAGCAGAAGTTGATCAAATTAATTTACTGCCTGCCCATGAATTTCCAACAGATGCAAATGCGATAGAAATATTCCGTAGCCAATGGCGTGAACGGTTTGATGTAAGACGTGATCCTGAACATATTTATCAGCAAGTAAGTAAACACATATTGCCAACGGGAATTGAATATTGGCAATCCCTATTTTTTGAACAGCCTTTATCTAACTTATTTGCCTATTTCCCTAAAAACACATTGATAGTGACGCAAGATCTGCAAGATTTTGCAGAAAAATTTTGGCAAGACATCAATCAACGTTTTGAAAGTCGTCGCGTTGATCCTATGCGACCATTGTTACCACCGGATGATATTTGGCTGAATGTTGATAAATTTAATAAAGAATTAAAACAGTGGCCTCGTATTCAACTTAAAACAGAAACGTTGCCAGAAAAAGCTGGACAGACCAATTTAGGCTATCAACCTCTTCCTGATTTATCGATTAACGCTCAAAGCAAGTCACCTTTAGATAACTTACGCCGATTCCAAGAACAATTTTCAGGCAGCGTGATTTTCTCTGTCGAAAGTGAAGGTCGACGCGAAACCGTACAAGAGCTTTTATCACGGATAAAAATAGCACCCAAGCAGATCATTGAATTATCTGACGCACAAGAGAAAGGCTTTTACTTTATCATTGGTGCTGCGGAACATGGCTTTATTGATAGTCATCGCCAGTTAGCCATGATTTGTGAAAGTGACATGTTAGGTGAGCGAGTTAATCGTCGTCGCCAAGATAATCGTCGCGCTATTAATACGGATACCTTAATCCGCAATCTTGCTGAATTAAGCATAGGACAACCTGTTGTTCATCTTCAGCATGGTGTTGGTCGCTATCAAGGTATGACAACCCTAGAAGCGGGTGGAGTTAAAGCTGAATACTTAATGTTAAGCTACGCAGGTAATGACAAGCTTTATGTTCCTGTTTCATCACTGCATTTAATCAGCCGTTATTCTGGTGGTGCAGATGAAAATGCCCCACTACATAAATTGGGTGGCGATGCATGGGTAAGAGCACGTCAAAAAGCGGCTGAAAAAGTACGTGATGTCGCAGCCGAGTTATTAGATGTTTATGCTCAGCGTGAAGTAAAAACAGGCTTTGCCTTTAAAATGGACAAAGAGCAGTACCAATCTTTCCGCCAAAGTTTTCCTTTTGAAACAACGCCTGATCAAGAAATGGCTATCAATGCGGTACTTAGCGATATGTGCCAAGCTATTTCAATGGATAGACTCGTCTGTGGCGATGTCGGATTTGGTAAAACAGAAGTTGCAATGCGCGCCGCTTTTCTTGCAGTTAACAATAATAAGCAAGTCGCCATTTTAGTACCAACCACCTTATTAGCTCAGCAACATTTTGATAATTTCCGTGATCGTTTTGCTAATTGGCCCGTTAATATTGAGATGATCTCGCGTTTTCGTAGTGCAAAAGAGCAGCAACAAATCACCGAAAAACTGGCGGAAGGAACGATTGATATTGTGATTGGTACACACAAACTCCTTCAACCAAATATTCAATGGAAAGATTTAGGGTTATTAATTGTCGATGAAGAGCACCGCTTTGGTGTTCGTCACAAAGAGCGTATCAAAGCTATGCGCGCAAATGTCGATATTTTAACACTAACCGCAACGCCTATTCCTCGTACACTGAATATGGCAATGAGTGGCATGCGTGATCTTTCTATTATTGCAACACCACCAGCGCGTCGCTTATCCGTGAAAACATTCGTTCGTGAATATGATGATTTAGTGGTGCGTGAAGCTATCTTGCGTGAAACCTTGCGTGGCGGGCAAGTTTATTACTTGTATAACGATGTTGAAAATATCGAAAAAGCCCGCGAGAGACTCGCTACACTCGTTCCTGAAGCGCGTATTGGTATTGGTCACGGGCAAATGCGGGAACGTGAACTTGAGCGTGTGATGAATGATTTCCATCATCAGCGTTTTAATGTGTTACTTTGCACCACGATTATTGAAACAGGTATCGATATACCTACTGCAAATACCATTATTATTGAACGAGCAGATCATTTTGGTTTAGCGCAATTACATCAATTACGTGGTCGTGTAGGTCGTTCTCATCATCAAGCTTATGCTTATTTGTTGACGCCACATCCGAAAGCAATGACAAAAGATGCTCATAAGCGTTTAGAAGCGATTGCTTCGCTGGAAGATCTGGGTGCAGGTTTTGCATTAGCAACTCATGACTTAGAAATTCGAGGTGCGGGTGAATTACTAGGTGAAGAACAGAGCGGTCAAATGAATACCGTTGGTTTCTCACTTTATATGGAATTGCTAGAAAGCGCCGTAGAAGCACTGAAAGAAGGTAGAGAGCCATCACTTGAAGATCTCACCAATCAACAAACTGAAATTGAATTAAGAATGCCAGTCTTGTTGCCTGATGATTACATTCCTGATGTAAATGTCAGACTTTCATTCTATAAACGAATTGCTAGTGCTATCGACTTAACAGAGCTTAATGATCTAAGAGCCGAGTTAATTGATAGATTTGGTAAATTGCCTGATGCCGGACGTTATCTACTGCGTAATGCCGCTATTCGCTTAAGTGCGATGAACTTAGGTATCACCCGTATTGAAGCGCATGATAAAGGCGGCTTTATCGAGTTTGGTGAGAAAAACAAAGTCGAACCAGGCTATTTAATCAGCTTACTTCAAGAGCAACCAGCAATTTTCCGCTTGGATGGCCCATCAAAACTGAAATTTATTACAGATTTAACTGAGCGTGAAAAACGACTCACTTTTATTGATGATATGTTAAGTGCATTTGATGAGCATAAAATAACCGCGCTCTAATGGTTATTGGATCAACAAAAAGGCGTAACTGAAGTAACTTCATTACGCCTTTCTTTTTATATCATTAGCTTTATTCTTTGCGACAAGGTACTTTTTCATTCATAGAACAATAAGGTTCTTGTTCTAAAATCAGCCTACCATCAGAATCTAATGCAATTACTTCACCGGGTTTAAATGTAGTTCGTACTTTGCCCGGTGTTCCACCGATAGTATAAAGCACATCATAACCCACAACTCGGCGCTCTTGACGATAAATTGGAATGCACTCTTTAAATTGAGGATAAGGGAAATTAGCAATATTGCTGTTATTAAGTGCTTCAATCATATAAAACACTCGACACTCTTGCTCTGCTGGGTGAAATCGTGACAATTTTTCTGGTGTAAAGGGGGTAGGTAAGCCAATTCGATGACAATACTCTTCTGTCACAAAAACGGTCGATTTAATGGGCGTCGCCGAAACGACATGAGCGTATTGAGGCTGGGGAAATACCCACCTCCATGCAATAAATGAAAGAATAGCTAATACAATGATTAGTCCTATTAGTGTGTACTTTCTGGCATTAACACCCACTTTTACCCCTTTTTATTTGTTTTATCCTTAATTGCTACAGATGCGTAATAAAAGCCACTGTTTCACTCTAACTGGCTAATATATTTAGTATTCAATAAATGAACTCTCTGATCTGTAGCTTAATTCAACATCCATGCTGATTAACATAATAAGTAAACTACGTATTTATGACATGTTAAATACACCACTTATTTCTGTTTTAATTACTTAATTAAATAAATACGGACTACATTCTTAAGATTTACACATTATATTAAGATTGATCTTAATTTATTTAGCTAAAAAAAAGAAACTGCTATGCTATTTATAATATAGCATTATGATAACACCAAGTTAACAAATGTCGCCTAAAAATAGGAGGTATTTCATATTTAACTCATATTATAAAATTTGATTTTAAGATCTGTAAAATTATTTTACCCACTTAAATACGAGTAAAAATAACAAGTTAAACTTATCTCTAATAATTTTCACTTATTATCTTTCTAATACAAGTCTACGAAACACCATAACATTTTATTTGATGAATTAATGAATTAAACATCATTTTTTTATTTAAGAAAAGTCTTAAATAATTTAGCGTAATAAATAAAAACAATACTATCTTTAATATTACAAGTTTAACCTTAATAATAAAATTATATTTATCATTGTTCTATTGAGCTTTAGAGTTATTGGTTATTTTCGATATAAACAGATAAATCATCTAGTGCTTTATGCTAAGATTATTTACCTTGTTTAGATATTCTCATTTAATTATTTAATTTAAAAGAAAAAATATATAAAAAACCCTCATATAATATGAGGGTTTAAAAAGGTAACTTTTG
Source organism: Proteus sp. ZN5 (assembly GCF_011046025.1). GTDB lineage: Bacteria > Pseudomonadota > Gammaproteobacteria > Enterobacterales > Enterobacteriaceae > Proteus. Next base: position 3,165,988 of record NZ_CP047639.1, read on the forward strand.
TCTTATCTACAAAGCAAAAGATAAATTAATGAAGTTTCAGCTTAGGTCTAATCACTCGATTGATTGATCCTACTAGCATCATAAGCCCTGTTTTGATGTAACCATGCAAAGCAATCTGATGCATTCGATATAAAGAGATATAAACAATCCGCGCAATGCGTCCTTCGATCATCATGTCCCCCTTCATCAAATTCCCCATCAAACTACCTACAGTACTGAACTTAGAAAGTGAAACGAGCGAACCATGATCGGTAAACACATAATCTTTTAGCGGTTTATCTTTTAACATTGCCAAAATATTGCTGTAACAACGACTTGCCATTTGATGAGCGGATTGTGCTCTTGGAGGAACAAATCCCCCTTCTTTTCGTGGACAAGATGCACAGTCACCAATCGCAAAGATAGACTCATCTAAGGTTGTTTGTAAGGTGGGTTTAACAACTAACTGATTAATACGGTTAGTTTCTAGGCCAGCAATCTCTTTCATAAAATCAGGCGCTTTAATACCTGCTGCCCACACCATTAAGTCAGCATCGATATGCTCACCTTCTTTGGTGTTTAATCCACCGTCATCTGCGCTTGTGACCATAGTTTTGGTCATCACTCGCACGCCTAATTTTGTTAATTCTTGATGTGCAGCACTAGAAATACGTACTGGTAATGCAGGTAAGATGCGTTCTCCAGCTTCAACCAACGTAATATTTAATGCTGAAGGCGCTAATTTTTTTAATCCATAACTATTAAGCTGGCGTACTGCATTATGCAATTCAGCCGAAAGCTCAACACCCGTAGCACCACCACCCACAATCGCAATATTTACCTTACGATTTTCTTCTTGTGCATTGGTATCTGCTGAGTATTTTAAAAACAAATTCAACATTTCGTTATGGAAACGATGTGCTTGCTGCGGACTATCCAAGAAAATACAGTTTTCTTTAATGCCTGGAGTACCAAAATCGTTTGACTTACTGCCTAATGCCATCACTAAAATATCGTAGTCTAACGTGCGTTCAGGTACGAGTAGCTCTTGCTCTTCATTATAAATAGCAGCCAGTGTGATGTTTTTCTGTTCGCGATCAAGCCCTGTTAATGAGCCTAATTGGAAATTGAAATGATGGTTATAACCGTGTGCTAGGTAACTTAAAGCATCAATACCATCATCTAAAGAACCCGTTGCCACTTCATGTAGCAGAGGTTTCCATAAATGGCTGTTGTTGCGATCCACTAAAGTAATTTCTGCTTTTTTGCTGCGTCCTAATTTATTGCCTAATTTGGTCGCCAGCTCTAAACCACCCGCACCACCACCGACAATAACAATTTTTTTTAATGACATTTAACGTCACTCCATAAAGATATTTACTGTTGTTATTTAAATAGCCTTAGTGAAATCTACTTAAATAACGACAGTTAAATCGTTTCGGCTGTTATTTTTGTTCTTAAGCAAGTTAATTGGAAAGATGGTCATACCAAAGTTGATTTATATCAAAAATATTTGAATATTCATATCTATTTTTTGAAGAATATAGTCGTTTTTTGCCTTTGAGTGATGAATAAATCACCATTAAAAATACAGAGGCATTAGTTTTTATAAATAAATACAATGGATTAACATAATAAGAACAAAGAGGACTGTTAAAATCAGTCGTGATAATTGAAATGATAAAATAAAGGATCAAAACAAGTGTTGAAAAGAGATAGGTGGAAAGGACAGTATGAGCATTTTAGCTACATTAGATAAAAAAATGGATGGAACAAGCGCCATCCATTTTAAACACATGACTTTAGTCTTAGTTTTTGCTATTAAACGCTTTAATTTTAAATAGATGCTCAGAGAGGCTCTTAAATTTATGCGTTTGCACTTCATCCCAAATTACAGAGTAATAAGGCGATAATTCATCAGCAGAACGCTGATTATCTAAAACCTCATCATTACGGGATAAAATCACTAAAGCGTTATCTTTGTTTTTAGAACGAAAATCTTTAATACATTTCGTTGCAATATCTAGATATTCTTCAGGTCTGTCGATCTTGTCTGTCATGTTTTCGTAAGGAAAAAGATTAGGGTTAATCATTACCTGACGAATATTACATAAGAAACCAATACGCTCTGCCCAATATCCACCTAATCCTACGCCGCAAATTAATACGGGCTCTTTCGTGGATTTAATCACTTTATCCGTTTCTTTCAGTAAGTGTTGCATGTCATGACGAGGATGCAACGTACTGTAGCTTAAAAAACGCACATCAGGATCAATAAACTGTAGCTGTAAAACTTTCTCATGATTTCCAGGACTTGTGGAATCAAAACCATGTAAATATATAATCATGCTCGCTCCTGCCATTGCTCCTGTAATTGGGTCAGCAACTGATTCGCTTTTTTCCAACGATCAGAGGTTTGTAGCTCACTCAATGTGTAACGACCTCGGTGATGGTACAATGTGGAAATGCGTTCTGCTTTGACAGAGGACAGGTTATCTAACACACTCACCGCCCCTTTTCGGTTATTACACACTAAAAGCATATCACAACCAGCATCTAGTGAACGTTGTGCCCTTTCTGCGTAACTTCCCATAATAGCAGCACCTTCCATCGATAAATCATCAGAGAAGATAACGCCTTGGAAGCCCAATTGTTCACGTAAAATGGATTTCAGCCAGTACGATGAGCCACTTGCAGGGCGCTCATCAACCTGAGAATAAATAACGTGAGCTGGCATAATGGCATCTAATAACTGGCGTTGAATAAAATCTTTAAAAATAGACATATCACGTTGGCGAATATCATTTAAAGAGCGATCATCACGAGGCGTTTCTTTATGAGAATCCGCTCTTACCGCACCATGACCTGGGAAATGTTTGCCTGTTGATTTCATGCCAGCAGAGCGCATACCTTTAATAAAACTCTCAGCCATTGTCATAGCAACTTCAGGTGAATCATGGAAAGAACGCTCACCAATGGCAATACAGTTATGACCTAAGTCGAGTACAGGCGCAAAACTGATATCAATATCCATAGCTATCATTTCTGATGCCATTAACCATCCCGCTTCTTGTGCTAAATGGCTCGCTTGATAACCTTCATTTAATGCCGCATAAGATTGAGCTGCCGGTATGCGTGTAAAACCATCACGGAAACGCTGTACTCGTCCCCCTTCTTGGTCTACTGCAATCACAAGGCGCTCATGAGATGCATCACGAATTTGGCGAACTAATTCATTTAATTGTTCAGCATCGTGGAAGTTGCGGGTAAAAAGGATTAATCCACCGACAAGAGGATGTTTTAAAATTTCACGCTCTTCACTATCGAGTTCATATCCTTCAACATCAAGCATTACCGGACCCATAACATTCCTCTCTTTGTAATTGTGACAAGATAATATCTTTAATTCGTCAGACTGAAATAGTGACGTAAAGGTTCAGACATTATTAAAAATGATCCATCTTTTGTTTGTTGCCAACGAACTTCATACCACATTAGCATCATATAAAAAATGAATGGCTCTCTTGAAAGAATACGCTCTCTCAACTCCCGCACAGAAGAAACATCCGTCTCTTTGGCTTGAGCATAATGGCAATGATACGAACAATAATAATCTAAAAACATATTTTGCTGCGATTCATTGAGTTGATTTGTTGCAAAGAACGTCATTAACGAATCCGCTGTATCAATATCTGCGGCATATTCCCAATCAATAAATTTTATACCGGAATTACTAAGAAGAATATTCTCAACATGCAAATCCATGTGAGCAGGCGCGTATTTTATGAGATTGCATCGCGGTTGGTGTAAAAAATGTTGATGTAAACGTAACCATTTAGCAGATAAACGTTTTCTATCAATACCCTGCCAATAAACTAATAACTCATGATTTAAGTTGAGGGGGAAACCTAACGGTGTGTGTTGATGAAGCATGGCTATTTTTTCAGCCAGCGGTTTTAAATAAGTACTAAAAAGTGATTGGTGGGTTAAATGTTCACCCTGTAACCAATAAAGAAAAAACCACTCTTTATAATGGGTGGCAACTTTAGGTGATAAATCAGATCCTGAAAGCTGTTTTAAAATGGCAAATTCTTTTCTTCCATGTACATGAAGCGCCCTTTTTTCATCACCATAATAGCGAGCAACCCAATCTATATCTGCACATTGCACGCGAAAAGCACCACCACCTGATCCCTCTAATGCCGTAATTTTCCATTTACTTAATGCCGTTGCAGGGAAAAGCGCTTGCAAGGCATTAAGTAAACTTGAGTAATGCGGATCACTCAACCTGATGGCGTCCATTCCAAAGAATTTCACCAGAAGAAACTGACATTAGCTGCATACTGATCACACGGTTATCTTTTTTACCATCAACCGTTGAGAATAAAATATAATCAGCTTTTAAATAGCGGGCTAAACCAATCGCTGCACTACGAAGACCTAAACTATCCTCACCCGATAAACCAAGTGCTTTTCGTGCTGATACCATTTGTGTATAAGACACGGTTTGCAATGCACTAATACTATTAACTGATTCAATAATGGTATTGGTTGCATTTACCGCTTGGATATTCCCGCCTGAATTATTTTTAACACTATCAACAACGATAAGCTTACCCGCTTCTAAATCACCAGTAACAGCCATTTCTCTAATTAAAGGAGTGACAGCAGCATTCCAATTAATACTCGTGATTTTAGGTGGTGTTGGCACAACTTCAATCGGTGGCTCTATGGGTTTAGGCTGCTCTACTGGCTCGGTAGGCGTAACTGGCCCAATAGGCTCAACAGGTACTGGCGGTTGTTGTGGCAACATGGATGGGCAACCTGCTAATAAAAATACAGACATCGCCACAAATAGAACTCTTTTCATGCTCGCGTTACCTTATCCTAAGTAAAGAGATAAACTCTGACATAACTAATAGTCTTATCTGGTATATCACCACTAATTTCGGTATCACCATCACCAAGAATAGTCACATCATTTACATTTCCAGCAGGGGAAACTTCAAGCCCTTGTTCGTTATACCAATAAAAACGATAACGAATAGAGACTGGGTAAGGTTGTGTATTTGATAACATGACTGTCGCTTTTGTACCATTAGCATGGTATTCAATAGTTGGCTGACCAGCAACAACGCCTACAACTAATACCGAAGGCTCCATAATAATAGCCTGCTGACGATTGAAATAGAGTTTATTCTCTGAATGAGATGATAAACATCCTGAGAGCAATATCGTCATAAACACAGCGATAAGTAATGAACAAATGGCCTTACCTTGTCTTATCATGTATTACTTCCTGTTATCCTGCTGTTTGCATTATATCCATTATTGGCTTAATAGTGGCCCTAATGGCTTTCCGCCAAGCAAATGCATATGAATATGAAAAACTTCTTGTCCACCATGTTTATTACAGTTCATCACCAAGCGATAACCGTCTTCAGCAATACCTTCTTGTTGTGCAATTTTTGCAGCAACAACAAAAAGGTGTCCTAATACTTGTTCATCTTCCGCAGTAACATCATTTACAGTAGGAATAAGTTTATTGGGAATAATTAAAATATGAGTGGGTGCTTGAGGTGAAATATCACGAAATGCGGTCACTATATCATCTTGAAAAACGATATTAGCTGGGATTTCACCACGAATAATTTTACTGAAAATTGTTTCTTTTGCCATTTCCATCACCTTATTATTTATTTTAATTCCTGATTAATTCTATTAAGCAGGTAAGTTTTGAATATGAAAGAGCTTAGCAAAGTTACGCGTTGTTTGTTGCGCTAACTCTTCAACACTCACCCCTTTTAAGACTGCCATATACTCTGCAACATCACGGACATAAGCCGGTTGATTTTCTTTCCCGCGATGAGGAACTGGCGCTAAATAAGGAGAGTCTGTTTCGACTAAAATTCTATCAAGAGGAACGATACGAGCAGCCTCTCTGATTTGTTCAGCATTTCTAAATGTCACAATGCCAGAAAAAGAGATATACATTCCAAGATCAAGCAATGCTGTTGCAGTCTCTTTATCTTCTGTAAAGCAATGCAGAACACCGCCACAATCTTGAACTTTTTCTTCTTTTAAAATAGATAATGTATCTTCGCGAGCACTGCGTGTATGCACAATAACGGGTTTATTAACTTGACGCCCAATACGAATATGCTCACGGAAAATTTCACGTTGTAGTACCGCATTTTCTTGTTGGTAATAGTAATCTAGCCCTGTTTCGCCTAAAGCCACAACATCAGGAGCGGCAGCTAAACGAGCTAATTCTTCAACATCATGACCTTCGTCTAAATTTAAAGGATGGATCCCACAAGAAAAGGCAATATTATCACGTTTACCGATTAGCTCACGCATACTCTTAAAACCCGGTAATGTGGTTGCTACTGCTAACATATATTGAACATCACGCTGCTGTGCTTTTTCGACAACATCATCAATATTTTCATGTAATTTTTCATAATCTAAGCAGTCGAGATGGCAGTGTGAATCAACTAAAAACATAACTTATTCTCATTTATCTGGTACAACTTATAGGTGTTTTTTATTACAGCTAAATCATAATTAATATATAGCTAATTAATTTTTTGTGGTTAGCTGATTTTCCCAATCTAGCAGTTGTTCTGCTAGTAATAATTCTCTATTTAATGCCGGAATGGTCATTAACTGATAACGACACTGTTTCCATCCATCAATAGTGGATAATAAAATATCCGAAGGCCATTGTGATAACGCCATAATCAATGCTTGCTGATCTTGGTTTACGCAATAGGCTTGTGCATTAGTTTGATATTTTAATGCATCAAGTAGCAGTGATAACAACCAATACAGGCGATGCTCGGCATTATCTTGATTTAATTGTGGCAGAAATGCATATAAATCACGTTGTTGTATGCTGCTGTATAACGTTTGGCAAAAAATCTCTCTTTCTTTCCACTCATTTTTCAATAATGAAAGCGCCAAAATCGGAGCGTTCTGCGATAAGTTCAATGCTGTCACACTATTCGCATAAGGTATGTTTGGTAATTGTTGCTGTAACCAGTGTGTTGCGTATTGAAGATCCGGCGTTGCTAAATGGTAATAAAAACAACGACTACGCAATGTTGCTAATAAAACTTCTGGTTGCTGACAATTCAGTAAAAAATAGGTGTTTTTAGGCGGCTCTTCTAACGTTTTGAGTAATGCATTTGCAGCCGCTTCTGTTAACGCTTCAACGCCTTTTATCCAAACTACTCTAAAACCACTTTGCTGAGCATGATGCTCCAACTTTTCAGTGACTTTTCTTACTGCTTCAATACCAATCGAAAGCTTACCCTTCTCGCTCTGTAAAACATGCCAATCAGGGTGTGTTTCAGCAAGCATCAATCGACAGCTATGGCATTCATTACAACTTTTTAATCCCTGTTTATTCTGGCACATTAACCAACGACTTAATCCATAAGAGAGTGCTTCTCCTCCCATGCCTTCTATCGCATGTAAAAGCAAGGCATGATGACCACGCCCTTCTTGATACATGCTAATAAGTTGTCGATATGCCTGATTTAGCCAAGGATACCAATTCATAGTGATTTATTTTCCTGTTGAACAAGCCACGCTATTAATGTTTGACGGATATCTGCTTGTACTTTTTCAATTTCTTGAGAGGCATCTATCGTGATAATGCTGTCATCATCTTTAGCTAATGCTTGATAACGTTCACGAGTACGATAAAAGAAATCCATTGACTCTTTTTCAATCCGGTCTAGCTCACCTCGAGCACGCGCTCTAGCAAGGCCAATAGCAGGATCTAAATCAAGATATAAGGTTAAGTCAGGGCGAAAATCACCAAGGACCGTATTACGAAGTGACAACATAAGATCTTTATCTAAGCCGCGTCCGCCGCCTTGATAAGCTTGTGAAGAGAGATCATGTCTATCACCAATAACCCATTTACCATCCGCAAGCGCAGGTTTTATCACGTTTTCTATAAGCTGAACTCGTGCTGCGTATAGCATCAATAACTCTGCTTTATCCGTGACTTTTTCACCCTCAATACCTTGTTTAATAAGTTCACGTAATTTTTCGGCAAGCGGTGTGCCACCCGGTTCACGAGTAAATGCTAGGTTAGTGATACCTTTGTCTTTTAGGGTATCAATAACCGTTTGGATAGCACTGGTTTTTCCAGCGCCTTCAAGTCCTTCAATTACAATAAATTTACTGTTGTTCATAATTATCTTTGTTGTAAGCGTCGATATTGTGCGACGGCTTTATTATGTTCATTGAGTGTGGTTGAAAATTTATGACCACCCGTTCCATCTGCAACAAAATAGAGATAACGAGTATCCGCTGGATGTGCAGCAGCTCTAATTGAAGCGACACCCGGCATTGCTATTGGTGTTGGCGGTAAGCCATCAATTTGATACGTGTTATAAGGTGTATAACCATTTAAATCACTACGATAAATCGTGCCTCTATATTTATCACCTAAACCATAGATGACCGTTGGGTCGGTCTGTAATCGCATGTTAGTTTTTAATCGATTAACAAAAACAGACGCGACTTTTGTTCTTTCAGCATCAATGCCCGTCTCTTTTTCAATAATTGATGCCATGATAAGCATTTCATAAGCCGATTTATACGGTAAGTCACTATCGCGTTTAATCCACTCTTCTTCTAATGTTTTTTCCATTTGCTGGTAGGCGCGTTTTAAAATTGCGACATCTGTCGTACCAGCGGTGTAATGGTATGTATCAGGTGCAAACCAACCTTCTAGATTAGAAATCTCTGGTTTTATTCCTATTTCTTCACGTAACTTATCACTATCCATTGTGTGTGCGACAACGGCAAGTTGAGGCGCTTGCTCAAAAATAGATTGCCAATCCTTTAAGCGACTTCCTTCAATAAAACGGATTGAGAACTGAGCTTCTTTACCGCTTTTGATAAGCAGTAAAACATCATGCAATGTCATCCCTTTTGTTAAACGATAAGTACCTGCTTTAAACTGGCTTAATTCTGGTTTCACTTTTAATAAAATCTGAAAATAATCCCCTTCATTAAGCAGATTATTTTTTATTAATAGTTGCTCCATAGCAACACGCCCTGTTCCTGCTGGCACAGTCAGTAGCATTTCATCTTGTTTTACAACAATATTTTCCTCTAGCCCCCGAATATGTTGCATCATATACAATGCGATCGCACCAAGGCTAATCAGTAAGGCAAAAAAAACTATCCATACTATTTTTTTTATCTTCATTTATAACTCATTAAATTCTATTTAAGTGACAAACTGTGTTGTAAAACAACATGATAATAATCCCTACTAGGATATTGATAGCACTTATCATCTGAAAAAGTGACTTGTGAAACGGGGATCACTGGCATCAATGCATTTGTTAACCATATTTCATCAGCCTGATAAAGTGTTTCAGGTTTTTCTCTCACGATATCAATTTTCCAATGATTTTTTTCAGCTAATTGAAAAATGGATTGACGCATAATGCCATTTACCCCTGAATTAGTCAGATCTGGTGTAAAAAGCCTATTTCCTTTGCGCCAAAAAAGATTCGCTGCATTAGCTTCAATTAAATATCCTTCATTATCACACACTAAAACATCATCAAATTCTGTTTTTTCTAAATGATATTTGATAAGGACTTGTTCTAAACGATTGAGATGTTTGATCCCAGCCAGCAAAGGGTTTTGCCCTAAGGTAACAGGGCTAATACCAAGCGATACACCTTCGTTTTGCTGGTGGAGATAATGAGTAGGATAAGAGGACAGTGAGATTATTACCGTCGGTGTTATAAATCCATTGGAGGAATATCCTCGTCCACCAAAACCACGACTAATAATAATTTTAATAACACTTTTTGTTTGAGCCAGAGAAGCGATATCGATGATCTGCTTTTCAAGTTCATGCCAATTAGGATGGGGTAAAAAGAGAGCGTTACATCCTTGTTTTAAGCGGTTTATGTGTGCAGATAATAAAACGGGATCACCCTGTTCAACAGCCAGTGTTGTAAAACAGCCATCACCAAATTGTACTGCTCGATCACTGGCATCTACATTTTTTTGCTGTTGTCCATTTACCCAATACATCTAACACACCTTACATCTATGTTATTGATATCAATCTGTACATGATAAAACAACTAGCAGTAAAAGGACAAAATAAAAGACCCAGAATAATCCTGGGCCTTTAGGTATTTTTTCAACTTTCTACAAAAAACGGCTTATACGCGTTTAAAGAGAATTGAACCATTAGTACCACCAAAGCCGAATGAGTTACATAGAGCATATTCCATGTTCTCAACTTTACGTGCTTTATGTGGAACAAAATCAAGATGACAATTTTCGTCTTGATTATCTAGGTTAATTGTTGGAGGTACGATTTGATCACGCAGTGAAAGGATAGTAAAGATAGACTCAATTGCACCCGCAGCACCTAATAAGTGACCTGTCATAGATTTTGTTGAGCTAACTAATACATCAGTGCCTTTACCAAATACGTTTTCTACCGCTTGTGCTTCAGCAACGTCGCCTGCATTTGTTGATGTGCCGTGTGCGTTGATATAACCCACGGCAGATGAGGCAATACCCGCATCTTTCAGTGCATTTGTCATCGCCAGCGCACCGCCTTCGCCATTTTCTGCTGGTGAAGTCATGTGATAAGCATCGCTGCTCATACCAAAACCAACTACTTCAGCATAAATTTTAGCGCCACGGTTTTTAGCGTGTTCGTATTCTTCAAGAACAAGAACGCCTGCACCATCACCTAATACAAAACCATCACGCTCTTTATCCCATGGACGGCTAGCCGCTTGAGGATTATCGTTACGTGTTGATAATGCACGAACAGCACCAAAGCCACCCAGACCTAATGGTGTGGTTGCTTTTTCAGCACCGCCTGCCAGCATTGCATCTGCATCACCATAAGCGATAATACGTGCAGCATGTCCAATATTATGAACACCTGAAGTACACGCTGTTGCGATAGAGATTGTAGGGCCACGAAGACCATACATAATGCTTAAATGCCCTGCAACCATGTTAATGATGGTTGAAGGTACAAAGAATGGGCTAATTTTACGAGGGCCACCATTCATCATAGATGTATGGTTTTCTTCGATAAGGCCTAAGCCACCAATACCAGAACCAATAGCAGCTCCGATACGACTTGCATTGGCTTCTGTTACTTCAAGACCTGAATCCGCAATGGCCTGCACACCAGCTGCAATACCATATTGAATGAAAAGATCCATCTTACGCGCGTCTTTACGCGAAAGATTATAATCTTCGTGATTGAAATCTTTTACCAATCCAGCGAATTTAGTCGCATGATGACTGGTGTCAAAATCTTCGATAAGGCCGATACCACTCTGTCCGGCACACACTGCTTCCCAAGAAGCTTCTGCGTTATTACCGACAGGAGATAACATGCCTAGTCCGGTCACAACTACACGACGCTTAGACACGCTTATCCTCCAAGGAGGGAAAAAGTTTAGGATTAAAAATATAGGCGGTCGAGTGACCGCCTAGATTAGCAAGCTTATTTGCCTGCGTTTTCAACGTAATCAATAGCAGCTTGAACTGTAGTAATTTTTTCTGCTTCTTCGTCTGGGATTTCGATATCGAATTCTTCTTCCAGAGCCATTACCAGCTCAACTGTGTCAAGAGAATCAGCGCCTAAGTCATCAACAAATGAAGCTGAATTTACAACTTCTTCCTCTTTAACACCCAGTTGTTCAACAATGATTTTCTTAACGCGTTCGTCGATAGTGCTCATACTATTAAATTTCCTATCAAAACTCGCTTGCGCGATGATTTTCTTAGTTTATAAATACAGGAAAAGATCTAACCAATCCCGACTGTGTGGACTACTTTATTCGCTATATTTTGCATTATATTGTACGCAAAAAGCAAATATAAAGACGTCCCCATAATTAGATCATGTACATGCCACCATTGACATGCAATGTTTCACCCGTGATATAGCTTGCTTCATCAGAAGCTAAGAAAGCTACAGCACTGGCAATCTCTTTGGCATCACCTAAACGGTTAGCAGGGACTTGAGATAAAATACCTGCTCTTTGGTCATCTGTTAATGCTCTAGTCATATCAGTTTCGATAAAGCCTGGAGCAACAACATTCACCGTAATGCCACGGGAAGCAACTTCGCGTGCTAATGATTTACTAAAACCAATCACACCCGCTTTTGCCGCCGCGTAGTTTGCCTGTCCTGCGTTACCCATGGTTCCAACAACAGAACCAATGGTAATTATACGACCATGACGTTTTTTCATCATAGCACGCATAACTGCTTTAGACAGACGGAAGACTGATGAAAGATTAGTGTCAATGATATCTTGCCACTCATCATCTTTCATGCGCATCAACAGGTTATCACGAGTAATACCTGCATTATTGACCAAAATATCAATTTCGCCAAATTCAGCACGCACATCTGCTAAAAATTTTTCGATAGAGTCGTTTTCTGTGACATTTAACACAAAACCCTTACCCTTACCGTCTAAATATTCGCTGATAGCTTGCGCACCATTTTCACTCGTTGCTGTACCAATTACTGTCGCACCGCGTGCAACTAAATCTTCTGCAATCGCACGGCCAATACCACGGCTTGCACCAGTAACTAGTGCTATTTTTCCGTCAAATCCCATGAGATCCCTCAGTCATTTCCTAATGCAACATCTAATGACGCAATATCATTAACTGCTGCAGCGTTCATCTCTTTAGAAATACGTTTTGTTAAGCCAGTTAATACTTTTCCTGGCCCGATTTCTAATAGTTGTGTGATACCTTTCTCGGCAATAAGTTCAACCGTTTCAGTCCAGCGAACTGGATTATAAAGCTGGCGAACTAACGCATCACGGATTGCATTTGCATCTGTTTGCGCTATCACATCAACGTTATTAACGACCTGAATTTCAGGTTGTTTAAATTCGATTTCTTGTAATGCAACCGCAAGCTTATCAGCAGCAGGTTTCATTAAAGCGCAGTGAGAAGGTACACTTACTGCTAATGGTAAAGCACGTTTAGCACCCGCTTCTTTACATAACACACCCGCACGTTCTACGGCTTCTTTGTTACCCGCAATAACAACTTGACCCGGTGAGTTAAAGTTTACAGGTGAGACAACTTGTCCTTGCGCGGCTTCTTCACAGGCTTTTGCAATAGCGTCATTATCTAAGCCGATAATCGCATACATTGCACCCGTACCCGCAGGTACGGCTTCTTGCATCAGTTGACCGCGTAATTCTACTAATTTAATTGCCGCAGCGAAATCAATAACACCTGCACACACTAAAGCAGAATACTCGCCTAGACTGTGACCTGCCATCATTTGTGGCATTTTGCCTTGTTTTTCTTGCCATACACGCCAGATAGCAACAGAAGCTGCTAATAATGCTGGCTGTGTTTTCCATGTTTTGTTTAGCTCTTCTTCTGGGCCATTTTGAACTAAGTCCCAAAGAGAGTAACCCAATACATCAGATGCTTGAGCAAATGTTTCAGTCACGATTGGATATTGCTCTGCAAGTTCTGCAAGCATTCCAACAGTTTGTGATCCCTGACCGGGAAAAACCATTGCAAAATCAGTCATGTTTATTTTCCTGATAATATTAAAAACGGATAAGTGCAGAACCCCAAGTAAAACCGCCACCAAACGCTTCCAGTAAGATTAACTGACCACGTTGAATGCGATTATCTCTTACAGCCTCATCTAATGCTGTTGGGACTGATGCTGCTGACGTATTGCCATGGCGATCTAATGTCACCACTACTTTATCCATTGTCATATCCAGCTTTTTCGCTGTCGCTGAAATAATTCTTAAATTTGCCTGATGAGGCACAAGCCAGTCCAGTTCAGATTTATCAATTTTGTTAGCTTCAAGTGTCTCATCCACAATGTGGGCAAGTTCACGAACTGCGACTTTAAATACTTCGTTTCCTGCCATAGTAACGTAAGCAGGTAAATCGTCATTTTCTCTACTCTGATAAGGTAATGCTAATAGATCACCAAAACGCCCATCAGAATGTAAATGGGTAGAGATAATGCCTTCTTCTTCTGATGCACCAACAACCACAGCACCTGCTGCATCACCAAATAGAATAATCGTGCCACGATCTTCTGGATCTAAAGCGTGAGATAATCTGTCAGCACCAATAACCAATGCTTTTTTAACAGAACCTGCTTTAATAAATTGATCCGCAATACTTAATGCATAAACAAAACCTGAACATGCAGCCGCAACATCAAAAGCAATACAGTCATTAATCCCTAATGTATTTTGAATTTGGCAAGCTGCACTTGGAAATGCGTGTGAGCCAGATGTTGTTGCAACAATAATCAATCCAATGTCTTGCTTATCAATACCTGACATCTCTAATGCTTTTTCGCCAGCACCCGCACCCATCACGGCAACAGTTTCTTCTTCTGCTGCAATTCGACGTTCATGAATACCCGTTCTGGTAACAATCCACTCGTCAGATGTTTCAACCATTTTTTCTAAATCGGCATTAGTTCGCACTTGTACAGGCAAGTAACTACCAGTACCTAAGATTTTTGTATACATTCTATCAATCGCTCTTGGGTAATACTGTTGTCAGTCGTGAAGCAATTCGCTCTGGAATTTTTCGCTCAACGGCATGAACAGCCTGTTCTATTGCTGCTGTAAACGCGCTTTCATTTGCGCCACCATGGCTTTTAATGACGATACCGCGTAATCCTAACAGAGAAGCACCGTTATACTGGTCGGGGTTCATATGTCCAAAACGCTTAATTAGCCGCTTTTGTAACCACTTCTTCAATATTTTCATCCACCACGGCGTTTTTTTATTTTCGGTAGTAGAAGATTTAATCAATGAAAGGAAAACTCTGATAACCCCTTCCATCGTTTTAAGGGAGACATTACCTGCGAAGCCGTCACACACCAAAACATCAGTTTTGCCTGTCAGTAATTCATTACCTTCAACATAACCAATATAATTAATATTCGGTGTCGATTTTAATACCGTAGCAGCTTCGCGGATATTATCTAATCCTTTACTCTCTTCTTCACCAATGTTTAAAAGCGCCACTTTCGGTGAATCAATCTCTGCAATCTCTTCGGCCATAACTGCGCCCATTACCGCAAACTGTACCAGCATTTTGCTATCACAATTAACGTTAGCGCCTAAATCCAGAACAACTGTCTTGCCTTTTTTCTGGTTAGGTAATACCGAAACCAGTGCAGGACGTTCAATTCCATCAATAGCATTAAGTCTAAGTTTTGCTAATCCCATCAATACGCCAGTATTCCCTGCACTTACACAAGCCTGTGCTTCCCCTGTTTTCACGAGATCAAGTGCCACTCGCATTGATGTGCCTTTACTTGCTCTAATAGCTTGTGAAGGTTTGGCATCATTGGCGACAATATGTTCTGCGGGTATAACTTGTAAACGGGAGATTAGCTCAGCATTTTGATTTGCAAGCAGAGGAGAGATAGAGTCTGGTTGACCTACCAGCAATATTTTCAAATGAGGATTAGATGCCAGCGCCCGCAAACAAGCAGGCACTGTGATGCGAGGACCGAAGTCCCCGCCCATCGCATCTAACGCTATGGTTAGATTTGTCAAGGTATCAACGAGCTATAAAGCTAATTACTTGTTGATAACCTTGCGGCCACGGTAGTAACCGTCAGCAGTTACATGGTGACGCAGGTGAGTTTCACCAGAAGTTTTGTCAACAGAAACCTGAGTTACTGTCAGCGCGTCATGAGAGCGACGCATACCACGTTTAGAACGAGTTGGTTTGTTTTGTTGTACGGCCATTGACCTTACTCCTTAGTACTTTTCTTTAAACTGGCTAATACGGCAAATGGATTTGGTTTCTCTGATAGTTCTTCAGGGAGTTCACCAAACACCATATCCGCGTCGGACACTTCACAGTGTTCAAAATCATGTACCGGAACTACCGGCAAGTTGAGGATTATTTCATCTTCAATCATCGCCAGCAAATCTATTTCACCAAATTCGTTTACATCGACTGGTTCATATTCTTCCGGTAATGCCTCGGCCCGTTCATCACTGACAACAGGGCTAAAACAATATGTTGCGTGAACATGATACGGAAAATGGCCACCACAACGCTGACATTCTAAAGTCACATCCACATCGGAATGTCCTTTAATCACGGCAAGACGTTGATGGTCAATATCAAATGATAAAGCCACATTAATATTACTGTCCACACTGACCACCGATTCAGCTAAGCGGCTTACTTGCTCTGGAGAATAATGACCGTCATAGTCTAAATTCTTTTGAGCTGCTCGCAGCGCATCAATGGTCAGGGGTAATTTTACCTTTTGCATAAGGCGCGCATATTATCTTTGTAATGGAATATAGTCAAAGAAAAAGGCGGGTTATCTACACCTTTCCACCAAAATTCGCTTTATCAGCGGCGCATAGTTTAGAATGTCAGGCATCATTTTGCTACGGATTTTAAAAAAATATGTTGCCACTCGTTCTTGCGTCTACTTCACCCTTTCGAGCTCAGTTGCTGAAAAAGCTTGGAATGCCCTTTATACAGGCATCTCCAGAGATTGACGAAACCCCGATGCCCACAGAGTGCGCTCAAGATCTTGTCAGTCGCTTATCCTATGAAAAAGCCAGCGCTTTACAAGTAAAATTTCCACATCACCTTATAATTGGTTCGGATCAAGTTTGTGTGCTAAATAAAAAGATCACGGGAAAGCCCCATAATTTTGATAATGCTTTTGCACAATTAAAACAAGCGTCAGGGCAATGTATCTCGTTCTACACCGGATTAACTGTATATAATAGCCTAACTTTAGAACATCAAACGCATTGTGAATTATTTCAAGTTTACTTTCGTCATTTAACTGATGAAGAAATTATTAGTTATTTAAATAAAGAAATGCCTTTTAATTGTGCGGGAAGTTTTAAATCAGAAGGGCTAGGCATTACTCTATTTGATAAACTTGTCGGCGATGATCCAAATTCTTTAATTGGTTTACCACTTATCCGATTGAATAAAATGTTACTCTCGCAAAGAATAAACCCATTATTTTTCTCTGATGATCAAAAATAAATCTGATCATCTTATTTTTTAATCTTATGTAGCGATAAAGCGTATTATGAATAAATTAGCATCAGTCTTAACAGCTTTAGTGGTGGCAACAGCATTAGTGGGTTGTTCTGATGAAAAAGATACTGAAATTTCAACAACAAAAACAACTACTACTGCAAATACTATCCAAGACAGCGTGATTTCAGACAAAAAAGAGGACAACACATCTTTATTCAAAAAGAATTTTGTCAGTAGTTGCATATTAGGTTCTGGTATTACTGATGATGCGCTAATTCCTCAAATTGCCGAAGTGTGTGAATGCACTTACGACAATATTATTAAAAATTACGGAATAACAGAATTTATCCGTGTAGATATGGAAATGCGCAAAAATGGCTCAAAATCACTGCCTAAAGAGTGGGATATTGATAAAATCGTTGAGCAATGCATGACAAAAGTCGAAGGTTAATCCTATTTTCGATTCACTTTCTTAGTGATTTAAGAAAAACAATACGCCCAGCTAACTGGGCGCATTGGGTATTCGGATTTTCTGTTGAAATAAAAATTTCAAACTTAAGATTTTTGACTACGTAATACTTGTAAACAATGGCGTAACTGATTATCCATTGGTGCTTCAATTCGCATTTGTTCACCCGTTGAAGGATGAGTAAATGTCAAAGAACTTGCATGTAAGAATAGACGCTTAAGTTTTGTTCCTATCAATTGTGAATCAAAATCACGATCACCATAGCGATCATCAAATGCAATAGGATGACCTGCATGTAATGTATGCACACGAATTTGGTGTGTTCTTCCTGTCACAGGACTTGCTTTCACCAGTGTGGCAAATTCAAAACGCTCTTCAACCTTAAAACGAGTCTCTGAAGGTTTTCCTTCATTACTCACTTTAACCACACGTTCACCACTTTGAAGAATATTTTTCAGTAACGGTGCCTGAACGACTTTAGTATGAGATTGCCACTGACCACGAACTAAGGCTAAATAATCTTTTTGCATCTGTTTTAAACGTAATTGCTCATGCAACGCACGCAATGCTGAACGTTTCTTTGCAATTAATAAAACACCCGATGTATCTCTATCAAGACGATGTACAAGCTCTAAAAAACGAGCTTCTGGACGTAATGCACGTAGGCCTTCAATCACACCAAAACTTAACCCACTACCCCCATGCACTGCGGTTCCTGAGGGTTTATTGATGAGCATTAAGTGGTCATCTTCATATAAAATACAATCTGCCAATGCCGAAACTTTATCAAGTTTTGGTGATACAGCGCTCTCTTCTTTTTCTGATACCCGTACAGGAGGAATACGAATGCTGTCGCCCGCATTGATTTTGTATTCAGGTTTAATTCGCCCTTTGTTAACTCGAACTTCTCCTTTTCGGATAATTCGGTAAATCATACTTTTTGGTACACCTTTCAAGCGTGCCAGTAAAAAATTATCGATACGCTGGCCTGCTTCATCGCCATCAATGGTGACGAACTGAACTTGATTAAATGATTTCATAGTGGCGATTCTTTGGCTCTCTTAAAATAAAAATTACAAACAACTTTATGGTGCACAAAATAACATCAATTCTGTCGTCTATTTTAACCTGAATAATGGGAAAAAGACGAAACATTAGCTAATCTCTCATATTTATACAGAAAAAGTCACCAAAGCAGAAAAGTCATCTTGCTATCACCCTAACACCAATGGAATAATGCAGACTCTCCTGATTATGTTTATCAGGTATATTTATGAAAATTTTGTTTGTTTGATTTTCAAAATGCAGCAATGGCGTAAGACATAGTCGAAAATCAAACAATTTAGTATGCCATAAATACATCGCTTATTGAGTTGAAACATCGTGTTCAATTAAAGAGTGCTGAATTTTTGAACTAAAAATCAGACTCACCGACATATTGCACCTCTATACAATCGACAACCGTGAGGTTGACGCATTTGTAAAAGACACGAGGTCATCGGTTATCAATAGTGTAATTACGTATGTTAGTGGCACATTATAAAACGTGAAAATAACGAGTAAGTCACAATATGAAAAGAATGTTAATTAACGCGACTCAACAGGAAGAGTTGCGTGTTGCCCTTGTAGATGGGCAACGTTTGTACGATCTGGATATCGAAAGCCCCGGTCATGAACAGAAAAAAGCGAATATCTATAAAGGTAAAATCACTCGAATTGAACCCAGCTTAGAAGCCGCTTTTGTTGATTATGGTGCGGAACGCCACGGTTTCCTTCCTATCAAAGAAATAGCCCGCGAATATTTTCCTAGTAATTATCACTCCCATGGTCGTCCTAACATCAAAGATGTCTTAAAAGAAGGCCAGGAAGTTATTGTTCAAGTTGATAAAGAAGAGCGTGGTAATAAAGGTGCAGCGTTAACCACTTTTATCAGCCTTGCAGGAAGTTATTTGGTATTAATGCCAAATAATCCTCGTGCAGGTGGTATTTCTCGCCGTATTGAAGGTGAAGATCGTACTGAACTTAAAGAAGCTTTATCAAGCCTTGAAATCCCAGATGGCATGGGTCTGATTGTACGTACAGCCGGTGTTGGTAAATCTGCTGAAGCACTGCAACAAGACTTAAGCTATCGTCTAAGACACTGGGATGCTATTAAGAAAGCGGCTGAGAATCGCCCTGCACCTTTCTTAATCCATCAGGAAAGTAACGTAATCGTTCGCGCATTCCGCGACTACTTACGTCCTGATATTGGTGAAATCTTAATTGATAACGCAAAAGTCGTTGAAATGGCGCGTAGCCATATTGAAGCAATTGGCCGTGGTGATTTTGCTAGCAAAATTCGCCATTACACTGGTGCAGTTCCTCTATTTAGCCATTACCAGATTGAATCACAGATTGAATCTGCGTTTCAGCGTGAAGTTCGCCTTCCATCTGGTGGCGCTTTAGTTATTGATACAACTGAAGCATTAACAGCGATTGATATCAACTCCTCACGCTCAACCCGTGGTGGCGATATCGAAGAAACTGCATTTAATACTAACTTAGAAGCAGCTGACGAAATTGCACGCCAATTACGTTTACGTGACTTAGGTGGTTTAATTGTTATTGACTTTATCGATATGACGCCAGTGCGCCATCAGCGTGAAGTTGAAAACAGAATGCGTGAAGCTGTTCGTCAAGATCGTGCTCGCATTCAAATTGGGCGCATCTCTCGTTTTGGTTTATTAGAGATGTCTCGCCAGCGTTTAAGCCCTTCATTAGGTGAATCTAGCCATCACGTTTGCCCGCGCTGCTTAGGCACTGGTACTATTCGTGATAATGAATCACTGTCACTTTCTGTGTTACGTCTTATTGAAGAAGAAGCACTTAAAGAAAATACCCATGAAGTGCATGCGATTGTGCCTGTTCAAATCGCCTCTTATTTGCTGAATGAAAAACGTAAAGCTGTTACCGACATCGAGTTACGTCAATCTAATGTCAAAGTGGTTATTGTTCCTAATGACCAAATGCAAACCCCTCATTTCTCTGTTATTCGTGTACGTAAAGGCGAAGAAATTACTTCCCTTAGCTACAACTTAGCGCAATTCCATGAAAGTCAGTTAAATGAAGCTGAAGACGATGTTGTTACAGAGCGTAAAGCACCTGAACAACCTGCTATTTCAGCCTTTGGATTACAAGAAGAACCTGTTGCTGAAACAGTAAAAAATAAAAAGGCACCTCAACCTCAAGCTAAACCTGCTAAAACAGAAGAAGCTCAAGGTACTGGTTTCTTTGCTTCTATTGCAAAATTCTTCTCTAACTTATTTGGTAGTGAACCAGAGCCTGCGGTAGCACAAGAAAAACCACAGGAAAACAAGAAAGAGAATAACGACAACCGTCGTGATCGTCGTAATAACAATAATCGACGTAACAATAATAATCGTCGTGACCGCGATAACGATCGTAATCGTGATAACGCGAATAGCGAAGACAATCGCAAGAATCGCAATCAAAAACCACAAACGACTCCAACAACTGAAGTTAGTAGTGAACAAGAGATTGCAGAACGCGAAGCTCGTCGCCAGCAGCGTCGTGAACAACGTGCTGAACAGCGTCGTCGTCAAGAAGAAAAACGTCAACAGCAACAAGAAGCAGCTAAAACTCAAGCGGCTCTTTCTGAAAATGATGCAGTTGCAAAAGATAGTGCTGATGAGAAAAAAGAAGAACCTCGTCGCCCTGCTATGCAACGCCGTAATCGTCGTCAATTAACACAATCTGTACGTGTTACAGACAACGATAATGCATTAGCCGTTGTACCTGTTGCGACCGAAAAAGCGGTTTCTGAACCACCTGTTGCAACAACACAAACTAAAGTTGCGCCAACTGAAAAACCAGCACCTAAAGCAGTCGCTGTTGCGAAAGTTGAAGCAAATGAAGCACAAGTTGTAAAAGCATTACCTGATGCAACTAAATCGCAAGATGACAATAAAAACGAAGATAATAACGGGCAAGATAATGTTATGCCACGTCGTTCTCGCCGTTCACCTCGTCATTTACGTGTAAGTGGTCAACGTCGTCGTCGCTATCGTGATGAGCGCACCTTAACAGTATCACCAATGCCTCTGACAATGGCGGTTGCTTCTCCTGAACTGGCTTCAGGTAAAGTCTTTATTCGCTATCCAATCACACCAGTAAGTGATACACCTTTTGTTGAGAATAATGCCGAAAACAACAGCGATGTTTCTGTTGGAAACCACATTATTACTCATAAAGATCCACAAATGGTAGCTATCGCACCGGCGGTTTCAGAAGCCATTGTTGCGGATATTGCACAGACAGAAACCACTGAATCAACTTACGCGGTCACAGTTAGCACTGAATCAACCACCGAAGCTGTTGCTGAAATTGTTGCAGTAGAGCCACAAGCTGTGCCTGTTGAAACTAACGTTATCAGTGATGCAATCAATGAAGTGAATACAGAAGAGCATGTTACTCGTAAAGAGAATATTTCAGCAGTATTGAATACCACTGAAGCTTACATGCATGAAACTTCACAACAAGATGAAACAAGTATCACGCCAGAAGAAGTTGCACAAGATACGGTTGTAACAGTAGAAAGTGAAACATCAACACCTGAACCTCAACCTGTTGAAGCAGTAATAGCAACTGAAGAAACTGTTGAACAACACAAAGAAGTTGCCGTTGAAACTGTTGCAGCCTCTGTCGTTGAAACTATTGTTGAAAGCCAGCCAGCAGAAAGCGCAACACCAGTTGCGGAAGTTGAAGCGGTAGCAGAAAACAAACCAGCTGAAGTCGTTATTCGTCAAGAGCCTGTTACAGTTGCACGCCAACTACATGCAAGTTCACCAATGACAAAAGCGCCAGCAGCTGATGAAGCGCCTGTGGCAATTGAAATCAAAGCGTGGGAAGCACGCCCTGCTTTTGATAAGAAAGGCCGCTCAGGTGCAGGTGGACATTGTTCCACTAACCACGCTTCTTCAGAAATGACGAAAGCTGAAAGTCAAAACTGATAATAAAGTGTTATTAAGAATATCTTGATAATACTTCTAAATTGAGAACCCACTTTTTTAGTGGGTTCTTTTTTTTGAGTAACTGTTAATAAATCAATTGAGTGTTTGCTAAAAATCATAACCACCCGTAAAACGGGTGGTTTGCTCTTGCCCTATAAGGGCTTGTTACCGACTGCGCCTAAATGACGCTGCTTTCTCTTCGTTCAAGCTAAGTGTCTTTGCTACTTTGGCTTACCCCTTGAAGGGGTTTTCATATTCTTTACTGCTCAATTTATCCGAGATTAAATCCGACTTTTCTTGCTCTCTGATATACTTTTGAATTGTGGCTTCATTGAGTCCAACTGTTGTGACATAGAACCCTTCCGCCCAAAACTTTCTGTTGCCAAATTTATATTTGAGATTGGCATGTCTATCAAAGATCATCAACGAACTTTTACCTTTCAAATATCCCATGAAACTTGATACGCATATCTTCGGTGGAATACTCACTAACATATGAACATGATCTGGCATAAGATGCCCTTCGATTATTTCCACACCTTTATATTTACAAAGGTCTCGAAGGATTTCACCTATACTTGAACGAATTTTATTAAAAATCACTTTCCGTCTATATTTCGGCGAAAAGACGATATGGTATTTACACAGCCACTTTGTATGTGCTGAGCTTTGTGCTTTAATGCCCATAAACACCTTTCCTTATTTAAGTTACGAATATTAGCTTGAACATCTATATCGTAACGGAAAGGTGTTTTTCTTGGTATAACCTTTAATACCCACCCGCATAGCGGGTGGTTTTATATTTAAGACGCTGACGCGACTTAAACTGGCTAAAGCCCATAATAAAAAAAGCCCCTGAATATTCAATTCAGAGGCATTTAATTTCTTATTCTTGGTAAAGCAATCAGTCTTTTAGCTCAGGAAGATTCTTAATTTCACCCATCGCTTTTAACTGCTTAGATAATTCGCGGCGCTCTTTAGACAGATCAGCATTTTTAATAATGTAATCGTCAACACGATCGTCATAGTCACTACGCATATTAGCAATAATACCCAGTACATCTTCAATCGACATACCTGGTTTAATATATTCACTTAAGTTGTCTAACAAAAGAACACGTTTTTGGTTATCACGGATCTTTTTCTCATTGTCAGTGATCTCACGACGGATTTTGTTCTTACGACGATACATACGCACAAACTCCAGTACGTTTTGGAAAGACGGCTTGTTTGCGTTATCCATTTCCTACACCTTTACAATTGATATTTAAGATAAATAGTTCTGTTTAAGATTATCGCTTAATCGTGTCAATAAACAAGCAAAGTTTACAAATTTAATTGATTTTGCTTAATTAACAATTAATTAGGATGATATGCATTAATAAATATAGTCAACATTTTTTAACCCGTAAATGTTCACTTAATTAATAATAAAAAAATGGCTACACATTTTCATTGGTAGCCAAAATCAATATTACAAAGGATAAATTAATGAGCGATTAAATAGGTTGTGCTTTATTTTGATCTTCATGTTGTAGGCCATCAAGTGGCAATAGCGCTTTCGCATCTGAACGTAAAAACATAGCAGAAAGAAGTGTTGTTCCTATCACCATACATCCCATCACCATATAGGTTGGTGCAAAACCATAATGATCATAACCATAACCAGCTAATGGAGATAATAATGTTGCGACAATAGAACTCACACATTGAAAACCGACTAAATAAAGAGTTGAAGATAAACGTTTATCAAAGTGTTGGCTGTTATACTTAAAAATTGAAATTAATAAAATTGGTAATTCAACCGCATGTAATAACTTCATACAAGAGATCAAAACAGGTCCTTCAACTAACCCTGAGCCAATAATACGCGCTGCCATCACACTACTTGCTAGTAATAAGCCATTTTTAGCACCAATTCTATTTACAAGGAAAGGTGCGATAAACATACCACCAGCTTCTAAGAATACCTGCAATGAATTCAGATATCCGTACATCTCATTCCCCTGCTGTAAGGTCGCAAATTGTGATGAGAAAAAGACGGGAAACTGTTGGTCATAAACTCCGTAAATACAGGTGCCGATAACAAACAAAATAAGTGCCCAAAAACGCGGCAATGAAAGTAAATTCAGTGCATCTTTAAGGGTAATCGCTGATGTTTTCCCATGCTCCAATTGATTAAATGCGTCTGACTTATCGGTTTTTAATAGTGCTAAAAGAATTAAGAACACAATGCCAGAAATAGAAGCCATCACAAAATTGTAATTAGGATCGATATTTATATTGTGTCCGGCAATAAAAGTTGCTGATGCCCAACCTAACGATCCCCACATTCTCGCCCTACCATATTCAAAACCACGAATACGACTAACACGCTCTGTATATGATTCTAAAACGCCAATACCCGCATTAAATGTCATTCCAACATATAAGCCCCCTAAAATGGAGCCAACAAAAATATTCCAACGTAGTATTGATGCGAAACCTAGAAAAAACGGTCCAGAAAGAATAAGCAATACTGCAATCACTAATAACAAATTCTTTCTTAACCCTAATTTATCTTGAATAAAGCCGTATAAAGGTTGAGCACATAACGCAATCAGAGAAATTGCAGAGAATATTAATCCAGTATCAGTCGCTTTTAATCCTACATACTGATTTAACCAAATAGAAACTAATGAAAATGATGATGACCAGGTAAAAAAGAAGAAAAATAATAGCGCACTTAAGATCGCATAGTATTTTTTTGAGTCTTTGTTCATTGGTTAAGCGCCTTATAAAGTCATTCCACCCTTAAATGTTAACGTTAACTTTTAAGTTAACAAACAGTTTTATCGCTTTAATGTGATATAAAGCACATAAGTTAACGTTAACAACTTAAATTGCGTGTTCTAGATCCACTTTTATCTTTTATTACCGTTATTCACAGTAAAACGCACAAATAGGTATCATATATTCCATTTTCTTTGGTTTCCTTTGCTAAAATAACAGTATCTTTCATAACTATCTCCAAGCCATGCTAACTGATTTAAATCACCTAACACTCGCCGTCAATAATGTGAATAAAAGCTTTGCCTTTTATACTGAAATATTAGGTTTTAAACCTCTTGCTTTATGGGATAACGGCGCTTACCTACAACTGGGCTCCTTATGGTTATGTTTATCTCACGATAAACGCCATATTACTGAAGACAGTGATTACACCCATTATGCTTTCAGTTTATCTGCAAATAATTTTGAAGCCTTTAAACAACACCTTTTATCTCATGGCATTACTGCATGGAAAGAAAATAAAAGTGAAGGCGATTCATTCTATTTTTACGATCCTGACCATCATAAACTTGAAGTCCATGTGGGTGATTTAAAAAGTCGCTTAGAAGCTTGCCGTCAACATCCCTACTCTGGTATGCAATTTTTCGACAAATAAAAAGATGATAAGGATGAATAGCTAAAATAATACGATAGATATGCTTGTTGTAGTTTTATGTTATTGTCATCAAAAAGATCAATATTAGTGGCGGTACACTCCTACTTATCCTTATGACACCCTATATTAAACACTACATAAGTGTGCTTTGATCTGGCATTTCACGTTTACCGCGTTATGGTTTACCATAGTCTTAATTAAGCCCAATACAACTCATTGAGTAATGATTTAAAAAATCATCAATAAATTTACGGTAGGAAACCTTGTCTAATTCAGCAAAAACGCCCACTTTTTACATTCATGACTACGAAACCTTTGGCACTAATCCAGCCCTAGATCGCCCAGCTCAATTTGCAGGTATAAGAACCGACATGGATTTCAATATTATTGAAGATCCTCTCGTTATTTATTGCAAACCTAATGATGATTATCTACCCCATCCAGAAGCTGTGATGATCACAGGAATAACACCACAAATTGCGGCAAAAAATGGGATGGTTGAAGCAGAGTTTACTCGCCAGATCCATCAAGCTTTTAGCCAACCTAATAGTTGTATTATGGGTTATAACAATCTTCGTTTTGATGATGAAGTCACTCGTAATATCCTTTATCGTAATTTTTATGATCCTTATGCTTATAGCTGGCAAAAAGGAAATTCGCGTTGGGATTTACTTGATGTTTTACGTGCTTGCTATGCGCTGCGCCCTGAAGGAATTGTTTGGCCTGAAAATGAAGACGGTTTTCCAAGTTTCCGTTTAGAGTTATTGACTAAAGCCAATGGCATTTCTCATGAAAATGCCCATGATGCGATGTCTGATGTTTATGCCACCATTGCGATGGCAAAAAAATTAAAGCAAGCTCAACCAAGAATGTTTGATTATTTCTTTAATTTACGTGATAAACGCAAAGTACAAGCGCTAATTGATATTCCAGCAATGACACCAATTGTGCATGTTTCAGGTATGTTTGGTGCCGCGCGTTCTAATTTAAGTCTTGTTGCCCCATTAGCGTGGCACCCTGATAATCGTAATGCGGTTATTGTTTGTGACTTAGCCGCAGATATATCTCCTCTATTAACTCTCGACTCAGACCAATTACGTGAGCGTTTATATACACCACGTAGTGAATTGTCAGTTGATGAGCCACCTGTTCCAATTAAATTACTGCATATTAATAAATGCCCAATTGTGGCACCGCAAAATACATTAAGACAACAAGATGCAGATAGAATTGGTTTAGATGTTGATGTTTGTTTAAAAAACCAAGCGATCTTGTTTTCTCATCCTGAAATACGCAATAAAGTCGTGGAAATATTTGCTCAACAAACGCCTTTTGCTGTATCCGATAATGTTGATTCACAAATTTATAATGGTTTTTTCAGTGAAAATGATCGTAGTGCGATGGAGATTATTCGCTCAACACAACCTCAGAACTTACCAGCTTTAGATTTAACGTTTGAAGATGCGAGAATGGAACCTCTGTTTTTCCGTTATCGTGCAAGAAATTATCCTTCAACGCTTGATTATGATGAACAACAACGTTGGTTGGCGCATAGAAAAGAGATGTTAACGCCAGAAAAACTCACCGAATATATTAATATTATTCAGTTATTAGCTGAAGAACACGCCGATAACGAGGAAAAATTAAAACAGCTACAAGAGCTTTATTTATATGCTCAAGAGATTGCAAGTTAATTGATAAAATAAAAGGCAGGTTTTAACCTGCCTTTCTTGTTGCTTAAATAAACTCAGTATAAAACTATTATTCTTTATTCTCTGTATTAGCATCATTATGTGCACGTCCACAACCACACTCATCTCCCCAATATTTTAATTTTGAGGTTTTACCAATACCTGGATTCATGCTATTGGTTGGATCGTTATGTTTATAGAATGCTTTTAATTGAGGCTTAGCATAATACATATGACCCACGTTATGCTCTGCGGGATATTCTGCTCCACGTTGATCTAATAACGCCAGCATTTCTGCTTTTAATGCCTTAGCATCAACACCTTTTTTAATAATGTAATCTTGATGCATAACATGACACATAAAATGCCCACAATAGAGTTTATAAAGTAATTTACTCTCTATTTCTGGCGGTAATTTTTCAAACCAATCTTTGTCATTACGACGCAATGCAATATCTAATGGCAATACATCTTCAACGTCATTCACATGTACAGCATGATAACGAACAGCGGCACCAGCGGCAGCAAAACGGTGTAAGAATGCTTTATTACCTTCCTCTTCAGTACATTCGAAATAATCACCTGAAGCTTGTTTAAAGTATTCTTTTAAATAAGTCGCAGCTTCTTCAATTCCATCATCAGCCATTCTTAACATAAGATGATGTTCATATTTGTCACGAAAATCTGTCATACGCTCTGGTAAATGAGCAGGCCATAGTTTGCTCATAAATTGCATGGTTCTATCTACCATGTTTTTAGGTAAGAAAGGCACTTTATTTAATACCGCATCTACTCGCCCTTTTACGGCAAATAATATTGGCATTTTATCTGTGCCTAATTTATCAATCACCAAAAACGTATCTTTTCCATACACTTCAGCCATTTTATAATAGCTTCGGTGCATATATTCTCCAGCAACTGGTAGCTTTTTAAAATGACTTAAAATATGACGGCGAATATCTTCAAGCTCGTCCGGATTATTAGTACCAATATAAAAAACCTGAGTGCGATGATCTGCTGGGAAAGTATCTAATCTCACGGCAAATACAGATAATTTTCCTGCGCTCCCAGCGGCTTCATATAAACGGCGTTCGTCATTATTAAAACGAGATGGTGTATTAGCATCAACATCGCGTATACGCTCATGATATTCATGGTCAGAAGCTAATTTTTCTGTCGTTTGTATCTGTTTCTCATGATAATGACGATTATCTAAATTAGTTAATATTTCTTCTGGCGTTTCGCCTAAATCAATACCTAAATGGTTAACTAATTCAGCTTCCCCTTTTTCATTAACACGAGCATAAAGTGATAATTCGGTATATGCAGGTCCACGGCGAACTAAAGCACCACCTGAGTTATTACAAATCCCCCCTATTACTGACGCACCAATACAAGATGATCCAATAACAGAATGAGGCTCACGCCCTAATGGCTTTAATACTTTTTCTAAATGCCATAACGTACTGCCAGGAAAAGCGATAACTTGATTATGCTCTGAGAGAACCTGTATTTTATCTTGACGTAATGTACTAATAATCACGATGTCTCTATCATAATCATCACCATTAGGTGTCGAGCCTTCTGTTAATCCAGTATTCGCCGCTTGCATAATAATAATTTTATCGGCTTCAACACAGGTTTTAAAAACTCGCCATTGTTCTAATAAATTAGCGGGAAAGACAACGGCTAACGCCTTACCTTGTCCTGAACGAAAACCTTTACGATAACGTTCTGTTTTATGTGCTTGTGTTAATACCTGTTTTTTACCAACGATACCTTCAAGTTTGCGAATAAAATGTTGATTTACAGAACTATTACTCTCATTCATTTTCCCTATCCTATTCCTGTCTTGTCTGATTAATCTTTTATTTGCCCGTTTTTGTTATTACTCGTAAGACTACGTGCAAAATATAAACTTATCATTTATGTAACTACTTTTATACAGCTATCCGAATTTCTTAAAAAATAACATTTATTTATTTTTAATCATTTTATTATTTAAAGATAATTTCGATATTTATTTCTTAAATAGAATATAAACATGCTCTATTTTAATATTTTATTCTATTATTAGCTTTTCTCTTGCTAACTGTTCCCATGCTTGGCAACTGCGGCTTTTATAGCTATTTTTATTATTTGCTAGTGCTATTTGATATGACAAAGTTGGTTCTACCACAGGAACAACAACCAAATCATCAATAGGATTTTTATTACACATGCTGTTAGGTAAAAGCGTTACCCCTACACCCGCTTTTACCATTGCAATAATTAAATCTAAATGGTTGCTGCGCCCCGCAATAATAGGCTCTGTATTGTAAATACCACAAGCACTATAAATTAAATCATTAATACGAAAATCTTCAGAAAAGAAAATAAAAGGCTCATTAATCAATTCATTAAAATGAACTTCTTTTTTTATAGCCAAAGGATGGGATGGCGACATTAATAGCATTAAACTTTCTTCTGAAAAAGGTGTTAATTCAAAATTATCTTCATTAAAAGGCAATACGACCGCAGCCGTTTCAACCCTTCCTTCTCTCATGGCATCAGCCATTTGCTTAGTGCCTAATTCAAATATTTTTAGTTCAACCTGAGGATGAAGAGAGCTAAATGCCATAATAATATCTGCAAAATAAGTCGAGGCTATTACAGGAGGTAATCCAACATTTAATATCCCTGTTAATGGTCCAGACTTATCTTGTAATGCTTTATTCATACTATTAAATTGTGCAAGTATCTGTTTTGCATGTTCAAACAGTATTGCACCATCATCCGTTAGCCTGACACCATCAACTTCTCTCACTAATAAAGTAACACCTAACTCATCTTCTAATTTTTTAATACTACGACTAACCGCAGGTTGAGTGATAAATAGCGCATCAGCGGCTCGGCTAAAACCATTTAATTGAACAACCTCAACAAAATAGCGCAATGTACGAATATCCATTAGCAAAGCTTACCTTATTACATTTAGTTATACCCTCAATGATAATAAACCATTTCATATCAAATAATATCCGCGATAAAACATTAAGCATAATGTAAAAGCATTCTTCTACTTTTACAGACTATTATTCGGATTTTATGGAGATAATATGAGTAAGACTGTCGTTGAGTATATGTTAAACCGCCTATATGACTTAGGAATAAGTGATGTTTTTGGTGTTGCAGGTGATTATGCGTTCCCTATAGAAGATACTATTTGTAATAGCAACCATATGCGTTGGATTGGTAACTGCAATGAATTAAATGCGGCTTACGCTGCTGATGGTTATGCCCGAATTAAAGGTATGGCTGCGTTATCGACAACATTTGGTGTTGGTGAATTAAGTGCGATTAATGCTATCGCTGGCTCTTATGCAGAAAACTTACCTATCTTTCATTTAGTTGGTATGCCAGCAAGTGGTGTACAAAAAAGTAAGCGTCTGGTTCATCACACATTAGGTAATGGTGATTTTGATATTTTTTATCAATTAGGCCAACGCCTTGCTTGTGCTCACACAATATTGACACCTGAAAATTGTATTCCCGAAATGGAACGCTTAATTGTGACGGCATTAAAAGAGCGTCGTCCTGTTTATATTGGCTTACCTTCTGATTATGCCACTATGCAAGTGATAGAACATTCACCAATCATCACACCGAAAAAACCAATAAGCGATCAAGAAATACTTGAAAAAGTAGTATCACTCATTATTGAAAAACTTACACACAGCAATAATACCTGCGTATTGCCCGGTATTTTATCCGCACGTTTAGGGTTATCAGATAATGTTCGATCTTTTATTGATAAGACCGGCTTACCTTATGCCACTATGTTTATGGATAAAAGTATTTTAAGTGAATCTCATCCTCAATATGTTGGTATGTATGATGGCAAATTAATGACACCTGAAGTCAGAGAATTTGTAGAAAATAGTGATTACGTATTAGGAATTGGTGCAATGATGACTGACTTTAATACAGGGAGTTTCACTGCCAATATTAAATCAAAGCAATATATCAGCATCATGCCAGAATATGTTGAGATTGATTCTGTTATCTATACATCCATTTATATGGAAGACGTGCTCTCAGCACTAACTCAAAGATTACCGAATAGAACTTATCATCAGATAAAAGCCAAAGGATTAGGTGAAGCTGTATTATCTGATAACGGTAAAATTACTGCTCAGTATCTCTATCCTCATTTAGAAAAGTTTTTTAAACCTAACGATATTATTATTGCTGAAACAGGTACATCATCAATGGGGTTAGGTTTTTCCCTATTACCAGATGGTGCACAATTCCATAATCAAACATTATGGGGTTCTATTGGTTGGGCAACACCTGCATCATTTGGTGCTGCACTTGCAGCCCCTAACAAACGAGTTATTTTAATTACAGGTGAAGGCTCACATCAATTAACCGTACAAGAGATCAGCCAATTTGTTCGTTTTGGATTAAAACCAATCATCCTTGTGTTAAATAACGATGGTTACTTAATTGAACGATTATTATGTGATTATCCCGAAGCTTATTATAACGATCTTGCTCAATGGAATTATCATCAATTACCTAAAGCATTTGGTGCAAGAGATTGGTATTGTGAGAAAGTCACAACAATAGATGAATTAAATAAAGCGCTTGAAGTCGCAGGATCCTCAGAAAATGCCTCTTATATCGAAATAGTAACAGAGCGATATGAAGCTTCTGAATTAGCACAAAAATTAAAAGAGTCTAAAGATTCGCTTTATTCTTTTTAAGTTATAGTATGATTTAAATAATAAAACCTAGCCAATGTTTATTTAACTTAGACTAGGTTTTTGATAGCGTTCTTTGAGTCTTGCCAGAGATTTATCTATTCTGTTCAGCCAAATAAAATTAACTGTCACTTTGAATTTTTTAATAACTAAAAATACTGTATTACTTATTTCATTTTTTAATTTTATACTTATTTACTAAAATTATTTTAAGTAATACTTTCTTAAGATATGTTCCATAAAAATTTTAATTATAAATTTACTTGCTTATTTTATCCACATAACACTTGAAGATAAATGGCTTAGAAATATTTTTTTATTTTTTGATGCGAAAAAAAATATTTATTTTCAAGTGATGTTCACAGTGTACTTATGTATTTTATGTCTAAACATTTTAATAATTTCAAATTTCTTAATACTAAATACACTCATCAACTAACGATGCCATGTAATTAATACAATTAAAAATGGTAATTTTCATACTCCCATGCAAAATAACAAGAAAGTTTCCCTGCTATTTCTAACCATGAGTTACCATCACACTTGGCAATATAACTATTAATAACTTTTTTTATTTCATTAATATTATATTCTCGTGTAATAAGCGTATGCCTAAATATCCGAGGTTCCCATACATTCTCCGAGATCCATTTAGGAGAACAAACAAACAGATCAAAATTGTCAGCACTATTACTATCTTCTGTACCTATACGCAGTAATAAACTCAAAGAAAAACACTCATTATCAGGATAATAATTATCTAAATCATAAAAATCGCTAGATAACTCTTTTAATATTGCTTTCAAACCAATTCCTCATTGAATTATATCTAAGTATTTATTATCGACACGGATTATATTCTAGAGAAAATATCTTCATTTATATTTTATGAAAATCAAGATATTAATTTTTACAATATATCCTTGGGAAATACTCATCAATTTTGTCGTTATCTAATATTCTGTCGAGAGTAAAATCTACTGTATCAGAAACAGCTATTCCATAACGTAATTCTTCAGGAAAGTCATAGATTGAAGCATATATCGTTGGTACTAAGTACCTAAAATAATCACCCATTTTAGTTTTTCCAGTAAAACCAACAGGATAATCTTCCCCTTCCACATTCCCTTCTATACCGCGATATATAAAAAAGCCTTTATTAACAGATAGATTGGTCTCACTATAATGACCAGATTTTACCAAATCAGCTTGAAGATTATAGATAATATTATTTCTATCTAAATCAGATCGTTGCCGCCAAGCTGAGTATAAATCAAGTTCAAAATAGCCATTCTTATTTCTCGGATAGTGGTTAAATACTTGAGACTCTTCCCACATATATTCACAGAGATGGTCAAGCAATAGCTCTACATTTTTAATACGTAACAAATTTATTGGTAGATCACCAAAACAGTTATTTACCATAACCGCAATTTTTCCATTTTTATCCATTGCAAACCAAGTATAAATAGTACCAAAATTAGGTTCCCAATTTTCATTTAAAACACTCACTATTCCTTTTCTTTAGCCAAGTAACACTGCAGTTGTCGCAAATGGGGTCTTTCTGAGCATTAAGCTCCGCAATCTTGAGCGGCATTCCAAGAATCGACTGGGATTTATCACAAAATTTAGATTGGATTTTCACCATTTAAAAGCACAATAATATTTTCCTTTCCTAACTCATTTCTGAGCATATTTGCTACTTCAGAAGTGTTCAATTCAGGGAAGAATTTATCATTCACTGATATCATAAAATATGACTTCGGTTCTTCAAGCCCAAATTCTTCCGCTATTAGTAGATCTGTTTCCTTTTTATATTTTTCGACCCGATCCTCAATAAAATTCAATTGTTCATGTACTAACACTTCATTAGTAGCATACATAAGATATGACTGCTCGAATTACATATGACAGACAAATACTTTGCCAATTGAATAAGGATAAAGGAATTAATAACATAGAAATAGAGTTTTGTTCTGATGCGAAATACTTTCAGAAAAAATCCAATGAAATTTAAGTTAAATGACTTTTTAGAAATTCTAAATGAAGCTGTAAGTGACTTAAAAAATTCATGATTCAAGTGTGCTCCCAGCTTTAAACTGGGAGCAGTTCATAAGATAGGTTTTTTATTTAAATCAAAATAAGTTCGCCGTGTCGATCAAAAGGTGGAGCAACCGGATAATGACGAGTATAAACATTGATAACATGCTGTAAATAACTATTCAGATCCCAATTCGTGTTCTCTACACATTCATCATTTTCATTATAATTAAATATAAGGTCTGGATTATCTGAATCTGTTAGTAGAAAGAGATATTGTGTATAACTTTCTACTGAAATAAAAAATGGTTTTTGTTTTAACAAATCATGGCATTGGATCGATGTCAGCTCTTCTCTTGCACCAATTTGAAATAAAATATCACCTCTTATGGTTTCCTGACCTTGATAAAATACTAGTGGATCATCACCAAAAAGACCACCACTGCAGCGCCCCATACACCTTAAAAACTCATAGAATTGCCCTGTAATTCGAATATCATAAAGGCGTTCCATGCTGGAGATTTCTTCATCAGAATATCCTCTTATATAACTAATATCGATAGATAATTCCGGATAAACTGAGTGTAAATATTCGATGAATTTTATATTCATAGTATTATTAATTTACGTTAAAATATCTAAAATAGTTCAAAGTTTAAAATTTCATTCTAAAAAAATTATTTTAGTTTATTTTCTTTTATATATAGTACCCCAAAACCTATTCCCATAATTATTCCCACCCCTATACTAATTCTTAATGAGTGTTTAATTTCATTAAGCCCAATAGACATTGGAATATTAGAGTAAAAATAGAAAAATACGTCAATAGAAAGAAACATTAGGATACACAAAATAAACAATGCAATTATAAATATGATTGTCAATATAATCGAAAATAAAATACCCTTCATTAATATTCCCCACTTTCATTTATTTTTTCTTGAATGAATAAACCAACAAGCTAAAATATAATATTTCCCTCAGCATTTCCCATTCCAGAAGAAATTCTAATTTCGGATACTTCCTGCATAATATAAGATTTTCCCTTAACCTCTGACTCTGAATATTTTCTCAACACTTCATTAAATCCGGGATTATTGCCTTTTGTTATTATTTTACCAACCCAATTAGTTACAGGTTTTGCTATAAAATTACCTAATCCATACTCCATTAATGCTCCACTTCCTGTCGTGATTGCCCCTATTGCTGGAAGAGGTGATTTTGAATATCACGCTCAGTAACGTTATCGTTGGTTTCTAAAAGGATTGATGAGTACCACGGGCTAACAAGCCAAGGTTATTGAGACGGAGTGATAACCAAAAGAAAGATCCCACCATTTTGAGATGGGATCTTAACATCATCTACGTAACTTATATTCTATAAACCACATCCCTATTCCAACGACTAGCCCAGCCCATAGACTTGCTTTAATAATCTTTTTTAAAAACTCGATTGAAAAAATAAAATCTCCACCAATCAATAACCAAATAATACACTCACCTATGCTGTATATAACCAGCCCCATAATAAACAGGACTACCACACACAAAATAGTCATAACAAGAAAGTATTCAAATTGATTAGTTTTTTGATTCACTATTTTTTTCCTCAACTTCCTTAATTTTCTCTTGCATCAGAAAGTTTGTAGTCTCTGTTGTAAAGGCAGAGCCTATATTTCCCAAAATACCAGGCAAAGGATGGGGTTTCATATCTTTCGAAAGTCCATATAATCCTTTTATAGCTCCACCTTGCAATTTAGGGTTATATTTGGGATCCCAACCTCCTGTTTTCCACAATTTATATTGATTCCATCCATAACTTATAGGCTTACCCGCGAAACCATATCCCACGCTAGAACCAATACCTGCAGTAGTGGCATTTGTAAGTATTGTAAAAGGATCATCCCCCTTAAACATACTTGCGGCTCCCCCCATGCCTGCATTCCAGGCAACTGTTCCCCCAAGCTTCGTATACGCCGTCATAGCGCCTGTTCCAAAAGCAAACACTACATCCACGGAATTGATTTCTCCTGTAAATCCATATTGAATCCCAGCATTTGCTGTGGCTCCTATTGTTCCTGTTGTGAGCATCATTTTGCCTGTCCCATCTCCCAATAAATATGCCGTGGCTTTACCTGCCCCTCCCAATAGCGGTGCCATAACTCGGATTGTCAAACCACCCTGCAATACCTGAAGAGGAGCATCACCAATAGCCGCATTATCTCTGTGGTAGCCATACGTATTGGCTAGGTTATCGGCTTTTCTGAACAGTTTTTCTTCTTCGGTTTGTGTACGTGTCCAGTTCAGAGCACCCAGCCATCCGTTTTGCTCATATGCCCGTTGCCTTTCCTTGTCTGCCCAAGCATTTTTCGCTTCTGTACGCCCTGCATATGGGAAGCCTTTGTTCGAGAGCAGCGATGAATCCCCTTCTTTTAACAACATAATGACCAGCTGTTCGACAGTTTTGGTATCGTGCAAGTGAGTTTTTTCATAAGCATATTGCTGCAATTCCTGCAGAAATCTCTGTTGCTGCTCCGGTGTCAAAGACGCCGGATCTTTCCGGTACTGATTTAACAGTTCATCATTGATTTGGTCACGGGCTTCCAACGCCAGTAACTCACGAACATCCCTCTCCGTATATTTGTTTTCCCGTAATGCCTCACGGTTTTTATCTAATGCCTCGCGTGAAATATCTCCCAAAAAGTTATTCTCAACCACCACTTTCCCAGCTTGGGCGGCATTGGCAACTCCGGTGCTATTATCGCTGATTAAACCGCCAACAATCCCAGAAGTTAACGTTGCCCATGCACTTATATTCTGCTTTTCAGTCTCGGTGAGTTCTTCGGGGGTTTTACCATAAAGTGAGTGCGATAAAATACCCACTGTTTCCCCTGTCATTGCGCCAGAAGCTTGCACTACTGCATTCTCACCTTTTGCCAACGCAAGGCCTGCATTCAGTAAGCCGTGCGCTATCGTGCGCTGAATATCACTTTCAACACTATTACCTTGAATTTGGTTTTTCACTTCGTTGGCAAGATAAGGGGCTGAACCATTAGCAATCGCGGTAACAATATTGTTGCCCATTACACCTTGCGTAAATGCGGTAATAGCTTGAATTGCACGGGTATATTTACCCCCGTGCCAAAATCGGATTGGTTAGTATAATCCTGTAAGGCTTGCTGGAAGAGGTGATTCTGAATATCACGCTCAGTAACGTTATCGTTGATTTCTGAAAGGGCTTGATAAAGATTGATCGTAATTTGGATTAGAAAAATATGCTAATAAAATAATGCCAAAGGATTAGTACTAAATCACAAGCTCAAAACTGACTATTGAGAGGAGAGATGGCTGAATGAGTTTGATATTCCCTCCTCATCCACCAAATCAAATTGTTAATAATTCAGTTGGCTGAGGAGTGAAATAATCATACAAAACTTAGTGTAGCGCTCATTTTTTCTTTGTAAAAATATTAGTGTCTTTTATGTTCAAGATAACTGACTAAACAAGCAACTATGCTAAGGAAAAAACCAAATCCCATTCCCAAACATATATAATCTATAAGATTCTCTTTAGTAATAGAAAAAAGACTACCTTCTATTAAGAAATAGAATATTAATTCTATTAGAGCTTTTATTATTAATAGAGTAAGGAAAACCATAAAAGAGAATGCAACCCAAAGTAGAAGAAAGTATTTAAGCAATCTCATTTTTATTCCTCGTCATTCAATTTTTTTATTTTATCTGTAACTATTTTATTCGCACCTTCGGAACCAATAGCTCCAATTGTACTTCCAACAATACTTGGTACTACTGATACACTCGGCGGAGCTGTAATTGATGGCATTACAACTAATGGGCGATCTTTAAGCCCGCTAGACCAAGGATTAAATTTATTATCAAAATGATGAGTTAACCATTTTGTGCCTCCATAGCCGACTGTTGAACCAACTAATGCGCCTCCCATTGAGACCCAAGGTGATTCTCCATCAATTAAACTTGAAACACCCGCACCAGTTGTATTGGTTGTGAGCGTTCCCCAATACCCCATTCCTGATGTTATTCCTCCTGTTAACAAAGAAGAACCAAAGCTTGCATAACTAAAGCTCGCTTTTGGGTCTGTGTTAATATTATGCACCTGCATGGCTAAATTTGCTGTGCCCGTAGTTGTTACACCTACCACACGGCTAGCAACAGTAGTGCTACCTAACCAACTCGCTACATAAGGGCTAATAGCCTTACTCATTATAGGTAAACCTAATGCTGTCGTTGCAACAACGGCTCGTGGAGTATTATTACCACGCTGTAATTCACTATAATTTTCAATGATAGGATCCAGTTTTTTGATACTATATTCAGCAATTGATTTGCAATGAGCATTACAATCTGCTGATTGAATAAGTAAAATTAATTCATCTTGTTGTTGAACCAAATGTTCTTTAGTGATCCTAGTTTCTATCGCTTTTTGCTGTTGTTCTGCATCGACATTATTTCCTAATTCAACTAAATGTTTTTTTTCCTCATCTGTAGAAGCAAGATAATACTTTTCAAGCCATGAAGTTATTTGTTTGGCTGTTAAATAATTATTCTCAACCACCACTTTCCCGGCTTGGGCGGCATTGGCAACACCTGCACTATTATCGCTGATTAAACCGCCGACAATCCCTGAAGTTAACGTTGCCCATGCACTTATATTCTGCTTTTCAGTCTCGGTGAGTTCTTCGGGGGTTTTGCCATAAAGTGAGTGCGATAAAATACCCACTATTTCCCCTGTCATTGCGCCAGAAGCTTGCACTACTGCATCCTCACCTTTTGCCAATGCAAGGCCTGCATTCAGTAAGCCGTGCGCTATCGTGCGCTGAATATCACTTTCAACACTATTACCTTGAATTTGGTTTTTCACTTCGTTGGCAAGATAAGGGGCTGAACCATTAGCAATCGCGGTAACAATACTATTGCCCATTACACCTTGCGTAAATGCGGTGATGGCTTGGATTGCACGGGTATATTTACCGCCCGTACCAAAGTCGGATTGGTTGGTATAATTCTGTAATAATTTCCTTTATAGACTCAGTTCAAAAATATTTGAAAACTTTTCTTCCCATCATCCCACTTTACCTACTTTTAAATGGAAATTAATACATTAAAAGTAGGCCAAATATACGATGTAAATTGCAATCACTGAATATCTTATTTTAATCTTCGTACTTAAAATCTATATTAATTTTCATTGTTTCTAGATCTAAAGTAATTTCACACCCATACCAAAATGATTTTTTTTCCGATTTTATGTTATCAATATAAAAACTTCTCAAATCTTCTAATATATCAGTTAAATCATTTATAGCTTTACCATCAGGATCATACCAGTTTAATTCATTATTTTTATCTACATAGTCAAATTCATAAGTACAACCATTTCTTTCACAAAAAAGTTGAGCTCTAACGATAATTTTTTTAGCATCAGAGGGGCTCGAATCAATAAGCAATTGTCCAATTTTTTGGTATATAATTTGATCGTTCATATTTAATTTCCACTTTGAGCATTAGTAAAAGTTTTAATCACGGGTTTTTCTCCATCTAACGTGCTGTGAGCATTATCAGTGTCTTGGCTTAATTGCTCGATATCTTGCTGTTGATTATCGCTATCACTCACTCTCCATGTACCTTGTATACCACAGATTGGATGGTGTTTTCGCGCTACAGCTATGGTTTTATACTCTCTATAGCGAATTTTTGATATTTATAAACTATCGAAAGCTAACGAATATTAAATAGCATAACAATCCAAACGACTGTTCCAACACTGCTACCAATGAAGCCACCTAGTTTGATAGAATTCATCCAATCTAATTGATTTATGCTTTGATCTGTTAAAACTATTCTCCTGATAAAGATAAAAAAGAAAAAATAATGAATATATTGAGAGTTTCATTAATAATTACTCCAACTGATATACCTGCACTATATTTTTTAAATATACACTTATGCAACTGTAAAGATTATTTAAATTATCTTTTTTTCATTTCCGACAATTGAATAATAAAAACACTAATACCAAGAATAATTCCACCTCCTATGCTCATCCTTAATAATCGCTCTACTTTATAATCTTCAAATGATATTGACATTGGAATATCCAAATAAAAATAAGAAAAAACAAATAGAAAAAAATCAAAAGTGATCCCTATCAGAAATAAACCTCCCCCTCCTACAATGGAATATAAAATAATCATAAAGATAAAAAGTAACACTTTTTTCATTTTTCTTCTCTTTTATCTATTAATTCTTGTAATTTAGATGCACCATATTCAGCCGAAAAACTACCACTCATATTACTGACTCCAGAAGAAATTTTACTTTCGGATACTTCCTGCATAATATAAGACCTTCCCTTAACCTCTGACTCTGAATATTTTCTCAACACTTCATTAAATCCGGGATTATTGCCTTTTGTTATTATTTTACCAACCCAATTAGTTACAGGTTTTACTATAAAATTACCTAATCCATACCCCATTAATGCTCCACTTCCTGTCGTGATTGCCCCCATTGTTGCACTTTCATCATTTATCGTATTCGTCAATGCTCCTCCTGCTGCATTAAAGAAAACTGTACTTTTCCATCCTTCTCCTATTGTCATTACATTTACCCAACCTGCAATTATTGCATTCACTGGGTTAACTTTTTTTGAATCGATATATTGTACTCCTGAATTGGCACCTGCACCGATAAACCACATAACTCGCGCACTTGTTGAAAGCAAAGAAACACTTCCCGTACTACCTGTTGCTAAAGCATAAATATAAGCTTGTTGTAGCGCTTTGCCTCTCTGACATGATTCAGAATTAGAATTTTCCACACATGACATTCTATCTTTACCATATTCCTGTGCCAGTTGAGTATGCATTAGCTCATTTCCACCAAGTAAGTTATTCTCAACCACCACTTTCCCGGCTTGAGCGGCATTAGCAACGCCTGTGCTATTATCGCTGATTAAACCGCCGACAATCCCTGAAGTTAACGTTGCCCATGCACTTATATTCTGCTTTTCAGTCTCAGTGAGTTCTTCGGGGGTTTTACCATAAAGTGAGTGAGATAAAATACCCACTGTTTCCCCTGTCATTGCGCCAGAGGCTTGCACTAAGGCATTCTCGCCTTTTGCCAACGCAAGACCGGCATTCAGTAATCCGTGCGCTATCGTGCGCTGAATATCACTTTCAACACTGTTACCTTGGATTTGGTTTTTCACTTCATTAGCAAGATAAGGCGCGGAACCATTAGCAATCGCGGTAACAATATTGTTGCCCATGACACCTTGCGTAAATGCGGTGATGGCTTGGATTGCGCGGGTGTATTAACCTATTTGATATTTCCTACAGATTTCAATCGCTGTCATTTCACCGCTACGCAATTTATCATTTTCTTCTTTTGTAACTTCTGCATGACATTCATCACCAACTAAGGCGCCTGATAAGCAAGAAAAAATATACTGACCATTTTCTTCTTTAAGTCTCCACCAACTCGGATCTGTAGAAAACTCCCCCTGAGTTAATTTAGGTTCTGTATATTCAGGTGCGGGGATAGTTTTAAAATATTTACTAAAAGTCATATTAATCACCTTGTTTTATCTTTTTGTAGTTATTTATATCTACGATTTCAACTTTTGGTTTATGAGAAAAGTCCATGACAGCCTCTGAAACACCCCCTGATGTTTTTCCTCCAGGTGTCCAATGTTGATTAGCACCCGGTTCATTACCAGACGGAACTTTTAATCCTTTAAAATCTTCTTTTTTGATGTAAACAGCCATCGTATCAGAATTACTTAAATAACCTTTATCTAAACCTAGTTTTTTCTCTACAATTGATAAGTTTCCTCTCGCTTCAACCATAACTCTATCAAACTCTGCCGCTGGCATTACAAAACCGCCATCAGGCCCTGCAGTAT
This sequence comes from Proteus sp. ZN5, assembly GCF_011046025.1. Lineage (GTDB taxonomy): Bacteria > Pseudomonadota > Gammaproteobacteria > Enterobacterales > Enterobacteriaceae > Proteus. Next base: position 3,208,377 of record NZ_CP047639.1, read on the forward strand.
TATACTTGTTATATGAATTTTTAGATGTAAAACGTACAGCACCATCATCAAACTTAGCTAAATGAGCACCGATTTCCGATTCTGTCATGTATGTTGATGGATCAGGCCTCTGCCCATGCGGTATACTGATAATTTCTTTTGCTTTTGTATTCGATATAATGCCATCAACATATAAATTTGGATCCGCTGGTTTCCAAATACCACTTGAAGATTGTGATGTTGGATTTGATGGTAACTTCGAATCTTTAAAGCTATATTGGCCCCTTCCTGCATCCCAACTGGGTATTTCCTTACCGCTTTTAACAAATGCCAAATAGGTTTTTGCTGCTATAAATTGAAGGGCTTTCGCTGTTGTAGTCGGCGGAGTCCCTCCCACTATTTCAGCTGCTTTTTCTAGTGTCATCTCTTGTTGTGTTAAAAACACATCAAGCGGTATACCCGTAATATTTCCCCATGCAATCATTATCCCTAAAGCCGGATCTTGCCCCTCAGGGTGAACTCCTTTCGTCGCTCTTGTTAACGCAGTATTGATGTCCTCTATACTATTATCATTTTGTGCCATCGAAATAGCCAGTGATGACATGGCTTGCCCATAATCGGCCATTCCTGAAGGCAGATCTTTAGGACCAAAGACATTATTCTCAACCACCACTTTTCCGGCTTGGGCGGCATTGGCAACACCTGCACTATTATCGCTGATTAAACCGCCGACAATCCCTGAAGTTAACGTTGCCCATGCACTTATATTCTGCTTTTCAGTCTCGGTGAGTTCTTCGGGGGTTTTGCCATAAAGTGAGTGCGATAAAATACCCACTGTTTCCCCTGTCATTGCGCCAGAGGCTTGCACTACTGCATTCTCACCTTTTGCCAACGCAAGGCCTGCATTCAGTAATCCATGCGCTATCGTGCGCTGAATATCACTTTCAACACTGTTACCTTGAATTTGGTTTTTTACTTCGTTAGCAAGATAAGGCGCGGAACCATTAGCAATCGCGGTAACAATATTGTTGCCCATGACACCTTGCGTAAATGCGGTGATGGCTTGGATTGCGCGGGTGTATTTACCCCCCGTACCAAAGTCGGATTGGTTAGTATAATCCTGTAAGGCTTGCTGGAAGAGGTGATTTTGAATATCACGCTCAGTAACGTTATCGTTGGTTTCTGAAAGGGCTTGATAGAGATTGTCGTAAGCCGTATCAGAAAGATTATCGAGTTTTGAATCAGCTTTCGCTTGGTTCGTACCACGAATAGTGTCCACCGTGGTTGCTAAGTCGATAACCTGCGCCCCAATTTCGCCCACCAACTGTTGTTTTTGTTGGTGATTTTGCTCTTTTTCTTTGTCGAAGATTTTATTTAACGTGCTGTGAGCATTATCAGTATCTTGGCTTAATTGCGCGATATCTTGCTGTTGATTGTCGCTATCGCGGACTCTCCATGTCCCTTGTGATACTGCTGATTGGGTAGTGTTTTCAGCGCTATCACTATGGTTGCCTGCCATTGCTAACGCATGGCCCATATTCGCCAGCATATTCCCTTCAACGCCACCTGAAGTACTTACACCACCAGATTGATGCTCAACTTTATATTCTGCGTAATTATGGATATCACTAAAGCCTAATGTACCTGTATCTAACTGATTATTTTTTGCATCGGCTTTACTGCTGATCACCGCACCATCAAGCTGGGTATGTTTACCCACCGTAAGATCAAATCCTTGATTGCCTGCAAATAAGCCAGTTTGTTCTTCCACTGAACGGTATTTACTGTCCATTTTATCGCGACTAAACGAGATATTGGCTGAACCTCCCGGTGTGCCCATCACATTGACACTACCCCCCACACTTTCACTCGATTGCTTCGATTTGTAGTCATCAATGGATTGCTGGCTTTCAAGGTGTAAATCCCCACCCACTTTAGCAATAACTTTATCACCTTGAGCTTGCGCGCCTTTTAGGGTTGTATCTTGACCGCTTTGTAAGGTGAGAGTTTGCCCTGCATTTAGCGTCGTATTGGTGTAATAGGTGTGATCGCCCTCCTCAAATCCCTTACCTCGACTACCATTGGCATTAATGTTAACGCCAACACCGCCAGAGCCCACGGTGACACCAACGCCAACAGAAGCACTTTTACTTTCGTTTTTGCTGTCTGTTGTTTCTTGGTTTTGTGCTGACTGTAAATTGATATCGCGAGTAGCTATCAACGAGAGATCGTTGCCAGCTTGCAGTTCACTGCCCGTAACCGTGATATCGCCTGTTTCTTTACCTGTTGCGGTGATAGAGAGGCTTTCACCTGCACTTAAACTACTGCCTTGAGCAATATTTCGTTGGTGTATGGTTTCTGATTCAGACGAGCTTTTACCATAAGAAACATTAGCGCCAATTAATGTTGTGCTTTCATTATCTGTACCTGATTGGGCATTATCTAACGCCACTGCACCCGCTGCTTGAGCCCCAGAAAGCCCAGCTTTGATACTTTGTAAGGTACTAATTTGGCTATCGTCAGTTTCTTTGGCGGCTTTGTATCCCGCAATAGCGCCATTGATAGCACTTCCTGCCGTACCGCTTAGGGCAACCGTCACACCACTTTGTTTACTTTTGGTTCGACTTAATTCGGTATAGCTATTTTCAGAAGAAGAAATGTCAACAGAATCCCCAGTAAGAGATATCTCCTTTTTGGCAATCATTTCACTGCCATCTATAGTGAGAGCATCGCCCGAATTTATACGAATATTACCCTCAGTACTGCCGATTACACTACCTTTATAAGTAATCGCATCACTGTTATTCAGCTGTTCAAAAGTTGATTTTCCGACGGTAAAACCAATACCGCCGGTACCGCCAATCCCTGATTTTTTGATCTTTTCTTCATAAGATTGGAACTCTAATTCTTGTGCCGTTGTTAGTGATAATTGATTACCAGCATCCAGATTAATATCTTGTGTTGCTATAATTTCACTGCCTTGTGCCGTTAAATTATTGCCTGCAGAAACCGAAATTTCATTCCCTTTTAATAGAGAGCCTGTTGCCTGTTTATTATGAATTTCAGCATGCGTAGTGCGTGTTTCCGATGAACCAAACGATTTGTCTTTTGTGACACCATGGGCAATTTGATCAATTGAGGAGTAACCACTATTTAGCGAAATATCATTACCAGCATGTAATCCTAACAGTCCCGTGGCTTGAATATCTGTTGCTGTAAGATGAATATCCTCACCTGATTGCAATGTAATATCGCCAGCATAAAGACGAGAGCCTATCTCTTCTTGCGTCGTTTTATGCAGATAATTTTTACTATCCCAATCTATATTTTCTTGGCGAACCGTATTGATAGTTCCTAACTCAATATTTTCACCTGCATTTAATAAAACTCGGCTATTACCACCGGCTAAAATATCTGTTGCCGTCAGTTCTAAATTACGTGTTGCCTTTAATGCAATTTCACCATCAGGCTCAGTTAAATAAATGGCAGCGCCACGATTTATCCATTGATTAGTCTCGTCACCCTTTGTTGTCGCAGTACTAATAAGAGAATCACCGGCTTGCAAATTAACGCGACTCTGCCCTGCAATTTGGCCGCCCTCATTTTTAATATCATGCAACGCTGTTAAATCAACCGTCTTTCCTTTTATAAGACCTTGGTTTATTAAATTATCTGTTGATGCTTGTAATCCATTTTTACTTAAAATAGTACCTTGGTTTTTCAGCTCTGGAATATTATTTAAAATAACCTCACTACCCGAAAGTAATGCGCCACTATTTTGTAAATCACCGGGTAATACTCTGGCATAAACTTGTGGCACCAACACTTTTTCAACGGAACCATTAGGTAAAGTGATTTCCCTGCTGGTTAATAGCACCATATCAGCCGTGATCATTGCCATTTGTTCTGGTGTTAGTGTTACACCCGGTTTAATACCAAACTCTTCACTAAAACGAATACCTGCATCCATCAATGCATGATATTGCTGCTCATTATCATTATGCCCATATAAATATTGATTACCCGTTAATTGAATAATTTGATCGCGTACTATGCGTTGTTCATAGAAACCATCACCAATACGTTTATGTGTATTATTGTGATCAACAGATAATGCATTTTGCATATAATCTGAGCTTAACCACTCTCTTTTATTGGTAAAACGAGAGTCTGTTTCAACAATATATTGACTATCCGTTCCTTTATTTAAGTTAAATAAACGATTCTCAGGTAATTTCAATATTGGTGCTACTGTTTGAATATTAACTTCAATAGTTTTATTTTCTGTTGGTTTATCTAATTGAGGTACTGTAATAATTTTACCAATAGGCTGTTGCACTATAGGCTGTTTATCTACATGTTTTATTTCAGGTAGGGTTAAATTTGGCTGATTAATTTCAGTCTGTTTAATTTCAGTAATAGAGACTTCATCACCTACTTTTAAAACTTTATTTTCAGCCGTTTTTTGCTCAATAGTTCCATCAAGTTTTTTTGTCTCTATCTTCCCTGATAAGATAAAATCATTTTGTTCAGTTAATAAATTATCTTGATGTTGCGTTAACGACAATTCATCAGCTAATTTTTCGGTGCCTTTATCTAAGGTAATAGAAGCAATATTTTCAGTATAAACATCAATACTCTTTTCTTTAATAGTTAGAAGACCAAACCTTGGCTTAGCCGATATAATAACTTCATCAGTTTTACTTGCTTCTGGGCGTTTATCTGACGTTTGATTACTGTTTTCTTTATATTCTAGTAAGCCCAATGGCAAATCAGTCACTACCTCAAATGGCCCATAATGACTACTTTTAGATGAACTCTCTCTTTTCTTACCACGAAGCCCTCGTTTACCTGGGCGTTTATGCTTTATTGCTGTACCTTCATGGTATTCAATATGTTGCCCAGCAGTTTCCTGATTATTAATATGCATTCCATCAATAATCAGTTTTCCACCTGCAATAATATGGCTATCTATATTATTTAAATTATCACCTTTTAGAGTGATATCTTTGCCCGCTAATATTAATGCAGGATCACGGTGTAATAACTTCGATTCTTCTGTAACGATATTATATTTAAATTCATAAAAATCTTTATATTGTCTACCATTAATATTTAATAAATGTTCACGCGTATCGATATTGTACCAAATTCGCTTATCATCAGCGTCAAATTTATCACTACTGTAATCAACACCAAATTGATACATTGGAATTTCAGACACTTTTTCAGGATCACTTATTTTTAAATAGAGATCACGGTTATTAATTTCTGAAACATGAGCAAATAAATTCCCATTTGCTTCAATTGATGCACTTTCATTATTTAATACATCAGCAGCAACACTTTCTGGCAAATTTTCAGTATCAAAACCCGCAATTGCCATATCATCACCACTATAAATCAAGGCATGATTACGATTATTTATTGTATTACTGAAAAGCTGTAAATTTTCACGAGATGCTAATACTGGCGCAATCTCATCAAGTTTCGCACAATTATCAAATTGCTGACTTTTTATATAAATATTATCGCCATATATACGACCACCAACTTGGTTATAGATTGTCGTTGCAATTAAGGAAAGTTTTCCCCCGAAGGCATCAATCAACCCTGTATTGTGCAGATTGTCTGATACTGTAATCGCCAGATTTTTAGCGCTCACTTCACCATTACGTTTTTCATACTCATCAACACTTCTTGCAATACGTGCTGTAATGATCTCATTATTTTTTACAGGTTCATAATTAGTAAAGCTTGTTGCTTGCAGTGAAAGTTGCTCACCTGCATAAATAAATCCACGATTATCAATTCTTTGTTCTGAAGAAAATATTAATGAATCCTGAGCTTTAATTGTGGCGTTTTCATCTAATACAAAAGCATTCTTGAGCTGAATTTCACTTTTACCTGCCGAGATAACGTCACCATCGCCTGTTAAATTTTCAGCCCATAAACGAAGCTGTGCCGTTGCAGCTAACAGCCCTTTTTTATTATCAATGGCTAAGTTATTTTTTGGTGATCCACCAATAGTTAATTCATTTGCGGAAATCAAACCACTTTGATTATTTAGTTTTTCCGTTGATGTTAATTTTAATAATTCACTCGTCTGAATAACACCTTGATGGTTAAGAAGTTCATTAGTTGAAATATGAATATTACTTGCCTTTAGTCCTAATTCATCATTTTGAGTTTGCTGGTTATCTAGTTTCTGAGCATTGAGGACTAACAAGCCTTGAGATTGAACCTGTCCTAATTGGTTATTAAAATCTTGATCCAACGTAATATTGGTATTATTTCCGCTAACAATACTTCCGTCTTTATTATTTATGCTACTTCCTTGAATAATAATATCTTTTTTGGATAATAACGTTCCTTGTTGATTATCTAATGCTTGTTCATTTAATTGAATATTAAGCTTTTCAATGGCTTGAATATGGCCTTTTTGATTGTTTAAGGTACCCACATTTAATTGTGTTTCCGTACCGCTAATTACGCTACCTTTAGTATTGATTAGTGCTTTTTTATTGGTATTTATTGATAGCTGATTATCGGATTGTAATAATCCTTCTGTATTATCTAGTTTTTGAGCACTAATTTTTAAAGTCGATTTTGCATATAATGTACCTTGATTATTCTGTAAATCAGCACTGTTAATCGTTACTGTATTATTTGCAGTAATGCTACCGTATTGATTATCTAATATGCCGCTTTTTAGCCAAATGTTATCCGAAGAAACTAAACTACCTTCACGATTATTGAATAGAAAATCACCATGATTTATTTTTAATAAGCCAAAAGATGAGATTTTTCCTTGAAAATTATTTAGTTGGGGGGTTGTTAAATCTGTTTTTCCCCCAACAGTGACTAACCCCTGTTGGTTATTGATTTTTTCAAGGCTAGTTAGATCTAAATTTCCGACTACTGAAATTAATCCTTCCTGATTATTAAGTTGTTTAACTTTCAGGTTAAGATCATCTTTAGCAACAATACCTGAAGCTGCTTTATTATCAGTATTCTTTAATTCGCCATCAGCATAAATTGTTAATGCTTTTTCCGCATAAATCAGACCTTGATTATTATTAACATCTTTTGTTTGTAATTTCAGCTTATCACTATTACTTGCAATAGTGCCTTTTGTGTTATCGAGTTGTTTTGCTGTAATATCAGCATATTGATTAGATGCAATCTTTCCAAAGTGATTAATCAAATCACCACTATTTATAACCAGTTTAGCTAAGGTACTTATTGTTCCATTTTGGTTATTAATTTTTTGTTGTTGTGCTTTAATGATTAAGTCATTTTTCGCAGTAATTACACCTTTGTTGTTTTCAATTTCTGCTGTGGTCAGATTTAACTTACCATATTGACTACCAAGCTGTGCTTGGTTATTAATCAATTTACCACTTGTGATATTAACGTTATCGTCCGAAACTAATCGTCCTTGAGTATTAATTATATCACCCGTTTTTAGTATCAACGGACCTTTACTAATAATACCTTTAGTCAAGGTTTGGCTATTATCTAATTGATTACTTTGAGTATCTAATGAGAAAGAGCCTGCCGAATAAAGTGTCCCTTTTTGATTATTTAGTGCTTGTGTTACTAATTTAAGGCCATTAGATTGACTGGCAATTTCGCCATTTTGATTATTTAATCCAAAACTATTAAGTAATAGTGATTTTGCAGAAAATAGATATCCAGACTGGTTATTTAATTTTCCCGTATATAAATTAAGTGTACCTTGGCTAATCACACCTGCATTAGATAAAGAGTTACTATTATCAAATTCATTATCATGAGTGGTAATAGTTAGATTATTATTAGCACTAATTAATCCATTTTGATTATTAATAGCCAGACTTTCAATAGAAACACTCTCTTGCAAGCTCCCTATTTTTCCTTTTTTATTATTAATATCTTGAGTAAAAAGGGATTGCTTTGCTGTCGATATTATTTTTCCATCTTCATTAATAAAATCACCTACATGGATCGTTAACTCTCCTTTGCTAATAATACCGCCACTCTCTTTTGTGTGACTATTATCAAAATGTTGATCATGAGTGTTAATTTCTACATTTTTTATCCCCGTGATTAAGCCTGAATTATTAATTATTTCACCACTATTGATAGTGATATTGTCAGACTGGCTAACTATTACACCCTGCTGATTATCTATTTTCTGTTTGTGGGTATTAATATCCAATAAGGAAAAAGCACTTATTAATCCTGAAGAATTAAATAATGATTGACTGTTTACTATTAATTTTTCAGCTTGGCTTGCTATTGTGCCTTGCTGATTATTAATTTCATTCAAAGATAGCTGATTATCTTTTTTGGCAATCAAACGCCCCTGTTGGTTATCAAAATTTTTCGCTGTAATTTCAATATTACCATGGCTAATAATACCTAGCTCATCAACTGTTTCATTATTACTGAGTGACTCTTTTAGTATTATTTTGAGTTCTTCTGATGCGTAAACTAATCCTTTGTTATTATTAAGCTGATTTCCTGTTAAGGTTAGATTATTTTGTAAACTAGCAAGTCTTCCTTGTTCACTATTTAATATATTAAAAGTTATCTTTGCTAAGCCTTCAGCACTTAAGTTACCTTGCACATTAAAAATATTACCTGCATTTAATAATAAATTTCCTTTGGTCAAGATCCCCTTATTATTCTTAGTATCGCTGTTATCAATATCATGATCTTGAGTATTAACAAGCATGTTTTTAAGAGAATAAATCAACCCAGATATATTATTTATAGCCGTTGAGTCTACCGTTAACATGCCATTATCAGCAGATATAATTCCATTATTATTAATTATTTTTTGCTGATGAGTATCAATATTCAGGTCAGTTTTAGCAATTAAATGACCTTTTTCATTATTTAATTCACCACTTTTTAAGATAATATTTTTTTGACTAACAATACCACCACTTTGGCTAGTATCAGTATTATTAATAGTATATTTATTGGAATCTAACTCTAAAGTACTTTGTGCTGATATAACACCATAACGGTTATCAATTTTATAGGTATTTAGTGTTACTGATGATTTTTCACTCCCTAAACACCCTTTGTAGTTAATTAAATCACCCTGAGATAAAATACCGACACTATTTTTCCCAATAATTTCGCCTAATGTATTATTAAATTGGCCATTATTTTCAATCCTAATACTATCACGTCCTTCTATTTTTCCTTCTGTATTATCTATATTATTATCGGAGGTTACCGTGATAGCTTTATTTGAGGAAATCTGCCCCCGAGCATTATTTAAGCTGTTTGTCGTTATATCTAAAGAATGAGTGCTGGATATTTGACCTTGTTGGTTATTTAAATCTCCATCACTCGTAATATTAATTGTATTTTTACCAACTAATTTACCTTTAGTATTATCTATTGCACCGCTTTCAATCGTAAGGTTATGCTTACTAAAAATTTGGCTACTATTTTGTTGGCTTTGATTACTTAAATGTTCACCTTGTGTATTAATAGTAATATCATAAGCACTGATTGAGCCATCATCATTATTTATTGCTTTACTAGTAATAGATAAATTATTATTTAGACTACCTAAAATTCCTTGTTTATTAATAAGATCACTACTTTCTAATATTAATTTTCCACCAGAAACAATACGCCCTTTGGTGCTATCAATATTTCCACTAGTAATAGTTAATAACCCTTGTGCTTCAATACCTTGGTCGTTCTCTTTCGTAAAGTGATTGGTCAATTTATCACTTAACGTTAATAGCAAATTTTTAGAAGAAAAGAGATGGCCTTGAGTATTATCTAACGATAATCCTTTAAATGTTAAACTCGATAATTCACTAACAATTTTACCTGTATTGTTTTTTACAGTTTGGGTTGTTAAATTTATACCTTGCTTAGCAAGCATTTGTCCTTGTTGATTATCAAGCTCTCCACTCTCTAGTGTTAATTTTCCTTGACTAACAATACCACCACTCTTTTTTGTTTCACGATTATTGATTATTTGCTGATGGCTATTAATTGTTAAATCTTTACCTGTAATAATTAACCCTTGTTGATTATTAATTTCACCCGTTTTTAAATCTGCAGCTTCAGTTAAACTTATTTTCCCGAATTGGTTAATCAAGGTAAATTTACCTGTGTTCAGATCTAACGTTTGTCCATCAATGATACCTTGCCCGTTATCTAGCCCTTCTGTTGTTAACAATACGGTTTTTCCACCAATATCACCTTTATGGTTATCTAAAACACCCGTATTTAATTGTAGTTTTTGACCAGCCTGAATGCCTTGATTATCTTGTGTATTCCGATTAATAAACTTTTGTTTATTAGTATTTATTGTAATATTTAATGCGTGTATTAATCCTGAAGTATTATTCCAGCCTTGAGTCTCAGCAGTAAAATTCGCCTTAGTCGCTATTTGCCCTCTTAGGTTATTGACTGTTTTGGCTTGTATGTCAATTGTTTTGCTGGCATTAATAACACCTTGAATATTATTGATATTTCCCGTTAGTAAATTTAATGCAATACGGCTAATTATACCGCCTGAATGCTGGGTATTTTGATTATTTAATGTATATCCTTTGGTATCAATCCACATGTTACTTTCAGATTGGATACTGCCTTCATTATTATCGATACCTTTTGCTGTAAAATGGAGTGTATCTTGAGCGAGAATAATGCCTTTATTATTATTCGCTTCGTTACTCAACATTATATTTAATGTATTCGCACCAATTTCACCTTGCTGATTGTTCAATCGACCTGCTTGGATTTGACTATCTTCCGACGTGATAATCTTACCTGAATGATTATTCAACTCATTCATTAAGGTAAGTGAAATATTTTTTTCAGCCTGTACAAGGCCTTTTGAATTATCTAATTGACCTGCATCGATTTTATTCTGAGCAGTTGCAATTAATTTACCTTCAGTATTGATCAAATCTTGTTGCGTTGTTATAGCAAGATCATTATTTAATGTTCTGATTTCGCCTTGATTATTATTAATTATACTTGCTTTAAGCGTTAACTGATCCTGAGTCTGAATTTTGCCTTGTTGATTACTGAGTGCTTGTTTGACTGTAATAAAAGTTGTCTTATCACCTGTTTGCTTTAAGGTCGCATTATCATGATTCAGATTAGTTGCAGTAATAGTTACATTATCAGCCTGCGTTGTTGCTTTTTCTAAATCAAGCAGTTGACCTTGTAAAGATAAGTCTCCCGCTGATAATAATGTTCCCTCTCTTCCAGAAAGATGTTGGGCTTCTATAGCTAATAGCCCTTGTTTGGGTAAAGAAATAATACCTTGCTGGTTATTCAGTTCTGTTGCTTTTACTATTAATTGATTACCTAGACTTTGAATATTTCCTTTTTGGTTGTTTAATATTGGGCTGTTAAACGTCAGCACACCTTGTGCATTAATTTCACCTTGTTGATTATTTAACTCATTTGCATTGAAAGATAATTCACGAGAGCCTGTTTGTGTAATTTTCCCCTTGGTATTATCAATCAATTGAGGTGCTGTAAGTGAAACTGTTTCACCTTTAATTTCACCGTGGCGATTTGAGATATAAGTACCCGCATCAAGCACTATATTTTCAGCATTAACCTGAGCTGAATCAGAAGTTACGTGGCCTTCTGCCGCTTTTACTTGCAGTGATTTACCCTGAGTATGACTATTTGAAAGATCAATACTCTTAGCATTAAAAGCAATATTACTACTACTTAAATGTTGGCCCGCAGAATTTAATTCATCCTTTATATTTAATGTCAACGTTGCAGGTTTTGAGATATTACCTTTATTATCAACGCCAGCACCTAACTGGCTTTTTTTCTCTGCCAAATAGTTTTTAGCATCAATCTGAATATTTTCTTGTGCAAGAAATTTACCTGTTTCCGTTTGAGAAACAGTTCCTTTTGCATCAACTTGAATATTATTTTTAGCTTGTAACGTACCACTATTTGCTAAATGGTTTTCAACAGTAACATTTAGGTTTTGCTTACCAACGATAGACCCCTGATTGTTAAGGCTCGTTGTTTTTATATCTAATTCTGAATAAGATTGTATTTTACCACTATTAACTAACTGCCCATTTTCATTAAGAGTTAAACCACCAATATCAGCACCAATTTCTCCAGCATTACGTACACCTACACCATGCTCAGTACCAACAAGCTTTATTTTATTAGCATACATACCACCAACCAGTGCAACATCGATTGCATAGTCAGTTTGTTTTTCAGCTTTGTCATCCTGATTTACAATATTACCTTCGTTATCTAATATATTTTTCCCTGTCGTAATTTCTAATTTATTAGCTTGAAGACGTGAGTTTACTTCTACCGCTCGCGCTAAAATACGCGTGTAATCACTCGCTGTATCATTTAATCCATTTCCTGAAATAACAATTTTACCATTGTTAATTTCATATCCAGTAATTGCACCATCTTGTGTTAGTGCATTACCGGCAACTAATGTGGTATTTACTGCATTAATAAAGCCACAACCTTGGCAACTGATCCCTGCTGGATTCGCAATAATAATTTCAGCACGTTGACCTGCAACCTCAATAAAACCATTTAATTGGCTCGGATTTTGGCTATTAATTTCATTTAAAATAACTTTAGCTTCACCATTAACTAGCCAAGGATTGCCTGTGATCATGCCTGCTAACTGAGTTTGCGTATCTTGCAAACTGTTATTTAAGATTGCGCCTTTATTATCAACATCGAATTGTGTAAATTGGTTACGAGAAACACCATGTTGATTCGGTTGCTGAATGTTAACTTGAGCAAGTCCATTACTTGTTTGTAATACCGTTGCTTGTTGATTTTGAGGCGCATGTTGATCAGCAATAATTTGACTTGCTTGTGCTGAAAAACTCACTAATCCCTGCATTAATAGTAAAATAAAGGCCACACTATTAAGTGATGTACGAATAGGCGATGAAATAATATTATTTCGTTTATTATTTTCACCACTTGATTTAGTTAATTCAGAAACGACAACCATTAACTGTCGTGTACGATTATAAATAACGCGATAACATAATTTATTCATGTGTTAGATCCTTGCCATTAAGACAACAAAATTTCATTTAATTATTATTTTTTATTTAATATTTGAGTTAATTCTGTATTTTAATAATTAAAATTAATACTAAATCCCAAATTAACATGATCCGTTTTAAAGCCATCAGGTTTAGATAATGGCGTGCCAATAAATGAATCATATTTTATTGTGGATGAAAATAACGAACCTTTTATACCCACAACACCACCAGCAAGATGTTTACCTAATAATCGAGGATTATCCGTATTTGTTTTTAACTCACCATAGTCCGCACCAAGGTAAATAAACTGTTCTGTAGCAGGATATCGCCAACTCAATGTATTTTGTAAAAACCAACCTTCATTTGCACTGAGTGTTCTTTCACCATCAAATCCACGAATAGACCAACGATTACCAATTGCAAATTGGTCAATGGGTGTTAATGCATCGTGAGTCATTTGTTTGCGATAGCTTGCTTGGTATTTAAATTGCTGTTGGGCAATAGATATTGGAATATCTAATTCAGCTCGCCACGTTAAAATATTCGCTTTATCTGTTGCATAGTAATTATCAAGATACTTCTCTTCGTAAGCCGCCATTGAACCAAACCAGCGAGTTCCTTTTTGGTAATTTATACTACCGTCCAAAGTCCCAAAGCTAAAATATTGACGATGCGAGAGATTCACTAGCCAATGACTCACTCGTCGGCGTTGTATTTCAATTTCAGTATTATCAATATAATTTCGTAATACTTTAGCTTGAACACCATAACGTAATGTTGTTTTACTATTTTGATTACGAAAGAGAATGTATGACACACCTGCATTAACGCTATCACTTTCTCCTGAATAGAGAATATCTTTAATATGACCTGCTACAGTCTGGGAGTAATCATATTTCGAGGCGTTAATATCGAATAACCAATAGCCAAAAGGCACTGAATAATGCGCCATGATATTTTGATTATTCTTACTACCAGCAAAGTCTAAATCACGTTCTGTTGATAAATAGAACAAATCACTCAGCGCTAAAGGATTATCTAGTGCTAACATTAAACCACCTTGATAACGCCCTGTTGCAGGTGTTCCGGCATCATTTATCCACAATGAAGTATGCCAGAAACGAGATTGTTTTCGCTTTATCACAATGTCGCTTTCACCTGCATTTTCACCTGGCTTTATTTCCATTTCTGCATTAACAACCGGTAATCGTTGCAGATTTTCTAACCCTTGTTCAATATCTCGTAAATCGAGTAGTTGTTTTTTATGTGCAGGCATACTGGTATACAGTAAGGCGTATTTATCAGAGTCATCTGTAAACTTAACATTGCGAATAATGCCGGGAACTATTGTTAGATATAAAGTTCCGCGACTAATATCTTGTTCAGGTACAACAATACGCGTGGTGATCCACCCATGCATTAATAACCTATTTTGCATACGAGTCACTAAAGCGTTTATTCCTTTTACCCCCAAACATTGTCCTATAAATTCAGTTTTAAAAAGAGGTAAATTAACCCAATGGGGAATAACTTCGGCATTTGTTATTTCAATGTGTTCTATTTGGAAGCAAAGCTTTTCTTCTGTTTTATTCTCTTCTTCTTCATATTTACTAATATCAAAATATATATTAGGTATTTCAGGTGTTAATTGTTGATAAAGTGCTTCTTGTTGACTTTGATTATGCTGTTGTTGCTGATTAAAGATTTCCGTCGCTTTTTCAGAAGCATCTGCTGAAGATATGGGAGTATTAAAGAGCGTAAAAAACACCCATAAATTTAAAAAGAGTATAATTTTTTTCATATTGTAAAATAAATAGAGTGTGTGATTTTAATTGTATTTAGGATACATCTAATCTTTAACATTATTGATATTAAAGTATATAAAGTAAATATCAAAAAATGAATAACAAATAAAATACCGTAAGTTTTACAATATAAAGATTTAAAAAATCAACTTATGTTAAAAAATCAGCCTTATATAATCACAAAAATTACTTAATAAATTAATTAATGTTAATCTTAATTAATTATAAAAATTAAAATAAATTGTATTTTAAATTAAATTATAGCCTTTTATTTAGTTTAAATAACTTAAATTGAAATAATTTATTTATTATTGAAATTCTTATTCGAGTTAAAATAAATTCTTAGCTTAAATTAATAGAAATAAAAATATCTTTCATAAAAAAATGGCTTCATTACTGAAGCCATTTTCTACACTGATTTTTATAACAATGTTTATAGTATTACTTTTCTGGCATTTGTGGCATTGGTCGACGGAAACGACGCGTGATCCACACCATATAAAGTATACCAATTGCTCCCCAAACAAGGCCTAATTCCATAGAGCCTGGTTCAAGATTTATCCACAAGACCCCCATTGTCGCAGCACCAATAATAGGTAATATCAGGTAATTAATATGATCCATTAACCCTTTATTACGACGCTCACGAATATAGAATTGTGAAATAACAGACAGATTCACGAAAGTAAACGCAACTAACGCACCAAAGTTAATTAATGCAGTTGCAGTCACTAAGTCAAAGAACACTGCACCTAACGCTAAGAAACCCACCAATAGCACGTTAAAAGCCGGTGTACGCCATTTAGGATGTACGTAACCAAATGTCTTCTCTGGGAATACGCCATCACGACCCATAACATAAAGTAAACGCGCAACACCTGCGTGAGCCGCCATACCGGATGCTAATACAGTCACACATGAGAACACTAAAATAATCGACTGGAATAAAGCACCAGCAACATACAGCATTATTTCAGGTTGTGACTCTTCTGGGTTTTTGAATCGTGAAATATCTGGGAAATACAATTGCAAAAAGTAAGAAACGGCAATAAAGATAACCCCACCAATCAGCGCAGTTAAGAAAATCGCTTTAGGGATAACTTTACCTGCATTTGGTGTCTCTTCTGATAATGTACTGATACCGTCAAAACCTAAGAATGAGAAACAGAGTATTGTCGCTCCGGTTATCATAGGTATAACTTCAGCATCAACAGATGCAAACGGTCTAAAGGTCCATAACTCCCCTGCACCTTCTCCGTTATATACACCGTGAATAAGTAATCCAACAAACACAACCATTACGGCAACTTGCACAATAACAATTGCTGTATTTAAGTTAGCAACAACGTTAATACCACGTAGGTTAAAGAACGTCATTAAAGCCACTAAGCTAAATACAAAGATCCACGGCTCAACGCCTGGGAATATTGCTTGTAAATAGATCTTTGCCAATAAGATATTGATCATTGGCATAAATAAATAGTCGAGTAAGGATGACCAACCCACCATAAAGCCCACATAAGGACTCATGGATTTCTGAGCATAGGTATACGCCGAGCCAGCTGATGGAAAACGCTTAACTAATTTTCCATAACTTACTGCGGTAAATAAAATTGCAATTAAAGCAATTGCATACGATGTTGCTACGTGACCATTGGTAATGCCAGAAACGATACCAAATGTATCGAAAATAGTCATAGGCTGTAAAAAAGCAAGCCCCATCATGACTACCTGCATTAGTGTCAAGGTTTTACGTAGTTGAACCCGATTGTTAGCACCAGTTTGGTTAGTGCCGATAGAGGAGATGACGTTATCTGACATTAGCGAACCCTCCCATAACTTCGGTTTGAGTACTCAATAAACTCAACCGACAGTTACTGGGAAGACTTCGCATCTGCCTATAAACAGAATAGAATGAAGTTTTTAAGGATGTGTATGTATTTAGGAGACGCCGTGCTCCGTAGTCATCATTACCGCAGGTGCCGTTTGGCCCGACTGCGAAAGAGAATAATTGTACCATATTAGCATTCCTCTATCATGACAACCCTTTCTCTAAGGGGCTGGCTGCTAATCAAATTATGTTATCTATTCAGACTCAAATGAATCTGACCTCTTGGTGTAGTAATAAGTAAAAATGCAAAAAAAAACCGATGCACTTTAAACGCATCAGTCATATTTTTAGTGGGCGCATTTTGCACGTCTCAGACTTAAATAGCAATACATTTTCATCAAAAAGCCCCCTTTTTTTACGATCTTTTCAATTCGCAAACTAAGTCAACATGTAACGCCACATTTTATTAACAAGAATTGTAATTTTATCACAATTCTTATGCTTTAAATATTTCGAAAATCTTTACTACACCGAGGGGAAGAGAACCATAATATATTGATAAATAAACATTAAACCTCAGATTAAAATTAATATCATCAACAAATCATCAAAATAAAGCATTTAAAATACATTAATAAGATTAATGCTAAAGAGTTGTTAACTCACACTTCTTTTTACCCTAAAAAGTAGACTTTTAATAAAAAATGTCTATTTTTTAACAGCCTGTTTTATATAAATAAAAAGTAAGAGAATAAATTAAGAAAAAAACGGCAGATACTAAGTAGAAATAACAATCTAATACTCAGAATAAAACGATGAATAAGATGAATTATTGAGCTAAATATAGACCTCAATATTTAAATTTTCCAGTACTAATTTTGAACAAATCAAAAAAATTAGAGATAAAAAAAGACTCCACAAGTGGAGTCTTAATGACACAAACTGAGGGTAATAAATTAGAAATTATAGTTCAAACCAATGTTGTAACGACGACCTTCTAATGTGGTATTAAAGTTTTCATAGTTGATACGACGATCAAATACGTTATAAACACCACCAATCACATTTAGTTGCTTGGTTAAACTGTAGCTGGTACCAATATCAACAAACGCATAAGAAGGCGTGCCATGTGACATAGAAGTACGTGATAAGTAATCAGAGGTTTTACCACGGAAGTTAATACGTGCCCACGTTTCCATTTCTGGCATTGTTTCCCAATTTAAGGTCGCGTTAGCCATATGACGTGGTTGTTTATTTAATGGCTTACCTTTGAAATCACCGCTTTTTTGTTCAGTGTCCGTAAAGGTGTAGTTAGCCGCTAAATTCCACTCTGGTGATATTGTCCAGTTAAAGGTCGCCTCAATACCACGCATATTCGCTTTATCTACGTTAGTTCTATCACTAACAAAGTCATAAGGTTTCCCATTATTGCCAACACCGTCTGCTAATGTACAGTCACGAAGATCCGTCATTTTAGAACCGTCTTTATTTGTACGGCTGTCACAACGGCGATCTTCCATAATCTTATCTTTAAAGTCGGTATTAAAAAGACCTAAACTTGCCGTCAGATTTTCACGGTTATCCCAGATAATTGAAATTTCTTCAGTGACTGATTTTTCAGGTTTCAAACTTGGGTTACCATAAATAACAGCATCATAATTACCGCCACCCGTACCTTGACCCCATGATGCCGTTGCTTGACGTAGATCTGGTGAACGATAACCGGTAGATACTCCACCTTTTAATGTCCACTCATCAGCAAGATGCCATACACCGTATACTCTAGGTGTCCAGTGAGTACCAAAGTTCTCATCTTTATCCATACGTAAGCCACCCGTTAAGGCGAAATCGTTAGTCATTGCCCATTCATCTTCAGCAAATAATGCCCAACTATAACGATCTAGCTTATTACCACCTTTAATTTTATTACCTTCGTCTTTTAGCTCTTCATAACGATATTGTGCTCCCACACTTAATGTATGGTCACCTAACATAAAGACAGTTTGATTACGCACTGTTGTGTCGTCATAATCCATTTTACGTGATGGATTACGGCTTTCATCACGCTGAACATAAGTATTCATCGTACCAAAATCATAAACACCATCATGAGTTAACGCATAATGAGTTAGCTCATAATCAGTAAAGCTGCTTTCCGGTGTTTTACCTCGGCTAGATAACCCTGATTTTGAATGCCAAACTCGTGAGTCACGATGTTGGTTATCTTTTTTAAATTCAAAATCAATCGTATTTTGCTCATCAGGTGTCCAACTTAATGTACCACCGCCTGATGCCGTAATTTGACGGTTATAACCATTAACAATTTTGTCTTCACTACGATGTGAATATTGACCTTAAATTTTCAAGCCTAAGACATTATCAATTAATGGACCTGCGGCATAAAAACTACCTTGATTAGTATTACCTGAGTCTTTACGCTCTGTGATAGTACTATCTCCACGTAAGCTAAAGTTCCACTCTTTTTGCGCTTTACGGGTAATAATATTGATAACCCCACCCATTGCATCGGAACCATATAAAGAAGACATTGGGCCACGTACAACTTCAATACGTTCAATAGCAGGTAAAGGTGGTAACCAACCTTGTTCAATACCAGAGTTATCACTATTAGGACGCGTTTCACGCGAGGCAACACGCTTACCATCAACCAAGATCATGGTATATTTTGCATCCATACCACGAATACTAATATCAGAACTACTTCCACCGCCTGTCACTAATACGCCAGGAACATCTTTTAGCGCATCAGTTACATCACGATAAGACTTAGTTTCTAATTGTTCACGAGTAACAACAGAAACCGAGGCTGGCGCATCTTCAACGGTTTGTTTAAACCCAGAAGCAGTTGTAACAAGTAGTTTTTCTACATTTTCAGCTGTTGCAGTCATAACAAAACTAGATGCGATTGCAGCAACAACACTAAGCGCGATTTTATTTTTATTTAACACTACCATTCCCGATTCTCCAAGAATATATATTCTTTACATTTTATATAGATGGACAGATCGACAATTGCTCAGAAATTAGGGTAATAAATAAATTTAATTACCCTTGGTTATTTTAATATTATTTTTATATCCCTATTTACTGCATCCCTATATTTACTTCTTTTCTCTTTCTCTTTTACTTCTCTATATTTTATCCACTAAGCCATCAATAATAATTTGAGGTATTCCTTGTGAACAATATTCCAATCTACCTTGAACACCATAAACATCAGCAAGACTTTGTGCTGTAATAACTTTATCTGGCGCACCTTGCGCAATTAATTGCCCTTGTTTTAACATTAATACATGTTCGCCATGTCGTAAGGCGATATTAATATCATGGACAACAACAACAGTAATAATATTTCTACGGTGTGTCTCTTTAGCGACTAAATCCATTACATGATATTGGTAATTAAGATCTAATGCGCTCAATGGCTCGTCCAATAATAATAAAGAGGGTTGCCTAATCAATGATTGTGCAAGTCCAACTAATTGTTTTTGGCCACCCGACAATTCATCTAAATAACGTAATGCTAAATGCTCGATGCCTAATTGACGTAATAAATGCATTACCTGAGCTTCACTATGTTCATTATGTAATCCACCTGAAGCTCGCTGTGCCACAATAATGGATTCTAAAACATGTAAATGAACACCCGCTGGTAATGTTTGAGGCAAATAGACCACATTTTGAGCACGTTGTGCGAAATTCATCGTGGCTAGATCGTTGCCATCTAAACTGACAACACCTGATGATTTATTTAACCCCGCCAACGCCCTTAATAATGTTGATTTTCCGCTGCCATTTGGCCCCAATAATACAGTGACCTTCCCTTTAGGTAGTGGCTCAACATCAAGTGCCTTAATGATGAGATGTTTAGCATAGCCAGCGCTAAAATCTTGAATTTTTAATCCTTCCATCATTAGATATTCCCCCTATGACGTAAAATCATACTGAGGAAAAATGGCACGCCCACCAGCGATGTCACAATACCCACCGGAATAATGACACCTGGTATTAAATTCTTAGACGCAATTGATGCCAATGATAAAACTAAAGCCCCAATTAGTGCGCTTGCTGGTAAATAGAAACGATGATCTTCACCAAACATCATGCGAGCAATATGAGGTGCAACCAAGCCAATAAAAGCAATAGGTCCCACAAAAGCAACAGCCAGTGCCGTTAAAATACTTATCCGTAGCAATGAGCCTAATCTTAAGCGCTTTACATCAATACCAAAGCTAATCGCCCTGTCTTCACCTAATCGCAGTGCGGTTAGTTTCCATGAACTTAGCCATGAAATCACCATAATGACAGCAAATGCACCCGCCATAACGCCGAGTTTTACCCATGTTGCACGCGCCAAACTTCCCATAGTCCAGAAAACCAGACCTTGGAGCGTGTCTTCTGTTGCAATAAATTGCATCATTGAGACTAACGCATTAAAGGTAAATACCATTGCTATACCAAACAGCACAACGCCAGATGTTGGAACACGTGTCCAACGAGTTATTCCGTCTAATAATAAGGCTGATAATAAGGCAAAGAGAAACGCATTCGCCGAAATAAACCATTGGTCAGGAATACCCGGAATACCAATACCTAAAACAATCGCCAATGCAGCACCAAATGAAGCAGCATTTGATAAACCCAGTGTGAATGGACTTGCTAACGGGTTATTTAGAATAGTTTGCATTTCTGCACCCGCTAATCCTAGCGACATCCCTACCACAACCGCCATTAAGGCATAAGGTAAGCGGATATCCCATACAATCACTCGAGAGCCCGCATCAACAAGTTCAGGCTGAAAAAGGGTTGTTAATAATTTATCAAGTGATAAACCAGAAGGCCCCATGGTGAAATCTAACACCACTGAACCACAAATAATTAAAACGATAACTCCTAACCATAGCATGCGTTTATTCATCATTTTTCGATAATGGGCTTTCACATTATCTGATGCATTTTTTTCATGCTCTTGTGTGGCGAGTCTCTCTGACATAATGCTCATATCAATTGTTGTACCTAGTTTTTTCTACGTTGTTCTGTTCTTACCAACCCATTAAGTAAGCAAAAACATACCGTACAACCCATCAACTGTTTTTTATGGACAAAAAACCAATTATTAATTTGAGACAAATTATTCAACAAAGAAGTGAGTCGCCAAATTATTATACGGTGAATCATATTCGCTGTGTAATTTATTATATGGCGATAAACTGTTGGTTGGCTATCTTGAGCACTAGAAGGGCTAATTATTATCAGACTCATTACATTCAGCATATTATTTACAACTAATAGCGCCATTATCTTATTTTTCAGCAAATAAATCGTGCGCTAACAATAAAGCAAATAATAATAATTATCAATGCGATTGCCGATATAATTAAAGTTTTTGTATGTTTTTTATAATTGACAGGTCAAAAAATAAAAAAACGCCCGTTTTATAGTGATCTCAATCACAAAAACGGACGTTTTAATAGCTTGATTTATAGGTTATTTTTTATTCGCAATATGTGTTGGAAATTCCATTTCGTTATAACGAATAAAGCGGGTTTTCTTCACAATCTTATAAGTAAACCAAATTAATAAGAATAATGGGATACCAATATAAGTTGCAATTGCACCATACCAATCAATTGTGTCTTCTAAGAAAGCTTGGTAATTTTGACCTAATGTAATAATTAAACACAATATAAAGGCAAAAATAGGGCCAATTGGGAAGAAACCTGAGCGATAAGGTAAGTCATTTAAATCGCGACCTTGTGCAACATAGCCTTTACGGAAACGATAGTGGCTAATCGCAATACCTAACCATGCAATAAAACCGGTCATTCCTGAAGTGTTTAATAACCACAAGTAGACAGTTTGGTTTCCGTACATTGAACTTAGGAAACATAAACCCGCAACAACTGTTGTTGCATAAAGCGCATTGCGTGGCACACCATTTTTAGACAATTTACCAAAGCATTTTGGTGCTTTGCCTTCTCTTGCTAATGTAAACAGCATACGCGTTGATGCATACATGCCTGAGTTACCCGCAGAAAGTACTGCCGTTAAGATAACTGCATTCATGATAGCTGCTGCAGATAATAATCCCGCATTTTTAAAGACTAGTGTAAATGGACTAACGCTAATATCACCTACATCATTACGCAGTAAATTAGGATCAGTGTAAGGGATAATTAAGCTAATAATTAAAATCGCGAAGATATAAAACAGTAAGATACGCCAGAACACTTTACGTACAGCTTTGGGAATATTTTTAGCTGGATCTTTAGATTCACCCGCTGCAATACCAATTAATTCTGTACCTTGGAATGAGAAACCAACGATCATGGCAACACCAATCATGGCAGCAAATCCACCCGCAAAAGGTGCATCACCAATTTCCCAATTATGCCAACCTGCGTTTTCGGCACCTTTCATAATGCCCGTAATCATCGCAATACCCACAATAATAAAGATAATTACTGTAGAAACTTTGATCAAAGAGAACCAATATTCTGCCTCACCAAACCCTTTTACAGAGATATAGTTGAGTAAGAAAATAACACCAAGGAATAAAGCACTCCAGATCCAACCATCAACATCAGGGAACCAATAGAGCATCACTAATTGTGCAGCAACAAGGTCAACAGCAATTGTAACTGCCCAGTTATACCAATAGTTCCAGCCTAATGCGAAACCAAAACCTTCTTCTACATACTTAGAGCCGTATGTTGAGAATGAGCCGGAAACAGGCATAAATGCGGCTAATTCCCCAAGACTTGTCATTAGAAAATAGACCATTAGTCCAATTAATGCATAAGAGAGTAATGCCCCACCCGGCCCTGCTTGAGCAACAGTTGCACCAGATGCGACAAAAAGTCCTGTACCAATTGAACCACCAATAGCGATCATCGCTAAATGTCGCGCTTTTAACTCTCGGCGCAAGGTGCGTACTGCGCCCGAATCAGCAGTACTATTTTGTTGTTCTGACATAACATTCCACTTTTATATTCACTTTTCTAACGAGGATTGTAGCAAATCTGTCGTTCGTGAATAGCAAGGATCTAGGATTATAAGATACCTTCATGATCGGGCGTCAATTATTAGCAATTTATGAAAAATTGCCGATTAAGTGTTCAGCATTACAATATGTCAGGAGTTTTTTCAGTGCATCAGAGACATGTTTTTGACGATGATAAACCAGATATAGGGTACGTTGTAATGCCAACCCTTCTACTTTTATCTCTTTTAATGAGCCATTATTAATCTGCTCTTCAATCACTCGGCGAGATAAACAGCTGATCCCCATTTCATACATTACGGCGTGTTTTATTGCTTCTGAGTTACCTAATTCCATTTCAATACGGTAGCCCGGTAAAGAAGCAAATAGAAGATGGTTAAGCACATCTCGAGTTCCTGAACCATTTTCTCGTAAAATCCAAGGAGCTGACTGTAAATCAGTTAAAGTCACTTTTGATGCTTTAGCTAAAGGATGATCGGGTGAGCAAAAAACAACCATTTCATCTAAAAGCCATTTCTGGCTAATCAGTTCGGAACTTTGACAAGCACCTTCAATTAGCCCTAAATCAACACGGAATTCGCTCACTAATTTAACGACTTCTTCGGTATTTCCAATACTCATTTCGAGCGGAATATCCGGATAATTACGATGAAAATTCCCCAGCATTTGAGGAAGAATATAATTACCTATTGTTGTACTTGCAGCGATGCGTAAAGCACCATTTCCGGCTTGGAATAACTGCTCCACTTCGGTTGCTCGTTCCAGCAAAGATAGTGCTCTAGGATAAAGTAATCGCCCATGTTCATTTGTGACAAGCCTTTTTCCCACTCTATCGAAAAGCTGTACGCCTAGTTGGCTTTCGAGATCAGTTAAAGATGCACTGACAGCAGATTGAGATAAAGCAAGCTGTTGTGATGCTTGCGTTGTAGAACCACTCTTGAGAACTTCAGTAAAGACTTCCAGTTGCCGCAACGTAATTCGCATATCCATTCCACCTTTAAACCGTCATTGTAATAACATACTATCCACAAACCAGTAACATACCAAGTACATTTAAGAAAATACACATATATTAGTTTTAGTGGTTATTATTATAAAAATAATGAATTTAATAAATAAGATTACTTGTTATATGCTTATGCAAAATTCATATAAGCAAGGTTTTTCTATGTCAGAGCAAAGTCAACCTATTACATTGGCGAAAAAATGTTTCACTCCAGTCTATCGCTGGTTTCCTGGTTTATTACTAACTGGCGTATTAACTGCGCTTGCTATTTATATTGGTGATATTCCTTGGTTTTCTAGCATGGGTTTAGGAGCATTAACGCTGGCGATCCTATTCGGTATTATTGTGGGTAATACCTTTTATCCTGTTGCAAAACCTTATAGTGACGAAGGTGTCAAATTTGCTAAACACTATTTATTACGTACAGGTATTATTTTATACGGTTTTAGACTGACTTTTCAGCAAATTGCAGATGTAGGCGCAACAGGTTTAATTATAGATGCCATTATGCTGACATCGACTTTTCTTATTGCAATGTGGATTGGTCGAAAATATTTCGGCTTAGATGAGCAAACTGTCATCTTGATTGGTGCAGGTAGTAGTATTTGTGGTGCTGCGGCTGTTATGGCGACAGAGCCTGTTGTTAAAGCACAAGCAAGCCAAGTTGCCGTTGCGGTTTCTACTGTTGTGATTTTCGGGACTATCGGTATTTTCCTTTACCCTTGGTTCTACCATTTAAATGCATTTGCAGGCTGGCTACCCTTTACCGAAGAAACCTTTGGTATTTTCTCCGGCTCAACTATTCACGAAGTCGCTCAAGTCGTCGCTGTAGGGCACTCTATTAGCCCTGATGCTGAAAATGCTGCGGTTATTAGTAAAATGATCCGCGTAATGATGCTAGCACCATTCTTAATTATTCTTTCAACTTATTTAAGTAAGAAAAAAAGTAAAGCGAACAATGGTGCACAAGCAACTGAGAAAAGCCCAATTACTATTCCTTGGTTTGCCGTATTCTTTATTTTAATGGCTGGCTTTAACTCTTTAAATTTAATTCCAGCGTCTATTGTGAGTTACATTGTGACTATTGATACCATTCTCTTAGCAATGGCGATGGTGGCATTAGGTTTAACAACGCATATTAGCGCTATCCGACAAGCAGGCGTCAAACCATTATTATTAGCTTTATTCTTATTTTTCTGGTTAACCCTTGGTGGTGCGATGATTAATATCTTTATTCAAACTGTATTGATGTCTTAATAGGAATATCGATATAAATTAATCCCCCTTAAAATTTCGCCTTGAGAAGTACTTTTCATTATTGCGCAACTATTTTTAGTTGCGCTTTTTTGCTTTTATCACCTCAATATGATGTTATACGCTGTATGTTTGTTATCATGGTGTGAAATAAATCTAAGGAGAGAAATAATGAAATTTGTTGGCGCACATGTCAGTGCTGCTGGTGGCGTCGATCAGGCGGTATTACGCGCACATGAAATAAAAGCTACTGCGTTTGCCCTTTTTACTAAGAATCAGCGCCAGTGGAAAGCTGCACCATTATCCGCAGAAGTCATTGATAAATTTAAAAAGAACTGTGAGCTTTATGGTTATAGCCCTTCTCAAATTTTACCCCATGACAGTTATCTCATTAATTTAGGTCACCCTGAAGAAGACGCTCTCGAAAAATCAAGAGACGCATTTTTAGATGAAATGCAGCGTTGTGAACAACTAGGTATTGAGTTACTTAATTTCCACCCGGGAAGCCATTTAAATAAGATTGATGTTGATAAGTGCCTACAAAAAATAGCTCAATCGATTAACATCACTTTAGAAAAAACGAAAAATGTCACTGCTGTGATTGAAAATACCGCAGGACAAGGAACAAATTTAGGTTATCGTTTTGAACATCTCGCCGCCATTATTGATGGGGTAGAAGATAAATCTCGCGTAGGCGTTTGTATTGATACTTGCCACACTTTCGCCGCCGGTTATGATCTAAGAACAATTGAAGATTGCGAAAAGACATTCTCTGAATTTGAAAAGATTGTCGGCTTTCAATACCTAAAAGCGATGCACCTTAACGATGCAAAAAGCGAATTAGCCAGTCGAGTAGACCGCCACCACAGTTTAGGTGAAGGAAATATTGGTAAAGTTCCTTTTAGCTATATTATGCAAGATAAGCGTTTTGATGGTATTCCGCTGATTTTAGAAACCATCAATCCGGATATTTGGCCTGACGAAATTGCTTGGCTAAAGTCACAACAGCTCTAGAAACAGTACCTGCATTAATAAGATTTGCGGTTTATAACGATTTTCGTTTTTTACCGTTTTCGTTTTATACTGTTTTTGTATTATAGTAATAAACCGCAAATTATCTTATTTAATCGGTGTTAGCTCTATCTTAGTCATCATTTCAGCAAGTTGACTTCTGTCTTTAATTCCTACATCAGGCTGACTGACTGATAACGCAGAAATCGCAGTTGCAAGACGCAAAGTATGCTCACTCGTTTGGCTCATTAATAAACCATACACTAATCCAGCAACCATCGAATCCCCAGCACCAACAGTACTTATCACATCACAATGCGGTGGCTTTGCCAGCCATGCGCCAGATGCATTTACCCATAAAGCCCCTCTTTCACCCAACGAAATAACAACATGAGCAATACCTTTATCGCGTAGTTGATGAGCGGCTTTAATAATATCAGCCATTTCAGTTAGTGAATGCCCTACCCACGCTTCTAATTCACGATGATTAGGTTTTATCAGCCAAGGTGCTGCTTTTAGCCCTGCGACTAAAGCATCACGACTGCTGTCGAAAATAATGCACGGACATAATTTTCTTAGCTTAATCATCCATTGAGTAAAGGCTTCAGGATCAACGCCATTCGGTAAACTACCACTGACAACAACCATATCGAAATGACCAAGCCAATTAAGCGAATCCATTGCAAAACGTTGCCAATCTTGCGCTGATACGGTGAATCCTGAAAAATTAAAGTCAGTGACTTGCCCTTTTCCTTCGGTTAACTTCACATTAATACGTGTTCGTCCTGACACAAGATAAAAACGGTTAGCCATCCCATTTTCACTAAAGAAGTGCTGAAATTCCTCTTGATTTTCACGTCCCATAAATCCGCTAACAGTAATATCAATGCCCAAATCACGTAAGACTTTTGCGACATTATTGCCTTTACCCGCAGGATTGAGCCCAGCAGTCCGGACTAAATTAACACCACCTATATCAATAGCTGGACAGGCACCAACAAGATCATAAGCAGGGTTTAAGGTGATCGTAGCGACACGGCGACTCATGCCTTCACTCCCAAATCATTTTTATTATGAATATTTAGGGTGCTATATATAGCATCAATTAACCATTTATTCAGTGAAATTGGTTTTTTTCTCCTTGCACTCGCCCCCTCCGCAAAGGAGAATATTGCCCGTAAAAAACGACTTATTTTATACATTAACTATAACTATATAAAAAAGAAAAAGGAGTCTTAAATGTCAGTCGTAGTCGGCGTTGGCGTAATTATCACTAATGAAAATGGTGAAGTATTATTAGGAAAACGTTGTGGCAAACATGCCCCTTATTGGTCAATTTTTGGTGGACATGTTGATGAAGGGGAAACTTTTGAGCAATGTGCTATTCGCGAAATAGAAGAAGAAATAGGTATTGCGATCACTGCGCCACAAGTGATTGGTATTAGCAATAATCTAGAAACTTACCAGTTAGAAGGTAAACACACTGTCTCTATTTGTATGATCGCACAGCACCAAGGTGATGAGCCTAAATTGATGGAACCAGATAAATGTTCTGAAATCCGCTGGTGTTCTCCAGATGATTTACCTGAGCCACACTTTGAAGCCAGCCGCAATTCTATTGCATTATGGAAAAGTAAGCAGTTTTATCAAGGTTAATTAAAAATACCCTATCACGTTCATTATTCTGGATTTTTTTGTTCAGAATAATGTTCGAATTATCTATTTCTACACAAATTTTCACTTATTTATCGCTGTGTTTCTTTATCATTTCTAATAATCCTCACACTAATCTATTGATTTATATAACCACCTTTTCATACTGTATTATTTTTACTCACTTTTTTCTTTTATAAAGCACAATAACCTCTATTTACACCTTTATAGCAAACGTGTATTCTTTACACCATCAAGCTAGTACATTGAGTCAATTTTATAAGGACATCTTATGTCAGAAGTCACATCAATAACAAAGCGCCCATCCATACTTGGTGGTGCAATGATCATTGCAGGTACCGCTGTGGGTGCAGGCATGTTTTCCATTCCTATTGTGACTTCCGGTGTCTGGTTTACCGGTTCTATTTTTCTTCTGATCTACACTTGGTTTTGTTTATTTATGTCTGGGTTAATGATCTTAGAAGTGAACCTTCATTATCCTTTAGGCTCAAGTTTTCATACCATTACCAAAGACTTATTAGGGAAAGGCTGGAGTACAATTAATGGGCTGTCGATTGCGTTTGTTCTTTATATTTTAACTTACGCTTATATTTCTGCGGGTAGCTCCATTATCGTGCAAAACTTTGCAGGTATAATAAGCGTACAACAAGCAATTGCAGGCTTAGTCTTTGCATTAATCGTAGCTTTCTTTGTTTGGTTATCAACACGTGCAGTGGATAGATTAAGCACCATCTTAATTGGCGGTATGGTAATTGCCTTTGTCTTAGCCATTGGCGGCCTATTTACGGAAGTAAAAATGCCGGTGTTATTTAACACCAATGAAAGCAATGCAAGTTACTTGCCTTATGCTTTAGCAGCATTACCTTATTTACTCACCTCGTTTGGTTATCACGGTAATATTCCCGGCTTAGTCACGTATTATCGTAGAGATGGCAAAGCGGTTATGAAAAGCTTGCTGATTGGTACATTGATTTCACTGGCGATTTATATTTTATGGCAGTTTGTTGTACAAGGTAATATTCCTCGTGAAGGTTTCAAGCAAGTGATTGCTGATGGTGGGAATATTGGTAACTTATTAGCACAAATGCGTTCAACAACCGCCAATGCCACTGTATCAATGTTATTAGATCTGTTCTCTTATATGGCATTAGCAAGTTCATTCTTAGGCGTGTCATTAGGATTATTCGATTACTTAGCGGACTTCTTTAAGTTTTCAAATACAGGAAGTGGTCGATTTAAATCTGCATTAGTTACGTTTATACCACCTACTATTTTAGCAATTATTTTCCCTGATGGTTTCTTATATGCCATTGGTTTTGCAGGGCTTGCAGCAACGATTTGGGCTGCGATTATCCCTGCATTAATGGCGAAAGCAAGTCGTGAGCGTAATCAAAGTCAAAGCTTTAAAGCTCCCGGTGGTATGTTTATGATTGGTTTCGTGATTTTATTTGGTGTTATCAATGCCAGTGCACATATTTTAGCGAACTTTAATCTTCTTCCTATCTACCGTTAATTTCTTTTCTAAAAGCTAATATCTAAAGCCAGCCCATATTGGGGCTGGCTTTATTTTTTCATCAAATCTTATAAAAAAATGTGCGAATAACTTGCCAAGTTTCTACACTGCGAGTAATTTTGTCGCCATTATCGTCAATGTTATTTAATGGAAGGTTTTATATGGCAAAAGCCAATGAAATTAAACGTGGTATGGCTGTTAGTTATAACAACAAATTATTACTGGTAAAAGATATCGATATCCAAGCACCTAGTGCTCGTGGTGCAAGTACATTGTATAAAATGCGTTTTACTGATATCCGTACAGGCCAGAAAGTAGAAGAGCGTTTCAAAGGCGATGATATGATTGATACCATCAGCTTAACACGCCGTGCTGTTAGCTTTTCTTACATTGATGGTGATGAATATATCTTTATGGATAATGAAGATTACACGCCTTATATCTTCAAAAAAGAGCAAATTGAAGATGAATTACTGTTTATTCCTGAGGAAGGCTTAGCGGGAATGCAAGTATTAACAATGGATGGTCAAGTTTTAGCATTAGAACTGCCACAAACTGTTGATATGGAAATTGTTGAAACTGTGCCGGGTATTAAAGGCGCTTCTGCAAGTGCTCGTACTAAACCTGCAACATTGCCAACAGGGTTAGTTATTCAAGTTCCTGAATACCTTTCTACTGGCGATAAAGTTCGTATTCATATTGCTGAACGTCGCTATATGGGTCGTGCTGACTAATCAACAGTCAAAAGCCCTACTCATTAGCGTATATCGCTAATGTTGCTTTAAATAGGTCAGATAATCGTAAGAAACACAATATGATAAACGATTATTTGACTTGTTTATCTTTGCTACCTACCTCTATTCCCCACAGGCGTCTTAAAAATACTGAACGTCAATAACACCATTCTTTTGGGTATCATCCATCCAACGGATCTCAGCCTTGCCCATATCTTGAGGCAAAATAATAGTTTGTTGGGATTTATCAAAAGACGCTGGAATGATGGGTTGAGTAGATGTAAACACTTTGTTGTGTTTGTAACATTGGTATTCAGCTTTATCAAATGTAAAATTCATTTCACATGCAGGATCCACAATTGCACCCCGCAGATAAATCTGCCCTGTTGTTTGCATGGGATCAGACGCCCAAGCCAATGATATCGAACTGGAAACGAGAAGACTGCATACTACGGTCAGATATTTTCTCATAACGACCTCACTTCTTGTTTGCGCTAGCAGGTATGAGGATCACACCTACCCGACATATTTTCATCATAGCAATAAAATATGACATTCATATAGACATAAGAAGAATATTTGATGTCTATCAAATATAAGTGTTCGATGTTTATAAATAAGGAATCAACGTTGATTATACTTAAGTCAAATATTTTTAACTTCAATAACAATTCTATAAAAGTATTAAAATTTTATTTAATTAATACAATTATTGTTATTATTAGAACTAGGAAAAATTAATTATAAACAATATTCATTATAGCTAAATCATCATTAATCCATTTAATATTCATAGACCCTTTATTGTTAATCAATTTAGAGTTGAAGTTCTTATTCCTTTCTAACTGATATTGAGATTCTTGCATCTCATTACCATTCCAACAGCTTGTTTTAAATGTATTTTTATCCGTATCCATTAGGCAGTTACCTTCAACAATGGCACCAACAAAAGTAATAGTTCCAGAACCTATAACTTTATTATCCTTAGAAAAAGAAGGGGTACTTAATAATAAAGTGAGACAAGTAGCTGCAATACTAAACTTATTCAAAATTAATCTCCTATATTTATTTGGCGTATGAATTTCACAAGCCAATATGTTATTAAAGTCCTAACTAATATCGGCCCGTTACTTTATTTATTTAACTTTTATCTTTAATAAAAGAATAGAAAAAAATTATATAACACTCAAATTAAGAGCATCAATAAAAAACACTTTAAATTTAAGTTAAGTGGGAATTTAAAAATACAACAGAAATGAAACGAAAAAATAACATTTACACAGGCAGCAAATTGCAAAGATCTATTTTTTTATTTTGGTTATAGTCCTATAATCAAACTTAAACTTATTGTGATCCAGATCACCAAATACACGCAAAATTTGTCATTTGATTACTATGAAACTTTCTAATTTTCGTCAAAAAGCATTGGCTATTTTTCTACTTAATCTAGCTGGGTTAATTATTTTTCTCTCTTGGTATCTTCCTGTACAACATGGGTTTTGGCTATCGATTGACACCCATATTTTTTATTTTTTTAATCAACATATTTTACCTGATACTTTTTTCGCCTCTTTTGTGGCTTATATTAATAATAGAAAGTTTGACTTGGTTATTTTGTTGGCAATGGGCGCGTTGTACTACAATACATTCCGTAAAAAAGATTATATGGGCAAACGCCATCTCATAATTGTAGGATTAGTGATGGTAATAAGTGCTGTACTCATCAATCAAATTGGACAAAATATTCCAATAGAAAGACCAAGTCCGACACTTCATTTTCAAGATGTACATAGAGTGGGCGTAGTGACAGGTATTCCTACAAAGGATGCCTCTGGCGATAGCTTCCCAGGCGATCATGGTTTAATGCTACTTATCTTCTGTAGCTTTATATTGCGTTATCTCTCGTTTCGTTCTTTCTTATGTGCTCTTCTTATTACTATCGTATTCTCATTACCACGAGTTATGGCTGGCGCACACTGGGCATCAGATATATTAGTGGGTTCTATTTCTTTGACTTTAATTACGACAAGTTGGTTATTAATCACACCATTATCAGATATTATTGTCAGACAATTAGAAAAATATCTTCCTTTTAAAAAATAAAAGGAAAAACATATCTAATTAATTAAAAGAGAATAAGTGTAATATCTCACTTATTTTCTTGGTCATTTTTTGACAGTTAAATGATATTATTATGACAAATTGAGATCTATTTTAAGTATTATCACTTTATTATCTAATGTTTTGTAAATTAAGCTTCTTTTCTCTCGCCATTTAGCCCCTCTTTCTGTACACTTTTCTGGTTTCCTCATTATTTATTGTTTAATGTGGATATTTACGTGCTTTAGAGCACGTTTTTCGCGAAATAAGGTTGCCAGAGTTAAATTACACTATATTCTCTGGTTATTTGGTGAATAATTCATGTGCGCTTCTGCACGTAAGGATGTAAGGGAAATCTGTCACAATGAGAACAAAACCGTATATGAGAATGCTTAAGCTCATACCGGCGTTCATTGTTGTAGCTACGCTATCGGCATGTAGCTCACAGAACGCAAATTCACGCTTAGCGAATTCAAGCACTACCCCACTTAATACATCATCAAGCACATCTATTTCCCAAGCATCACAAGATGAATTTGAATCATTGGTGAAGAATCTCGATATAAAATCTAAGATACTTGACCAATATGCAGACTGGAAAGGCGTCGCTTATCGTTTAGGTGGAGACACTAAAAAAGGCATCGATTGTTCTGCCTTTGTTCAAAGAACCTTTATTGACCAATTCGGTGTAGAACTCCCTCGCTCAACCTCAGACCAACAATTCTCCGGTACTCAGGTTAATAAATCAAAATTACAAGCAGGCGATCTCGTTCTATTCAAAACAGGCCGTACTATGCGCCATGTTGGAATTTACATCGGTAATGATAAATTTGTACATGCATCCACCAGCAATGGTGTAACCGTGTCAGAGATGTCTAATACCTACTGGAATAAACGTTTTTATGCAGCAAGACGTGTTATCGAGAATAATGACGCGGCACTTGTTGAAAACAACCTTTCGAAAAATGTATTAAGATAATTTATTCCCTTATATCTTGCTGCAATAAAAAAGCCTCATTATTTAGATAATGAGGCTTTTTTTATATTCTTTGACCATGCTAGAACCACACAGTAACTACATTATTTTTATAACATTAAATAGGTGTTATAAATAAGAATATGCCGTTGGGAATGGCTCAGCAATAGCGACACCCGCGTTTTTTAAGCAACACAATGCGGCACATTCATCATCACTATGAAGGAAAAGGCAAGGAGCGCCATCCCACTCAATCACAACACTATCAATATGGAGATTACTCAGATACTGACGCAAATTCTGTATTGCTTCATCCAGTGTCATACCATCATGACTTAATAATTTTAAGCCAATCAACGTATTTTGCTTTCCAGCATCATTTTCAGGCAGTATTTCTACTCTTGTGCCTGCAAAGCCCGCTAGCCACCGATAACTCAGCGGCAGCTTATGAACTACCGAAAGTTGTACATTATCCACAAATCAATCCTGTTTCATCAACACGTTAATTTAATACATCATCAATACGAGTTTGAACTGACTTGCTCACACGCATATTAGAACCTTGTTAATTGTAGAACATGATTGTTACAATTGTTTTACAAAAAAAGCGAAGAGACGGATCAAACTATTCATTCAGCTTAGTACTCGCAGGTATTCATATCTGCAACGATTAATCTCTTCAATTATTCTTTCATTTATTTAACATTTTATCAACTATATAAAATAATTGTATAAAATATTACGTATTCAAGTAAAACAATCCATCAATTTTTATCACGATACTTCATATCAACAAAACAATAATAGATGATTATTAAAATAAATTTTACTTAATTTAACAAAATAACAACATTAAGTATTGATTCAAATCAAAAAATTACACTAATTTGAAACGATTCATGAAATACAGCAGAGGAAAATATGGTATTTTCAGAGGAAATAGAGGTAGGAAAAGAGATGCACGCTATAAATTTCTGTTATTTATAGCGTGATATTCTTATTTATAACGACGTGCAAGCAAGATAAAACCCATAGCAAACAGTACACAAAATGCCATAGAGCTTACCATTGGCCATTCTGATTTTGCTGGTAACATAGCAATAGCCGTTCCAACTAAAGCACCGACACCAAAACGCACGGTTCCTGCAAGAGAAGAAACTGTCCCCGCCATATGAGGATAATCATCAAGAATAACAGCCATCGCATTCGATGTGATCATCGCGATCCCGCCCACATACATTGCTACTCCCACAACAAGGAAATAGAAATGCAAATCAAGAGCGACCACCAGTAATAAAAAGATCCCCATAACACATTGAATCGTTAAGCCTAGGCGCAACATCTTCAACGCACCAAATCGGCGAACATAGCGCCCATTGATGCTTGTCATCACAATTAAGAAAATGATATTAAAGCCAAAATATAATCCAAATTGATCAAATGGAATGCCATGTAATTCGATATAGACAAAAGGGCCAGCACTAAGAAATGAAAACATACCAGCAAAAGAAAAGCCTGAAGCCAAAATATAACAAAGGACACGACGTGTTCTAAACAGACTAATAAATTGGCTAAATGTCACTCTTAAGCTAAAGCGTTGGCGTCGCTCTTTTGGTAATGTTTCTGGAATATAAAAAGCAATTAATGCAGATGCAATCACCGCGGCTATTGCGATACTCCAGAAAATAGCATGCCATGAAAACCAGTTCATTACCCAAGCACCTAATAGTGGAGCTAATAAAGGTGCGATGGTCATAACAAGTGCAACAAAAGACATACTTCTAGAGAAATCATCTCTAGAGAACATATCTCTCATCAATGCATTAATCACAACGCTTGCCGCAGCTGCCGCAAAACCATGTAAAAAACGCATACCAATTAGCATATCTATTGATTCAGATAATGCACATGCACTAGAGGCAAAAGCAAAAACAATTACGCCGCCCAAAATGACAGGTTTACGTCCCAAGCTATCAGCCATAGGACCATAGACTAATTGCCCAATAGCAAAACCAAAAATATAGATACTTAATGTCATTTGCACTTTGCCACTAGGCACACCAAAATCTTGCGCGATAGTAGGTAAACTTGGCAAATACATATCTATAGCCAATGGCATAAGCATGGAAATAAGTCCCAGTATTAAAATGAGACTAAGGTACGACGAACGTTGCTGTTGCACGCAGATAAACTCCCAAAAACGACAGGATAAATAATAATTATTGAGGTAAGTGAATGCTGTTGATCTCTTCTTCTGTTAATGGACGATATTCGCCCTCAGCTAAAGTCTCATCTAATGTGATATCCCCAATACGCTCACGATGTAATGCACTTACATGATTACCCACTGCTGCAAACATACGTTTTACTTGGTGGTATTTGCCTTCACTAATAGTGAGCTTAACTTCTGTTGGTGTAATAATTTCTAACGTGGCGGGTTTGGTTAGATCTTTTTCACCGTTAAGCTGAACACCTTTTTGGAATTGTTCAGCAACACCTTCTGCAATTGGCTCTTCTAGCGTAACCAGATAGGTTTTCTCGCAATGATGTTTTGGCGCCGTAATACGGTGTGACCATTGACCATTATCTGTTAATAAAACAAGCCCTGTGGTATCAATATCTAAACGCCCAGCCGCATGTAATTTATGAGCCAAAGGTTCATCAATAAAATAGAGGATAGTTGGATTAACAGGATCGTCTGTTGAACACACATAGCCAATTGGCTTATTCAACATAAAGTAACGAGGCCCTAAAATTTGAGTTAAGACATTACCATCGTAAGCTACTTCTTGCTCTGGTGCAATTTTGGTTGAACCGCTTTTCACCATTTCGCCATCAATTGTTACAAGCCCTGCTCTTAATTCACGAAGGATCAAGCTACGGCTAATACCCAATTGCTGGGATAAAAATTTATCTAATCGCATGAATTTCTCTGAAAAATGGAAGAATACCATCTGATATGAGGTATCTATTAAAAATGAATATTAACAATAAAACAACTAATTAATTTATAAATAAACTATCACGTCCTTTACTCCTCCCTTATTCGCGCTACCTATAAAAAAATGTTACGCTGACGCCCCCGTTTGATTTCTTATGTAGAGTTATGGCTTTTACACTCAGACCTTATCAACTTGACGCAGTTAACGCGACAATCTCTTATTTTCGCCAACACAATACACCTGCGGTGATTGTATTACCTACTGGCGCAGGAAAAAGTTTAGTGATTGCAGA
This sequence comes from Proteus sp. ZN5, assembly GCF_011046025.1. Taxonomy (GTDB): domain Bacteria; phylum Pseudomonadota; class Gammaproteobacteria; order Enterobacterales; family Enterobacteriaceae; genus Proteus. Next base: position 3,245,564 of record NZ_CP047639.1, read on the forward strand.
ACTTGCTAAAAGAGCGCGCGGACGTGTCTTGGTTTTAGCACACGTAAAAGAATTAGTAGAACAGAACCATAGCAAATATGAGGCTTATGGTCTATCTGCGGATATTTTTGCTGCGGGCTTACAACAAAAAGAGAGTAGCGGAAAAGTTGTTTTCGGCAGTGTGCAATCTGTTGCTCGTAATTTATCGCAATTTAGTGATACGTTTTCACTTCTTATTATTGATGAATGCCATCGCATTAGTTTGTCTGAAGATAGCCAATACCAGCAAGTTATTAAACAATTGCAATCTATTAATCCACAATTGCGTATCTTAGGATTAACTGCAACGCCTTATCGTTTACCTACAGGTTGGATTTATCAATATCATTATCACGGTATGATCAGAGGCGATGAAGATTGCTTTTTCCGTGATTGTATTTATGAATTGCCTTTACGCTATATGATAAGCAATCATTTTTTAGTTCCGCCAACTCGCCTAGATATGCCTATTTTGCAATACGACTTTAGCCAAGTAAGAACAAGTCAAAATGGGATATTTAATGAAGAAGATCTAAACCGTGAAATAAAGAGACAAAAGCGCATCACGCCTCATATCGTTGCTCAAATCATTGAATATGCACAAAATTGCCGAGGTGTAATGATATTTGCGGCAACGGTTGAACATGCAAAAGAGATCCTTTCTCTTTTACCACAAGATGAATCTGCATTAGTCAGTGCTGATACCCCCTCTTCTGAACGTGACAATCTTATTTCTCGTTTCAAACAGCAACAATTGCGTTATATGGTTAATGTTGCCGTACTAACAACAGGTTTCGATGCACCTCATGTTGATTTAATCGCTATCTTACGCCCCACTGAGTCTGTGAGTTTATATCAGCAAATTGTAGGACGAGGATTAAGATTATTTGCAGGAAAAACCGAATGCCTGATTTTAGATTATGCAGGTAATCCTCACGATCTCTATCTACCCGAAGTCGGTACTAAAAAACCCAATCCGAATAGTAAACCAGTACAAGTTTTCTGTCCTATTTGCCAATTTGCCAATACCTTTTGGGGCATTATAGATGCTGATGGCGATATCATTGAACACTATGGTCGACGTTGCCAAGGTTGGGAACTCAATGAACAAGGGCAAAAACAGCAGTGTGAATTTCGTTTCCGCTTTAAATTGTGCCCACATTGTAATGAAGAAAATGATATCGCAGCACGCCGCTGTATTCATTGTGATGAGATCTTGGTTGATCCTGATGATATGCTCAAAGCGGCATTAAAACTCAAAGGTGCATTAGTTCTACGTTGTGGTGGAATGCAATTTAAATCAGGAAGTGATGTTAAAGGTGAATGGTTAGAAATTAATTATTACGATGAAGAAGGCACTTCTGTCTCTGAACGTTTTCGACTAACAACGCCAGCGCAAAGAAAAGTATTTGAATTAAAATTTTTACGTGAACATCAACGCGCACCGGGTGTTCCTTTTGTTTGGCATAATGCCAACGACATTATTAAGCAATTTGATTTGTTGCGTCATCCTGACTTTATTGTTGCTCATAAAGGTAAAAAAGAGAGCTTTTGGAAGATAAGAAATAAGATTTTTGACTATACTGGGCGCTACCGAAAAGCAGATACCTTGTATTAATCTGGATTTATATTTGCTGTTAGAGGACTTTTTCGTTAAAATGCGCCCCGCTTTATCTATTTTTAGATAAACCAAATCTCGAGCTTGTTGCTGGGTCGCCTGTAACAAGTATGTATTTTCTTTCTTTTTCATAAGAGAAAAAAGATGTTAACTATTAATGCAACTGTACGTAAAGAGCAGGGTAAGGGTGCGAGCCGCCGCCTGCGTGTGGCTAACCGTTTTCCTGCTATCGTTTATGGCGGAAATGAAGAGCCAATCGCTATCGATTTAGATCACAACGAAGTTATCAACCAAGAACACAAATCAGAATTCTATTCAGATTTCGTAAACCTGGTTATCGATGGCAAAGAAACTAAAGTTAAAGTTAAAGCAGTGCAACGTCACGAGTATAAGCCAAAGATTACTCATATCGACTTCCTGCGCGCTTAATAAGCCAACCTTCGAGCTTTATTTTTCGGGACGCCGAGCATATAACGCCACTTAATGTGGCGTTATTTGTTTCTACTACTTAATTATTTTTCTGATGCTCTACGTTGTAGCTGATCACGTAAATTAGGTGGTGTGCCTTTAATGGTGAGCGTATCTGTTGCTGGATCCCAGAATATTCTCTCCCCTAATAATTTCGCATCAAAATTCACAGTTAATCCGCCACCGCTTCCTGAATACTTCATCAGTTGACGTAATGTACTGCGATCTGCTGGGAATGTTTCAGCTAATTCATAGCCTTTTTCTTCAGTAAATTGAGCAAAGTTTTGCTCGCCTAAAGATGGTAATTCTTCAGCAAGCTCTGTTAAGGCAATTTCTTCGCCAGATTGTAATTGCTCATTACAGTAGCTATATACTTGCTCACGACAAGTTTGACGCTCCTGTTTGCCCATTTCTGAAGCTTCACAGAAATCATCAACTGCTTGTAATAAGCCTTTATTTTGAACTTTAGCGTTTAAACCTTCTTGTGCACCTAAAAAGTCCATAAAGAAATCAGAGACTTTGCGTCCAACTCGACCTTTTAAAAACGTTAAATAACGTAAAGAATCGGGTGCGGTTTCCCACTCTGTTAAATCGATACGAGCGATAATATCTGCGTGAGGAATATCTAAATAGCGTGTTGATGACACATCAAGACTGTCGTTTACCCACATACTGTTACAGCTACTCAGTACAGCAATTAAAAGGTAATCCACCGCTAAATAGCGATAATGACAAAATAGAACGGTACCACCTTCTGCAAAAGGGTATTTTGCTAGTTCGTCTTTTAGTCTCACCGTTGCTGCTCGTGAGAAACCTAAAAAATTCTCTTCACCTTTACGTTGTAAACGTAGTGCCTCTGCTAATTCACTTTCTTCATTAAACAGACCATAAGCTTTACTTTTTGCACTGTATACACGATGTAACTCTTCAATCATTTCCTGAACAACAGGTTCAATTTCTAAGAGTGAATCACGTAGCACAACTTCTAATGTCTGCTCATCTCGCTTAATAAGTTGATGCAAAACTAATTGATTAATATCTAGACTCATGGTCGTCCTCTTCTATTGCGTCTCTTTCTCGTGCGCGTATTCAAACACTCCCTACTTTCAGTATCAAGGGAAAATTAATTAATTTAATAGCGGAAAAAGCCCTAATAATACGGTAATATATAGCGTTTTATTCATTTAGTAGGAATTCAGATTTTATGCCACAAAAATCCCGTTATAGTGATGAACAAGTTGAGCAATTACTTGCAGAACTTGTCAGCGTTCTTGAAAAACATCATACTCCTACAGATCTTTCTTTGATGGTGTTGGGGAACATGGTGACAAACTTAATTAATACAAGTATTGCCCCTGCTCAACGAATGCTGATTGCTGACTCTTTTGTTCACGCATTGCGTGCTTCAATTGATGAAGGCAATATTCACTAATAAACATAGAAAAATTATTTATAGACATGGTAACGAGACCTCAGTCCTATCGTGAAAAAGTATCCCAAATGATCAGTTGGGGTCACTGGTTTGCGCTATTTAATATTATTCTAAGCTTACTGCTTGGAAGCCGTTACCTGTTTATTTCTGATTGGCCCGCAACCTTTGCTGGTCGTTTTTACGCTATTGTGAGTTGGATGGGACATTTTAGTTTTATTGTCTTTGCTATCTATATACTTATCCTTTTCCCCCTCACCTTTGTCGCTGTTTCTCAACGGCTACTTAGAGTTATTTCCTGTGCCCTTGCCAGTGCAGGATTAACTATCCTTATTTTTGATATCGCCGTTTACCAGCAATTTCAACTCCATTTGACTCAACTTGTTTGGGATCTTGTGATTAACCCAGATGAAGGTGAAATGGCGCGTGAATGGCAACTTATTTTTATTGGCATTCCCATTATATTTCTGATTGAAATGCTTTTTGCAACATGGAGTTGGCAAAAATTACGTAGTTTAAATCGCCAACGTTGGGGCAAACCATTAGCAGGTGTCTTTATTACTTGCTTTATAGTATCTCACTCTATGTCAATTTGGGCTGACGCTAACTTCTATCGTCCAATTACCATGCAACGTGCTAATTTACCGTTATCCTACCCGATGACAGCGCGTAAATTCCTTGAGCGTCACGGTTTTATTAATCAATCAGAATATGAGCAACGTGTTATTAGTGAGGGTAACCCAGCCGCACAAGGTATCACCTACCCTCTTGCTCCATTAATCTATGCCAAGGATACCTATTCTTATAACTTGCTGGTGGTTGTTGTTGATGGTTTAGGTACTGAAGAAGTGCCTGAATTACCAAGTTTGCAACAATTTGCTCAAAATAACCTTTATTTTTCGCGTCATTATTCATCAGGTATTAATAATGATACTGCATTATTTGGGCTATTTTATGGTATTTCACCTTCTTATTTAGACAGTGTATTAAGTAGCAGAAAGAACTCTGCACTTTTTGATGCGTTAAGTTATCGAAACTATCAATTAGCCATGTTTTCAACGAATGGCTTCCAAACACCACTGTTTAAACAAGCTGTGCTATCAGATTTCTCCCTCCCAACATCACGCAGTGGTGATAACAATGCCACTATTGATAGTTGGAGTAATTGGTTGGTTAAAAACAACCAAACAGCCCCTTGGTTCTCTTTCTTACAAATTAATGGTCATACCAATAATGCATCTCAACGTACCACATTAAATGATCAACTAGAGACAATATTTAAGACATTACAAGAAACCAAAGTACTAGATAATACTGTTGTGGTTGTCACTTCTAGCTATCATCAAGACAATGATAAGAAGCAAATTAATCAATGGCTGTCAGATAAGACCACCTTTAATTTAAGCCAGTCACAAGTGCCATTGATGATACATTGGCCAAATATGACGCCACAGGTTATTGATCGAATGACAAGCCATCAAGATGTTATGACAACCTTGATGCAGCATGTTTTACATGTCATTAGTCCAGTAGACAACTATTCACAAGGCGAAGATTTATTTGCAAGCACTCGTAATCATCCATGGATTTTCACAGGTGATGAAGAGGCATTTGTGGTCTTTTTACAAGATAATACCTTGTTGATAGATAAACACGGCCGATATGCTTTATTTGACAAATCAGGACAAGAGATCAGTTCTGCAAAACCTGATTTAAAATTATTACTGCAAGTTCTGGCTGAACAGAAGCGTTTTATTGAACGCTAACGCTATTAAGTGACGCACAAAATTACATCACTTAATTAGCAAAGGGTTGCTTTAGCACTCAAAAACAGTAATATACAGGGCACAAACGGCATGTAGCGCAGCCTGGTAGCGCACCGTCATGGGGTGTCGGGGGTCGTAGGTTCAAATCCTATCATGCCGACCAAAATTCTTTAGAAAAACCAACCGCTTAAGGTTGGTTTTTTTATGTCTGAAATTTACGAGGGGTAAAATAGGGGTAAAACTGGGGTAAAACCCCCATCAGATTTACCCTAGTTAAAGCTCAATTTTCGCCCTACTTATATACTGTAATTTTTCTTAAGTTATTAACCAAGTTTATGCAAAAAGGATCTTGTAGGCTAACTAAAAAAATAAATTAAATGACGGATGTGATTACTTAAGAAAAAACAAGAAATGCTTGATGCGTGATATGAGAAGTTTTTGTTGATTAAAAAAGAGTAAAATCTTTTTATTATGTTAATCAACCTTGTAAGTCCCATAACATGGTATAGGCGATAATATGAAAAAATGATACACATACTTAGCATTATTACATTAGCCACATTTTTGAATGGCTGTATATTTGCATGGAATGAATCAACTACTCTTTCATATAAAATAAAAAAAACATTGAAAAATAGAGATCCAATTATATTCAAAAATCAATTCTTACACTGTTTATAAAAGAGTCTTTCCCATATTGTGGTGGATAGTACATAATTAATTTGTTTTCAAACACGACACAACCTTTATGGTTACTCTATTTTAATGAGATGGAATTCCTTATGAGCGTACCACAAACAAAAGCTGAGTTACTGTTAGCTATTGATAAAAATTTCAATAAATTAATTAGTTATCTTAATGCAATCCCGATGGAAATGACTTCTAAACACTTAATGGATGGGCATGCCAAAGGAACAGAGATGAGTGTTTGTGATCTTGTTTCCTATTTGCTCGGGTGGAATGCTCTTGTTGTAAAATGGATCACATCTGATGCTAAAGGTCTACCTGTTGATTTTCCTGATACGGGTTATAAGTGGAACCAACTTGGCGTTCTTGCTCAAAAATTTTACTCAGATTACAGTGAATTAAATTATGACTCGTTAGTAGCTGAACTTCTGACTGTAAAAAATGAAATTGTGAAGCTTATTAATGAGCGAACTGATGATGTTTTATATGGCAAACCATGGTACACAAAATGGACAATGGGTCGGATGATATCATTTAATACATCTTCCCCTTATGCTAACGCTAATGGAAGATTAAGAAAGTGGGCAAAAAATAATAATATCAATTTAAAGTAAGTATCAGCCTCAAATTACACTCAATATTTGAAAACAGAGTAGTGCCAATGCTATATGGGACCGACCGAGTTATATAATTACTCGGATATCAATTTCTAATGTCTAATTGATATCTTGTTTTTTATAATGGATAGGAATATGAACGACAAACAAGAAAAGAAAAAGTTGTTAACATTTATATCCCCAGTATTATCTTTGGTGATATCGTTCTATCTCAGTATATCTACATTTGGCTATGATGATGTTATTTGGTTAGCAACTTCTTCTGCTATTTTTTTTATCAGTATTATCGTATTGATATCTTCTTTAGAGATTTCTATAAAAGTTATTTATTTTAAGCAACTGTCATTTTTATATACTAATAAATTTGTTATTTTAATCTTTACTTTAATGAGTTTTATAGCAACCGCCATCGTGTTGATAATGATATCCTACGAAAATGAAATACCTGCTAATTTTTTTAACAGCCTAGAGTTTGTTGCTTTACTTATCGCCTATTTTACTTTTCTCTTAGTATCTATTTTTGTTTCTTACGTATATTGCATGATTAATAGTGATAAAAAATTCTTTTTATTTTTTCTATTTATTTTATTAGTAATGATGATCTTTAAAGAGAGTGATGCTAATTTTATAATATTTTATTTACTTATTTCCTTCATTATATTTTTTGGAGGAATAACTATTATTACGATAAGAAAGGCTTTTTCTCATTATGATTAAGTCATTTTTTAACAAGCTATCATTTATATACTCACCGATTTTTACATTCTCATAGGCTTACTCAAAAAGAAGATGTAAGCACATTTAAAATGACTAATATTAGATAAAATTCAATAAAGGCGTATATGAAAATGCTATATAATAAATTAACTTATATAGTTAGAAAGTGTTTAAAAATTGAGTAAGCTATATTAATAAAATTATTGTGTCAAATTATAGCTTTCAGAAATTAAAGATTTTAATTCGTTATCATCAAATTCAGATGAGAGGCTAATAGAAATCCAATGCTCTTTATTCATATGGTAAGCTGGGTATACTCCTTTTTTCAATCGTAATGATCCCGTTAAATTTGGCATAACTTTTAAAGTTATAACATCGACCATATTCCTACTACCATTATCAGATAATTTACTTTCTAGAACATCCATTATAGCTGCGAACCACTTCGAATTACTATTATGCCTAAAAACTATATAATTTGGATATTTAATCCATAAACACTCAGGCTCTGCATTATAGTTTTCTTTAATATAATTAATTAATTCTTTTCTATTCATCACAGCCTCATCTCATAAATTATCTGAATATAAATATAGCTCCGTATACCTTAAGATTCCATTAATTTTTTTCTCTTTTTTATTTGTCATCTACCCGATGCACCCTTTTATTCTTACTATTTTTTATGAAGTTATTATTTAATACCCTCAATTACAATAATAATGCGTACCTTATTCTTATACTGGAAATTTAAAAAATTTCTATTAATATTGCCATATTTTATATTTCTGCATATAAAAAGGCCACTTAGGTGGCCCAAAAAGCAATCATTTATTTTAACAACTTAAAAATTTCCTTTACTACGTTGCTGCTCAATATAAATATTCTGATTAGTCTTAATACTATTTAATGTGCTATCAGAATATGGATCCTCTTTATGGCTTTTACTTTCTTGAGATTCTATTGCTCCAGTTGATGAGCAAGCAGAAATCAAAAAAACACTCAAAAGCATAAGTAATCTCATATCTACTCCAAATAATATTTAAAATTAATAACTAATATTTAGATTAAAAATAAATAATTTAGTTCATAAAAATTAATCATCTTAATTTTTACACTTACTATCAATATGGTTGTTTAATTAATAACACATTGATAAAAAAGAAAAAATACAGATACTTGGCCTGCGTTAAAAGAAGCATAGTTTGGAGATAAAGAGAGAGCTATTGCAACACTTTTAATAGATAGTCAAACAACATAAAGACAATTTGAAAGATGTTGATGATTGCGTTTTATTGAGCAAAATCGGTGATTTTTACATTCATCTAATACCAAATAATTCAGATAAACATTTCAAACCTTTATGGCAAGGTTATCAACCTATTGGTATTGAAAAGATTTAATAATAAATTTTACTGTGCTGTTATTTTTCAGCGTAGTAAATTATATTAGTTACGCAATCATCAATTTATTTTTAAATATATATATCAGTTTAAATCAAATTGATATCTCTATTTAAAATGACTCTATTATATTTTCTTGTTATTTTTATTATTTAAAATTCATTAATTTTTTAAAATAAAAACCTTTCTTAGTTTTTGGGAATTTATTCCCATAATATATTTTCCGCTCGTAATCTCGACCTGCATAGTGATTATCACCATAAAATTGACCATATAATGCAGTTTTAGGGCACACATCGTCAGAAAAAAATTTATGATTATTATCCACTTCAATTTTCCTTATTTAAATTAAATTTTCAACCTTTTTAAATTAATTATAAATATTTTAATTTATAATTCTCAGTAATTATTTAACACCATACCACTCTTATAAAATAGATCCAGTATTGAGCAATTTTATTATTTAAAACGAATTAAAAACATAATTAGACAAAAGAAAATTTGAGTGTATGCTATATATACCAGACACTCAATTTATTAAAATCATCTTATTTATTATCAACACTCTTATTAGCTATTCCAAAAGGAATATGTACCGAAGGTAATTCAGATGATGATTTTAAATGCAGTTTTTGGTCATCAAAGAATATATGTGGTTTTAAAATTCTCAGAACATTGGCTTTCTCTACTCCACCCATAAAAAAAGCTTCATTGACAGAAATTCCCCATGCTCTCATCGTGTTAATAACACGTTTATGAGATGGTGCATTGCGCGCAGTAACAATAGAGATCTTAAGTAATGGAATATAAGTAGGATCTTGTTTTACTTTCTCTAATTCCAATTTTTGAATGTCAGAAATACGCAGTAAGAATTTTTTTAATGGCCCAGGGTTATGAGGTACATCAACCATTTTAGCTTCATGGTTATGAAATTGAGACAACTCGCCTGAAGTTTTATAAATAACCTCCGCTTCATCATCAGCAATCACACCATCAAAGTCAAAAGCAATTCTTAATTCATCAGCATCATCATCATTAACATGACCGGCTAATATCTGCCCTGCTGGATAATTTGCATTAATCGCTTGTAAAACATCATCATGATCAGCAGATAAAAACAACTCAATATCAAATGCTGGAATATAAATATGAGGCGATTTTCCTTGAAGAAATACTGCTCGGGTGATCCCCAAGTTATAATGTTCAATAGAATTCATCACTCTTAATCCTGTGTCGGGATCATTTCTGGATAACAAAATAACTTCAACTAGTGGATCGTCAGGTCTAATATTATTTAGTTTCAAAAGGCGGCTAATAAAAGGAAATGCAACACCTTTATCCAATGGCATATCCTGCATTTTATGTTGATACCTTCGATAAGCTTCCTCCCCTTCTGTGCGAAAAATATTATCTGACTCTTGCAAATCAAATAATGCACTAGAAGAAAGTCCTATGACTAATCTCTTCGTTAAATCATACGCCATCGCAAAAATTCCCTATTAGTTCCTTTTATTCTTCATAATATCACTCTTTTAAGAGACTGAAGATAAGAAAACTTGTACACAAAAATGCAGGCAAAATAATGCTGTTTAGCTACTTATGAGCATTTATCATCAAATTATATATTACAAAATGATATTGATTGTCATTTGCATTTGATGAATATCCTTATTATTGTTATAAGTATCATCAATAAGGAGAAAAATCATGGTTAAAAAAACGATACATTTACGCTCTAAACATTTTAAAGATTTAGTCAATAAAATGAAAAAAATGCATGCTGTTAAAAATACAATAAACCCTCAATCAGAGAATGTTGATCTTATTGTTATTAATAATAAAATTCCCACTTTGGTTTTTGTAAAGTAAGAGAACTTATTGGCTTTTAGTGTGAATAAATAGTGACCATAATCTTCATAGGGTTGACATATCAAATGATAATGATTATCTTTTAACTCGTGAATAGTTGAGTATTTTACTTGGTTTTTCACAACGACATTGCTCACATTGCTTCTAGTATTTATTGGCCAACTCTCCTAGCGTTGGTCTTTTTTTTATCTGCATAAAACCATACGTCACTTAATACCAAATGAAGGATAAGCTTTCATAAAAAATACTATTATCTTATTGAAGATAAAATAGTTTATAGTGAAATTAATGTAAAATAATAATATTGTATTTGGTTATCACTATCTAAAAATGATTATGAAACAACCACTTTATAATTAAACCATATCATCAATAGGGATTTTCAATTATGGGTTTTATTTCCGCGATCATTGGAAAAAACAAAGAGCTAACACCAGAGCAGCAATGGGAAAAACTTAATAAAAAATATGCAGATAATCCTATTGAACGTATTCGTAAAAAATTAGCACTCGTTGCTAGTATTGATCATGAATATAAAGAATTTGGCGCTGATAATCATAAATATCAGCTAAATTCTCCACTATCAAAAGAGAAAGTTAATCAGCTACAAGCAAAAATAGGATGTGAATTTCCTGAAGATTATATCGCCTTTGTGACTCAAATTGGCAATGGCGGCACAGGCTCTTATGGTGGTGCCGGTCCTTATTATGGCCTATATGCTTTTGATGATGCAATCGATAGGAATGGCATAAAAAATTGTGCCCTACCTTGCTTGCTTAGCCCTAAAATGGATATCGATGAATGGAAAGCATTATGTCATGTACCCGAAGACTGTAGTGATGAATACTTTGATACTATTTGCGATAGAATTCATCAAGGTACGCTTTATTTAGGTACTTGTGGTTGCGAATACGATCTTTTATTAGTAGTTAATGGAGATTATAAAGGTCATATTTTATATACATCCGATTGGGTTAATTCAGATACTCCTTACACATTTTCCTATGAAACTTCATTTACACAATGGTATGAACGTTGGTTAGATGAAGTAATTTTAGGCTATGACACAAGCTGGTTTGGTCATCGAATGGGAGGTAATGAAGAAACGTTACTTCAATTTGCTCAAAATAATAAAGATATCACGAAAAAAATTAGTGCGATCAACTCACTAACTAAACTACCTGAATTATCTAAAAACAGTTTGGATTTTTTAAAGCAACAACTACAAACTGAAGATATTGAGTTATATAAAGTTTCATTAAATGTTTTAGCCACTTATTTTAAAGAACAAGCACTGCCTTATATTCAGCAAGCTTTAGTTGCTCCATTTGATGAAAAAACAGATATCGTTATTCCTATCATTTACTTTAAATATAAAGATCAATATGCTCTTTTCAAAGAGAGTCTTCTCCCAATACTTAAAGTAACTAATAACGAAGATACATTGCGTTTCATCGGTTACTCTTTGACCGAATTAGATGCTGTTTTAGTTGAAGATTTTCAACCTTTCTTTACTCATCCAAATGTAGAAATAATAAGAAGTGCAATTTATGCTGCTTCTCATGATGTTAATTTAAAAGATAAAACATCAGCGTTTTATGAACTTACAATCTCTGAAAATGAAGAGATCAGCTTAGGTGCAATTCAGGCATTATCTAGTTCAAATTATATTAATAATGAGCTATTGGATTATTTAAAAAAAGCTTGGAAAATGTATCCTGAAGAAAAAAGTCCTTATATTCGTAATAATATTTCTTCTTATATCGTAAAGATATACCCACCAAACAATATGATTGATGTAAAACAATGGTAGTTAATGGATAGACACCCTATCATCTTCTTACATCTATTCTAATCAGGCAATAATCAATCATTATCATTGTCTGATTTTTACCTAAGATAGTTATAAATACGTATTTTTGTTGTTCTAAAAATTAAGGAATTTATCAATACTCTCAGCTAAATGTATATAAATTTTATTGTTAAATTAACATGATTATTAGTTACACACTCCAACCCAACGTCCCTAATAAATTAAAAATCAATTAAAAACAATTGATTACATTATCAAAATATCAAGTAATTATGATTTTTTTCAAAAAATACTTTTAATTTTACAATTATTTTTATTATTTTTTTTAAAAGTTTGTTACAGATTGATATATTTTTTTCCCTTACTATTGGTTCTAGTATTTCATCACTGATAGATATTTAATTTTCCCCCGCCTAGTGCGGGGATTTTTTTATCTGAAGAACTCACTTTAATTCTGGCAAATAAAATCACTATTTCTTTCAAATTAAACGTTCTCTTGTTTTCTTTTTTCATAGCAAAGACAACTTTTGATCTTTTCAAAAAATCAGAAAAAATACTAATGATATTAAAAAGGCCATTATTTTATGGCCTTATTGTCAATATCCTGTTTGATTTCTATTTATAAGCTTCAAAAGTAATAATTTCTGTTTCGTTATTTGGTTCACGTAAATATTGATAATCCCCAGAAATTGTTATTTTGTCAAAACCAATAGATTCAAGGAGCCGTTTAAATTCATACACACCAAACCATTTCAATTTAAACACTTCCCATTCACTTTCAATTATTTTTCCATTTCTCCATTTATCATAACGGTGATGAGATACAGTTAATTGATTAATATAATCTATTTCAGCATTTACTATCTGTAAGGTAATTAAATCCCCTTCCGGCGTTTCAAATTGTCGACTAGAACACTGGCCTTGAGTAAAGGTATGCGCCAAACTAATGTCAATTAACAAACGTCCACCTGGATTTAATGCGTTATAGCATTGTTGAAGTGACTGTAGTGCTTTTGTTTCGCTATCTAACAATAAAAAAGTCCCAGTCGGAATAATTATTGCGTCAACAAGTGTCTCAACTTGGAAAGTCAACAAATTATCTTTATTCACTTTATCTTGAGAATATCCATTTCTTCTCAGATTTTCCATACAGAAATAAAGCATCTCATCTGAAAGATCAAACCCTTCTACATTAAATCCAGCTTTTAATAAAGGGATCAAAATACGCCCAGTTCCCACGGCGGGTTCTAAGATTTTACCATTAACATCCTTAATACGTTCTTGATAATATTCTACGTCACCAAAACTACACCCTATAGGTTTATCTATTTGGTAAACTTGGGCTGACAGCGAATGATAACTCTGCATAAATAGTCTATTCTCTTTTTGTCGTTTATTTTTAATGATAATAAAGTGATAAATTAAGATATCAATACTCAACTAGATAAAAACCATCAAATAAAGATATAATTTTTACTCTTATAGTCATCTCGTCGAAATACTTTGACAAATTTTTTGTCATCTTGAAATAGCTCAATTTATTAATTTTTTGTTTTAACAACAAAATGTATCACAAAAAAATTAAGTAATATAACTAATATTAAATAAAATTAACTTGTTAATGAAAATAAAGCAAACCTTAGGAAATATATATCATTCAAATAGTTATATAATCCACTTCTAATTTTACTTATTATTCCATTCTTGAAGTTTTCAAGAAACCATTCATAAATCTTTATCTAGTTGTCATTAACCATCAAGATTTTTTACAGATTGATATATTTTTTTCCTCTAATATTCCGTCCATCAACTCGGTACGAATAGATATTTATCGTACACAAAAAAAATCAAAAATTAACCAAATAAAGAATATTTGAGGAATATAGAATGAAAAAGAATTTTATTATCGGAACTTGCTTAGCACTTTTATTATCAACTCCAACTATGGCGAATAACAATAAAGTTATCGGCTCAGGAACAATCACATTTACAGGTTCTATTGTAGAGGGAAATTGTATGACCGACTCTGTAGGAAATACTTTTAAAGCAAATTGCTGGAATGGAACTGAAATGGAAGAAACTTTACATAAAATCGAACCCAATAAAATGTTTAATGCTCAATTAGGTGAAAATAAAGGCTCAATGAGTATGAATTGGATCAAAGAAAATGTAGGCATAATGGATATTGTATACAATTAATATAGCAACTTTTAAAATCCTATATTTTAATAAACATTAATCTCTATTAAATAGAAATAATATTTATTATTAAATAACGAGTATATATTTTCCAAGATTTAGAATTCATTACTATATAAATGGTATTTTCTATTATGGTTATAATATATTAGGCAGATATAGTTTATTCCTATATCTGCTAACTCTGTTTTAACTCATTTATAAAAAACTCTTATCTTCCTATCCTCAGATCTTCTTATCTTTACTTTGTCACCTCTATTCTTATCTTCTAAACCCATACAAATCCTAGGGTTGACAAGTTAAGTGATAATGATTATCTTTTACCTTGTGAATAGTTGAGTGTTTTACTTGGTTTTTCACAACGACATTGCTCACATTGCTTCCAGTATTTACTGTGACCAACACATAATGTGTTGGTCTTTTTTTTATATATTAATCATTAATTATAAAAACTGGCTTCACCTGCTGGTCGAGTTTTAAAACGACGGTGTGCCCATAAATATTGATCTGGGGCTCGCATAATTTCTGTTTCAATCAACTTATTCATTCTGTCTGTGTCCTTCTGAATATCTTCAGAAGGATAATTAATTAGTTCTTTACCTATGATTAAACTGTATTTTTTACCTTTCTGATTTTCATTTCTGACCAAAGTAACAGTTAAAGAAGGTGCTCCTGATAATTTGGCTAATATAGCAACCCCTTTTGAGGTTGATGTTTTTTCAACAGAAAAGAATGGAGAAAATGTTGTACCTTTTAAACCAAAGTCTTGGTCAGGAGCAAACCAAATTGCTTTCCCTTTTTTTAATTCCATAACCATAAACTTTAAGTTACGTCTATCAATCATACCCTTATCTGAGCGGCACCTTGCTTTGGTTTGGATAAATTCCATAGCTTTATTATTATGTGGCCTATACATCGCATTTACAGGGAAACAAAGCCCCATAATGCGCCCACCTAACTCTAGTGACATAGAATGTATACCAATGAGTAAGATTCCAGCTTTTTTATCATTTGCATCAGTGAAATTGGAGATCCCTTGTACTTCAAATAGATTTTTTAATCGACGATCACTCCAAAACCATGCCATACCCGTTTCGAATAATGCGACACCTAATGACGATAAATTATCCATAACAAGTGTGTTAATTTCATTTTTATCTTTATTAGGGAAACATAATTCTAAATTTTTCTTTATTATCGATACTCTTCTTTTGACAAAGAAACGAGATAACAAACCAAGATGTTTACCTAAAAAAAGTAACCAAGAATAAGGAAGCTGTACTAATAAAAAAAGAATAAAGATCCCAAACCAAGTTAAGAAATATTTTGGGTGTAATAGATGCAATGAAAAAATATTTTTAGCGTACACAAGTTTGTCCTTTAGGAACTAAAAAGCATTTAAGCCACATTAAATTAGACATCAATTATTTAAGATAAGTCATTAAATATTAATTTTATTTTTTATCTTAAATTATTTTTTTATGATTTATCTGATATCTTTTATTCTAATAAAATTTTTTTCTTTCTTTTGATTGAGAAGGCAACGTCTTAATGCCTTTATTTTGCCATTATAAGAAATTATTTTTCCATTAATTTATTTTTCTATAAAAATTATCAGGTATTAAAGTAAATATATTTTTAAAGTTTAAAACAATTTACATTAAATACTTACATAACTTTAATAATACTATTTTTGATACGCTTTAATAAATTTACCTCAATTTTAAATAAAACTAGAAATTGATATGAAAAAACCCCACCGAAGTGAGGTTTTTTAGGTCTTACTTGTATCGATATCGCATTAAGCAATATATACAGTAATAACGACTCAATAGATTACAGAGCGATTACGTTCGCTGCTGCTGGGCCTTTAGCGCCATTTTCGATAGAAAATGAAACTTCTTGGCCTTCTTTCAGAGATTTGAAGCTGTCGCTTTGGATCGCTGAAAAGTGTACGAATACGTCTTTGCTACCGTCTTTAGGAGTGATAAAGCCAAAGCCTTTATCATCGTTAAACCATTTTACTGTACCAGTCATTGTATTAGACATAAGATTTCCTTTAATTAATTATTTTGCCATAAGGCATTGTTTGCGGTTTGATTTCGGATTTTTACTTATGGTCACTATTTGAAGGAATTCGCAACGAAGAGGTATCAGGGATAACGCTAAACGGTGAACTACTTAAAACTGCACTAACATAAATAGGTCTGTACTTCCAAACCAGTGGCGCTATTAAGTCATATAATTCGTTTTATAGCAAATTATTTTCATCTTTATTTTAAAAAAAATTTTTCACGTACCAAATTAGAAAATAATTATAAGATAAAAATAATTATCTATTTTACCTATCTCATTATTTCAATTTAAGAACATAAATAAAAAAGTAGATACTGTTGTTTTTTAAGGTAACCAGTATCTACTCTATCATTAATGTACTACATCACCTTAATCGGCTAGTTCTAATAAAATTTCTTCTGTTTTCGTCCACAGAAGTGAACCACCTTCTTCTGGCCATAAATGCCGCTCAGCATTAGGAAAACGTTGAAATAATAAATCCCCAAAGTCCGGAGAATGAACGGTACTAGTATCCTTCATTCCGTACCATAAGGTTGTTGGTGTCTTTATTTCTTCAGGTGAAAATCCCCAAGGTTGCATCGCAATCAGTAAATCTTGAGTGTATCCATCATTACCCTGTTTAAAAGCTTCCGCCATACATTCTTGATAAACTGGGAGAAAATCAACTGATTTATAAATAGCCAAATCAACATCAGCACTGTAATTTAAAATAAAATCCATTAGCCATTTAGCTGTTATATTTTGCTTAATCCAACTGGTTAACAGATCTGGTGATCCAACAGCTTGACGCTGCATATTAACAACATCATCTGTTAGCTTATTTTGTGTATCAGGATAATCAAATTGATCTTGTCCTGCGACAATCAGTAATTTATCAACATGACAGTAAACACAAAGAGCCATCGCAAAAACAGCACCTTGTGAAAATCCCATTACATTAATATTTTTGATACGAAGATGATCTAATAAAAATAAAATATCTTCAGAAAAAGATTTTAACGATTTTTTAGGATCAAAAGTAGAATCGCCCAATCCTGGGCGAGTTGGTGTAATCAAACGAATATTAAGCTTATTTAAGAGGTTAATTTCTACCCCCAATAAACCACTCATACCCGCACCAGTACAAAATAATACTGGCTTACCTTGCTCAGGGCCCGATTCATACCACGTTAAATTTCTATTATCTGGTAGTGATAGATTATATTTTCTTGAGTTTTTAATTTTCATTAGATTTTGTCTTTTATTAATTTTTGACAACACATTACCTGCCAATTTGGATAGCAATGTCTATTTTTAAGTTTTATTTTTAAAAATTAATGTTAAGACTAGCTAAGGGTAAGATTTCATATCAACTCGCAATAAATTTTGTTTCGTTGCAGATAAATGGATAAAACGAAATTTATTTTTTGTTTTTTAAAAATAAAAAAGAGTAAATTTTATACCACTCTCTATTAGTATAATCAAATTAGCTGTAATAAGTAAGAGATCTACCATTGGTCGCCACTACGAAAATCACAATATAACGATGAAGTTAAATCAATTTCATTTATGGTACTCAATGCCATAATTCCTTCATCATCACCCTCTGTTTGTTTGTAAACATTTTGGTTTAATTCAAAGAGCTTACCTTTCCATTTATGCCAACCTAACAGAGAATATAACGGTACACCTTTCTCAGAAGCAGAGAGTAGTCCAAGTTGATAACAAGACTTGATAATATCATTTGCTTGAGTCATTAATTCTTTACCTATTCCTTGTCGGCGATAGTCCTTTAAAACAGCCATTGCCTCAACATATCCTGCCGATATAGGATTATTATCAATCGCCATATTTCTTTTAACAATAGCAACATGCCCTACCATCTGTTTTTGATAATATGCAAAAATATGCATTCCACCTAATGCATGTTGAAAGTCATTTAATGAAAAATCATTACCAAAACTTTCTATTAACAAGGAATATAGTATTTCTTTCTCTATTTTAGATAAGTGACAAGTATGCTTAGATGTATATTCAATAATCATAAAAAAACCATTTAGCAATCAAAATAAGAGTATCTTTATAACTGATTTGTTTTTTTATGACTAACTTATTTGTGTGATAAAAAATGCGTTATCATTTTTTATACTTGTTGTTTCTTATTTTTAATTGTTATTTTTACTTAATCTTTTTCTTAAAAAAAAGGACAATTAAATTGTCCTTTTTTTTATAACTGGTTTTTACGTTATTTTACTAATTTACAGGTACGACCCTTATCTTCAGCAACTCGTCCATTAACTGCATCATCCTCTGAAATCGTTGCTAAATTAAATTCATTTTTTCCTTTACCCCAAATTTGGAAGTTTTCACCAACATAACGAGCACCACTTGCCGCAACAGCTTCTTTTAAAACGATAAGTTCATCGCTGTAATACATTACAGCTAGTTGTTCATTAGGAAAAGAAACTCTGATTTTTTGGCCTTCACAGTTATAAGTATCCGTTTTAGCTGCCAAAGCAGGAGCTGTTATTAATGAAGAAACTAAAGCAATAGCAGAAATAGAAAGTAACTTATTCATTTACATCTCCTAAAATAACCAAGTAAGGTTTTACTAATAAATTTAGACTAGGCTTTATCTTTTAAAGATAAAATAGGATATCTCCGCATTTTATTAAAACTAAAAAAACATATAAATATTTTAATTTAAGATTAATTTTAATAAAAAATCATCAATCATTGATGGTTGAGTTAAAATGCAATTTTTTAATTAATGTCAATTTTAATTCAAATAAATTGCAATACATAACTTTACATTATTACCCGCCTATTTTACTTTATTCAATGTAACTATCACTATACGATATGCTATTATTCTAACACCTATAAATTTATTGTAGTTCAATAAATTAAGTCGATCTTGTTGAAAAATATCGATAGAAAAAATAATAGGAATATTAATGCTACAAGAGAATGTTGTTAAAGATATCATCGTCTGGATTGAGCAGAATCTCGATTCACGTTTATCGTTAGATATTGTTGCTGAGAAATCAGGCTATACAAAATGGCATTTTCAGCGCTTATTTAAAGCATATACAGGAATATCTTTAGGAAAATACATACTCGCTCGTCGTTTATCTTGCGGCGCCTACGCGTTAAGGGTGACTCGTTGTAGCCTATTAGATATTTCATTGAAGTATCGCTTTGATTCTCAACAAACATTTTGTCGAGCCTTTAAAAAACAGTTTAATATAACGCCTTCGGAATATAGAAAAAAACCAGGCTGGGATATTAGTGAACTGATTTTTCCTGCATTAGAAACCGTTGAACTGAGTGCTAAATATGAGGTAGTTACATTCCCGTCTCAAAAATTAGTTGGTATGTCACATCATTACAATAAGCCTATTTCAACATGGGATTCAGACAAGAAAAAATTCAGAAAAGAATTTTGGCGTAAATTTTTAAAAGATGTACATACAATCCCTACAGAGTTATATGCAATGCATCGAGCATCTGCAAGTACATTAGAAGATACTATGTATATTTATAGCACTGCTGTTGATAAAGAAAAGTTAACAAATACATCAAATGTTTCTACCATGTCACAATTAGAATTGCCAAGTGGCAACTATCTGGCCATTACATTTCATATGAATGAAATCTTAGATTCATTGACTGGCTATGATGACATTATTTATACGGTCTATACAAAAGTACTTCCGAAAATGAATTTATTACGCAGACCCGGCCCAGACATCGAACGATATACACTAAAAGAATCTGTAGGTTACGATAAATTACTTGGTCACAGTGACCATTACATACAAAAAATTAGCTACTATATTCCTGTTCTTTAATGATTTTTATCCACAAAAAAGATCCCAATTTAATTGGGATCTTCCTATTAAAATAGATATCTAAAATACTTCTTTTCTATCAGTCTTTCTTTGACTTATTAGCGAAGAAAATATCGTCTTGGATATCTTTTGTTCTTACTGTAAACAATTCGTTCGTTAAACTTTCAGTTAATTTTTCAGCATCTGCCATGACTTGTAGATTAAATTCATTAAGCATTTTATCTGCGCCGGCTTTATCTGTTTTCACCATAGTGAGATATTTAGCTTCCATTTCTTTTTGCTCTAATGCAGTTTTTGCTTCCCACTCTTGATAAGCTTTTTTCACTATTGGTGCGAGTTTTGGATAATCTGTCATTACTAGTGTTTGTAACTTACGATATTTCCAGTAAATAGAATCACTGTCTGCTTGATTACTTCCTATTCCATAATGTTGTGGATAAGCTTTTAATCCACTGTAGTACGGAACAAATGCAGTCAAATCCGCCATACCTAAACCAACATAGGTCACTTCACCTATTTCCTGGGGAAGTTCAGGGCGAACTTGCATAACATGCGCTTCATAAGTTCTGAATACACTGATTGGACGCCAAGATTCTTGACCATTTAGCCCATTAGTATATGGGTCGTGCTCTGTTCCTTCAAAGTGATTACGTAGCATCGCTTTAGCCTCTTCAACAGATACTTTTTTCTCTGGCGTTAATAAAGGCGTGAAATTACGACCATCATCCACAGCTTGTTTTAATGATGGATTAAATTGTTGCTGAATAACCCACACACGCGGATCATTATAAGTGCGATCTCGTTCATCATCTCGTGTATAAGCTTTTGAAAAATTAAATGCTCCTTCTCTTTCAGGATTATATAGCCCTTTCTCAACAGCAAATTCCACTAGATTTTTAGAACCTAAAACATCATCACTGTTAATATCGTAGTGTTGTAATCGACCTTGGTTTCCTGTCGCAAAGTACTTATCTTTAGGTAATTTTTGTGCGATCCAATGATGTCCTGTTCCAGTCTCTAAATACCAAAGCTCATTTTTATCAACAACAGCAACACCAAATCCTTCACCAGCACCTTGTTTTTCAATAATACTTCCTAATAACTCCACTGCTTCACGGGCTGTTTTTACTCTTGAAAGTAAGACATCTGGAATATCATCTTCAGTTATCCCAGTATCTTCAACATAGGGATCAAAAGAAAGCGCTTTAGGTGAAGCAAAAATAGACTCGGTACCACTGACACCAACACCCAGTTCGTTAAATCCTGTTGCACCATGAAGTTGCGTTTTCCAATTCGGTACAGTGGTATAACGTAATGAATTCTTAGGTAATGGGTAAGTGAAATTATTAGCACCGTTATGTTCTTTGGTACTGTAAATACCCGTTTGATTCGTTTTAGCCGGATGAATAACAAAATGTTGTGCTTTTAATGCATCGCTATCTGCGCTACGAGCAATAATCAGCGAACCATCATTTGTAGCTTCGCTTCCCGCTAACAACGTTGTACAGGCTAAAGCAGAAGAAACTAATGCAATATTAACGGATAAAGCAATAATACCTTTTTTGAATAAAGACATAAAACTCCCCATTTGCTTGTTATTTATAATTTATAGATCAATTAAGTATCTTTTTATAATAAAAATAAAAAACTAGATAGATAATTTTATGCGAAATATTAGCAATGAAAAAGCGTGGAATTCCGTGATTTATATCTCAATGATCATTATATTTCGAAATAAAAATATTAACTTTACGCATCATATCAATATCAATGAGTTTTATATAAAGGTATATTTAAAATGCAAATGAAATCAGATAAAATTTGTTATTAACATTATTTTAATGTAATTGATAGTAATGCTATTTATATAAATAACTATTGATATTAAAGATGATAACAACACATTAAATAGGATAATAACTTATGTTAATTTTATTGTGCTAACCTAAAGAAACAGCTCCAATTTTATTTTTTGGAGCTATTTTATTGAAATCTATTTTCTACTTTTTTCTTGTATAAATTCAAATAGTTGATTGAATTCTTCCATAGTTCCAACGGCTCTTATTGGAATTATTATATAATTATGTCTTTCTAAATCTATAAAAATATATTTTTTATAGACAAAAGTATCAATAACAGCAGGCCAATAAGTTTTATGAGAAATATTTTCATCTCTCTGCTCTATAAACTTTCTATTTATTCTTAAGTCAAAATTATGACCAACTCCTTCAATTTCTCTTTTTTCATTTTTTTTGGTTAAATAATCATCTAGAGAGGAAAAAATTCCCAACATAACTAAGAAAGAAGCAAAAGTAATAAGAATATAAAGATTAAGATCTTTCAGCCTCTGTAATTCATCACTTACAATTTCATTATTTAAATAAATATTAATCGCATTTAAAATCAATAAAAAAACAGAAAAAACCGATAAAATTAATAAAAAAATCAATAAATTAGAAAGAAAAGCATAACCTTTAATATACTTTTTCTCTCTTAGCTTCATTTTTTATGAAGTATTTTTAATTCATTTACCGATAATGAATACTTTAAAAAAATCGGCTTTTCATATAATTAATCCTTTAATAACATCATTTTACAGACTTTATAATATCATATAGTTTACTTTATAATAAAAGCTATAAATCCCAAATAACATTTACAATCTACGCCTTTATTCTATAAATATTCCTTATAAAAACTGTTTAAAATTCCCATCATCACTATTATTCAATAATCAATTTATTAACGGTATAATCGTATATAAGATAAACTGACTAAAGCAAAAACATAATGACAATGAATATAAAAAGAACTTCTTGGTCAGGAGGATGGGCAACTTTACGTGACCTTGAAATTATACAAACCGTGATCGATCAGGGAAGTGTTACTAATGCAGCAGAACAGCTGGGTATTTCTCAACCAGCGGTAAGCCAGACATTAAATCAGATCGAGAAACGTTGTGGTAAAAAATTATTCACTCGTGAAAATAATAAGTTAATCCCAAACTCTGATGCCTTATTGCTTTATGAAGAAATCGCCAATATCGCTGAATCGTTCAGTCGATTGAGCCATTTTCATCATCAAGAAAAAAAACGAAGTCTACGAATTCTAGTTCCACCAACATTAGCCTACGGTTTCATCAATCAGGCCACCGCTCTGTTTATCAAAAAATATCAAGTTAATGTCCATTTAGAAATTTCTAGAAGTGAGCAGCTACTTTCTTTAATTGCAAAAGAACAAGCTGATATTGTCATTACTGATAATATGACCATTAACAGCAATTATAATTTGACTCAAATTCCGATGAGAGAAACTCAAATTATTTGTGCAATCCCTAAAACACATGAATTATCTACAAAAAACACCATCACACCTGATGATTTACATGAACAGTCTTTTATTGCTTTAGTTAAAAGTAATATTGGGCGCACAGTTATTGATCGGGCGCTCAATAAATCAAAATCTAAACCTAATATTATTGCCGAAGTGTCTGATCAAGATACAGCTATGACTTTTGTAAAAAATGGCTTAGGGATCAGTTTAATTAATTCATTTCCTACTATTGAAATAGAAGATATTGTTTATAGAGAATTTACACCGACGATTATGAGTAATATTTGTTTTTTTACATCGCAAAAAACAGAGCATGAAACACAACTTTATATTGAGTTTATTAAAGAACATCAACCTGATGCCTCTTTATTTTCTACCCCAATAAAATAGTTATTAAGGTCTCATTCTATGCAATATCGATAAATAGAAGAGACCTTTCTCTTATTTATGCATCTCTAGAATAGAGAGAATACCTTCAGTAAAAAGTGTTAATCCGATGGAAAGCGCCTCTTCATCGATATCAAATTTTTCTTTATGATGTCCATCACGTTGATCTGCACCTACTAAGAAGAATATCGCTTTCCCTTTTTTCTCTTGCACTCTTCTTACCATTAATGAGACATCCTCACTTCCTCCCAAAGGTAATACGACATTTAATAAATCTGGATGCACATCAATGACACCTTGCATGATATCTATCATTTCTCGATCATTTCTGAAATTCGTCGCTTCACCCGTAATATCTATTTTTGTTTCTAGTTGGTAAGCAGTTGCAACACCATCAACATATTTTTTTATACTATCCAATAAATATTGTGTTATTTCAGCATCTTGCCCACGAACTTCTAGTTGCATTTTCGCAGAGCTAGGAATTAGGCTACGATTTTTGCCTGCAATTAAGGTTCCAATATTTACTCGTGTCATACCTTTACCATGTCTTGGCGTTGCTAATATTTCATTAGCTAAAAAGCATGCTCCGGCTAATGCGTTATTTCCTTTTTCTGGTTCATCAATAGCATTAGCGGGTTTTCCTTTTAAAGAAATATCTAATTTAGTGGTACAAAGAAAATCAAAAGGATCGAGTGCTATTTCACCTTTTTTCAAGTTACATCCAATATGCATCCCCATAAAATAATCAGTATCATCTAATACTCCACTGTCGCTTATTGCTCTTGCACCTCTCACTCCTTCTTCTGCGGGTTGGAATATCAATTTATATTTCCCACGTAAAGCGTGAATATTTTGTTTTAACCAATGAGCAAGGCCAAGCCCTATTGCAGTGTGCCCATCATGACCACAAGCATGCATTAATCCAGAACGGCACGAAGCAAATCCTTGTTTATTAGGCAGATGAATATCGTCATTTGACTCTTGAACATAAACACAATCAATATCGAAACGAAAGGTAAATGTAGGGCCAGGAATTTCTGTATCAATAATAGCCATACACCCTGTTAAACCGTCCATTTCAGCCAATAACTCAGCACTGATCCCTTCTTCTTCGGCTATTTTGATGGCCTCATTAACTAATTTTTCATCTCGACCTAAAATACTTTCTCGACAAATAATATGAGGCCCCGCTTTTACTTCAATATTCATCTCTCGCAGTACACTGATTATCGTGCCTGTCGTCACAAACTCAGTCCAGCCAATTTCTGGAAACTGGTGAAACATTCTACGCCATTCTATTAATTTATTGGTTTGGATCGGCTTCATTACTTTTCCCTTAAAAAATAAATCTCTTATCAAAAAAAGAGTGATAATATAAGTAAAATATTATTATTATAATAACTAAATAGTTATGGTATTAAATGTGATCCCAACACCATTTTGCTTATTTTAAAAGCAACTATTCTAATAGTAAGAAATTGAAGAAAACGACAAGAGATAATATTGATAATCTGCAAATAAGAAATATAAAAACACAATTCATTAATAAAATTTATACATAAAAATAACCACTAAAGTTATTTACAGTTTTAGTGGTTATTTTATTAATCTTTATTCATTTATAAAACGCATTAACTGCTGACGTAGTTGCCTATTTTCTTGTTTTAATTGTTCATTTTTATCTAATAACGTCAGTGCTATGGCGATCCCATGCCAATCTAATGCAAGCTCTTTATGAAGTTTTAATGCTCGATGTGTCACTACAAGCGCTTTATTATCGAAAAACCACTCCTGAGTTTCAATTTCTAACGGTTCGATTAAACCTAGAGCTACAACTTCTTTGAGTTCATCATTTGATATTCCCGTATGATGACAAAACTCAGTAACGGTAAATACTGTTGTTGTTAATTGACCCATTATTTATTCTCCCAGTCTTTACGTGGATTATAATCGGTCTGGCTATCTGCAATTTGTTGCCATAATGCGCGCATCTTTTCATTGGATTTTGGTGGCATCACAATTTTTAAAATCGCATATAAATCACCGCTGACCTTTTTACTAACTAATCCTTTTCCCTTAATACGTAGTTTTTGTCCTGCTTGACTTCCCGCAGGAATAGTTAACAAGATTTTTTCTTTTATTGTAGGAATAGGAATTTTTGCACCTAATGCAGCTTCCCAAGGAGCTACAGGAACAACTATTTCTAAAT
The DNA here is from genome assembly GCF_011046025.1 of Proteus sp. ZN5. GTDB lineage: Bacteria > Pseudomonadota > Gammaproteobacteria > Enterobacterales > Enterobacteriaceae > Proteus. The sequence goes on from NZ_CP047639.1 coordinate 3,272,006, forward strand.
CATGGCCTTTAATATCAAATAGAGGATGAGGCGCAATACGAATTGTTAACCATAAATCACCATTTTCGCCTCCATTCTCACCTACTGTCCCCTGACCTTTTAAACGAATGCGTTGTCCATCAATAACACCGGCTGGAATTTTAACATTCAAAGTTTTAGGGATCTCTTTTTCCAAAATTCCAAAAACATTATAAACAGGTAAGTGATAACTAATCGTACGCTTATGCTCTTCCTGCGATTCTTCTAGAAAAACGGCTAATTCTATTTCTAAATCATGTCCACGCTGTTTAGGTGCTTGTTGAGATCGACGACCTTCAAATGGAGAGTGTTGACCAAAAAATGAAGCGTAAAAATCATCAAAATCTTCTTGGCTAAAGCTTTCTTGATCCTTATTTGAATGTTGTTGTGTAAATTGCCTAAATTTAGGATCGTTACGATGAGCCCAAAGTTCATCATATTCAGCTCTACGTTGTTCATCGCCTAATATTTCCCATGCTTGAGCAATTTCTTTAAAACGCTCTTCTGCATTTGGCTCTTTACTTACATCGGGATGATATTTTTTCGCTAAACGGCGATACGCTGTTTTAATCGTTTTAGTATCATCAGTGGGTTTGACACCCATTATGGTGTAGTAATCCTTTAATTCCATAGTGATATCTCAATTATGTTAAATAATGAATTAAATATTAATACCCTAGACTTGGTTAATTATAGAACAAACAAATTATATTGATGCGTAAAAACCCTATAATAGCACCAACCAAACGCCTAAAAAACGACCTTATTTAAAAAATAATTTAACTTTTAAAAAATAATTTAATCAAAGAAAACAAGATATTAATTAATCCAGCACTATATTATTATTTTTTTCTTTAAAATTGCATTTGAAATACCTCATTAGAAGAGGTAGATTTTATTCAATAGCGCAATAGTTTATTGCCGTATTAACGATAATTTTTCTTCTTGAATAAGAAGGAAATAGAAAATGAGTCCCTCATTTTTAGAGAGGTAAAATGGAACGAATTATAATTCCCACTCACTATATTCATGTCCGATCAACGCCACTTTGGACTAAAGACACAGCACCTAAATCTATTTGGGAAAGACATTTAGATAAAGGAACCCGACAAGGGGTTTATCCAAAGCTATCTGTTATGCAAGGAGTGATTGTTTATTACGCATATGCAAATGAATTTAGCCCAGAGCCAACAGAAACATTAGTGATCCATGCTGGTGAATTTGGTGTGTTTCCGCCAGAGACATGGCACAAAATAGAAGCAAAAACTGAAGATACTGTTTTTAATGTCGATTTTTATGTCGACCCCAAAATACTTGCCGAAGGTTAAAATAATAATATGAAAGATGAAAATAAAGGCTACTTATTAGAATTGATTAATACCAATGGCCAAGAAAAATCTCAAAAAACATTTCTAAACCCTAAAATTTTATATATTCCAGAGGTTGCCACTAAAGAAGTTTTGCTTTTAGTTAATGAGCTAAAAAATAAGGTAAATATTGATCTACAAGAACTCACTTTAGTATTAACAAACAAAAATAACGGTGTTTCTGTTGATAAAGATAGTTTTTTAGCAGATCTATTAGATGCTGATGTATCCAGTTTAATGGTAAAAGACCTTATCAATATTGTACGTGGCTATGATATGGATGAAGAAACAAATGTTTGTGGCTGGTGATCGAATACCATAAAAAATACATCACCTTCACTATATCCATTGATAATGAAGGTGATTGATACCTAGAGAGAAAATTTAAGATCATTTTTCAAGAGTCTATCTATCATCCAATATCCTGCTTTTCCTGGTGGATTACTTCTCGACCACACTAGGTCAATATCTATTTTCTTAGGAAATTGATCATAATTCAGGCTGACTAACAAATTATGTCCAAATTGCTCAACTAACCATGTGGGTAATATCGCCCATCCCATTTCTTGCTCTGCCATTTCAAGTAGCAATAAATAATTAGGAGCTAGCCAGTTCTTTTCGCTATTAATAGCGAATTGAGCACAACTACTTAACCTTAATTGACGATGCATTGTTAAGTGTTGATAGCTAATTTTCTTTTCTTTCACAAGTGGATGCATTTTATGTGCATATAATCCTAACTTACCACTCACTGGTAAACGAGCAAAGGCAATATCAGCAGGATATTCTATCCGTGATTCCATCATACCAATATGAGCCTGATTATTTTGTAGCATGTTAATTACATCATCATTCTCAGCAACCAGAAACTCAAATTCAAGATGTGGAAATTCTTTATCCAGAATTTTTAAAAGTTGTTCAGAATAAGGTGGTTGATACATATCAGAAAATACACAACTTAAACGAGGCTCCATTTCTGGAGACAGGTCTATTCTTAATGCCTGTAATCGCTCATCAGCCGCTAATATATCTTCAACCAAGCTCAACACTTTTTGTCCCGCAAAAGTCAGCGTTGACTCTCGTCCTTTACGCTCAAATAGCTCAAAGCCCATATCATCTTCAAATCCACTGATCGTGCTACTCACAGTCGACTGGCTTTTATTCAATTTTCGCGCTGCTGCAGAAAATGATTTTAACGAAGCTGCTTCAATAAACGTACGCAAAGTTTCTATAGAATAGTTCATTATGGTATCGGTTTTTTCGATGGCTCCTATTTTGTATATATACAAAATATCACCAATAATTGCACTCGTTTTTTGCCAAATAATTAATTTGAGGTGGGATATGAGTCAATATCAAAAAACATTTACTGAGCGCGTTTTTCACGCTGTTTCATTTGAAGTGATAGCCATTACAATAACAGCGCCGCTGAGTGCATGGATTTTAGGCCGCTCAATTTTTCAAATGGGAACTGTTGCTATTGTTTTATCAACATTAGCTATGTTATTGAATTTATTTTATAACATGATTTTTGACCGCTATTGGCCTTTAATCAAAGGACCAAGACCAACAAAAATACGAGTCATGCATGCTATTGGTTTTGAATTAAGTTTTGTGGTAATTGGTTTACCAATATTGGCATTTCTATTAAGTATGTCGTTATGGAATGCATTCTTATTAGAAGTCGGTTTCTTTGCCTTTTTCCTTTTCTATACATATGCATTTAATCTTAGTTACGATAAATTACGTGAAAATTGGTTTGATCGTAAAGAAAAACGCGTTATTGCCCGTAATTAACATGTAGCGTCTAAATTTTTAAGCACCTAATAATGACTTATTAAGTGCTTTTTTATTATCACTATTAATAAAAATAAATTAATCTCATTAAATATTTCTACTCATTATCAAATAAATGAGTCAGTGTTTTTCTATACTGCGTCTTTGCCGTTAATATTTTAATACCACCAGCAGGCTGTAGTTGTTCTTTATCCCGTGTTATTTTTCTCATTTCATCAATCCTTAATTCATCATTAAGGAGATGATTTAAAGTGCTCATATTAACGATTCTGTATATTGTTTGATAAATTCCTTGGGTTGTTCCTAACTTATCAAAATAATAATAGCTATTCCCTTTTTGCCACACTTCACCATAACGATGATAAGTAACATCTCCTAGCTTTTTCCACTCACCAACCGTATTTTCATCTAGAAGATAAAGGTGTGTACTACGAGAAATTAATCCTGGTGATTTATTTCCTCCCCAATTTTCTGATGTTTGTAAAAAATAAGTTTTACTATTATAAGAAAAAACTAACGGTGCTATCTCTTTCCAATGGCCTTTTAAGAACGGATTATCTCCAGCTCTACGGATTTTCTTTTGTTGAGTATCGTAGAAATAAACACCTTGATTAGACAAAAATAAGCCATGATAAACATGCCCACCATGATGACTTATTACTTTATAAGGTGCATTGTCTAAGGGAAAATCGATGTTGTTCATCGATATTTGCCCTGTATTAGGCTCAAATAAGTAAGCATTTTGATATAAATTACCAATATAGAAACTATATAAATCAGGGCTATTATTTATACCTAGCTTGTACTGTTTATAATAAACATTAAGTTTATCATGATGATAAAGATGGCTTTTTCTTAAAGATCCATCGTTATACAATATGTTAATTGCTTTTAACTGTTCAATGGATGCATCAGTCATCAAGTTTCCTTCATAAAAAACTTGCTCTCCATTGCTGATTAAATCGGCATCAAGTATGGGGTAATAAGGTGTTTTTGATAAAGGAAGCGTTCTTATTGGATAGTAAAACGTCTGAGGCTTTTCGCCAAATGACCAACCATATAACCATGTTTGATATAATTCCTTAAGGCTAGATAATTCGACATTTTGTAACGTAAAAGGCGCACAATAAAGGGTGTGTTTACCATCTGAAAAATAGCTGTGTCCTAATGCATCTACTTTATTAGGATCAAGATCAGGAATAATACGGTTACCGCAGTAACTATTATTCTTATCTATCGCAAATTGACGTTCTCGGTAATTAAATTTTTTTGATAGGGTTCTGAAACTACTAGGATCCGCTGATACAATGGCATACTCTCCATTACTAGGTACAGTAGCATAAATTTTATCGTTATAAAGCGTAAAAATACTGTTTCCAATTTTTTTACCATTATCAATATCACTTCCTGATACTTTATAAAAAGAGAGTATTAAGCCTGACAAAAATACAATCGATGTCAGAATAATACCAATACTAATCATGACAATAATTTTAGATATCTTCATAAAATGATATAAAGTCTCTTCAGATTCAGATAATAACGATAAATTTTAATATTGCATTTATGCTAACATGACTTAATAAATATCAATAGTAAATTAAATTTATAATACTATGGTAATGTACTGATAAACAATCATTTTTAGATTAAATAATTAAATATATAACATTTAACAAGAAAGGAATTTAAGTATGATGCTTTTTATTAGCTATATGATTTTTGCTATATTTTTAATTGCAGCATTAGCATATTGGAGTTTTTCTGCATTATTTCCTAAAGCTCCACCAACCACGCTTTCATGCCTTTTTATAAGAGTACTTATTGGTGTATTACTCATTATCGTGGATATTAGTCTTATTTTGTTTTTTTTAAGCCAAGTACTGTGATTTAAATTTATGGTTACCTGCGGAGGGATATTTTAAGAATAATAAATTATGAATATTCTTAAAATATCCCACTATTAAAAATAAAAAATAGACAGACAACCATCAATGATTTTATTTTTATCCCAATCTAACATTAAGTCTCCCATTACCCATCATCACATGTTTTTCTTAAAATTTTTACAAACGGACAGATAATTGTCCAATTATGAGCAAAAAACGTGATTATATAAGCAGAATAAACTTAATTAAACACTATCATCTTAACAAAATGTAATATTTTTTTAACAAGTGAGGATGATATGAAAAAAAAGAACAGCATTGCATTTATTAGAAAAAAATTAGTTAAAGATAATTCCATCTATGTAAAAGAACTCAGTGTTCTGCTTCATGTATCAGAAAGAACCGTTAGAAGATATATAGATGAATTACAACTTTTAGGAATAGCCACTAAATTTCATGGAGGTGTAAAATTACAAAAAATTGAGCTTGAACCCATAATAAATCGAACTATTGATGAAACTAAAGTTATTCATATTGATAGTCAAAAACAAAAGAGGGACAGAAAGGATGTTGATAAATGTGCATTATATATCTTGGGATCTTTTAATTTAGATGTTGTCACTGAAGTGGAGCGATTTCCTTTTGTAGGAGAAACAATCAAAGCAATATCCACAAATTTTTTTCCTGGCGGCAAGGGGGCAAACCAAGCGGCTGCAGCATCAGAGTTAAATGATAATGTGCATTTTTTCGTTAAGGTAGGTGATGATTCATTTGGTGTAACTGCAGAAACATATTTTAGCACGACAAAAATAGGCTCATACACATTAATCAAGGATCCCAATGCCAAAACGGGAAATGCCCTTGTTATGGTTGAGAATTCCTCTGGAAATAATAGCATTGTTATTGATCTAGGTGCTAATGCAACGATTACTAAGGCAGAAATTCTTTCCGATATTAATAACCTACAATCGGCAAAAATTTTTCTTACTCAATTAGAAAATAATATAGAAGCAACCAAATTTGCCATTGAAATAGCAAAAAAGTCTGGGTGTTACGTTATTCTGAATCCAGCCCCCTACTCTGATCAAATTATTTCACATTTACCCTATGTTGATTTATTAATTCCTAATGGAACAGAAGCAGAATTGATATCAAATATTAAAATCGATAGCGTTATTTCTGCACAAGAAGCCATAAAAGCAATATACAACTTAGGTGTTAAAGAAATAGTAATGACGCTTGGTGACAGTGGTGCACTTTATTTCAATGGCACCACAATGAAACATTACAAAGCAATGAGTGCTTCTGTTGTTGATACAAGCGGCGCTGGTGATGCCTTCACAGGCTCCTTAGCTGCAAATTTGATTGAAGGCAAAAATATAGATGAAGCCATTAAATTTTCTATCGCTTATGCATCATTAGCCGTTGAGAAGAAAGGTGCATCTTCAATGCCATCTCGTACTAGTGTTGCAGCCAGACTTAAAAAAGAGTGTATGTAAAGAAAGTATATAAATAACTCACCCCGTTCTTTAGTTATATTAATCGAGGTCGTTATGAAGTATTTAATTTTTGTCATTAGCCTTCTCTTAATATTTATAGTGGCATCTTCTATTAGCTTTAATGCTAGTAAAATAAAAAGAAAGATCCTTCCTATTATTATTCTTTTATTATTAGAGTGACCCATCCTAAATAAGGTTGACACTTTTCCAATCTGAAATTGGAGAGTGTAATGAAACCAATCACTAAACGAACTCAACGCGATTATTCTCTCGCTTTTAAATTACAGCTTGTTGACCAAGTTGAAAAAGGCGAATTAACCTATAAACAAGCTCAAGATCACTATGGTATACAAGGATGCTCTACTGTTTTAGTTTGGCTTCGTAAGCATGGTAGGTTAGATTGGTCAAACGGTACCCCTGATACTTTTTATAGAGGTTCAGCTATGACCCAATCTTCTGAACAACAAACGCCGGAACAACGCATTAAGATCCTTGAAAAGGAACTTGAAGAAGCTCGGCTTAAATCCGATTTTTTCGAAGCTGTGGTTAAAGTCATGGATAGAGACTTTGGAGTTCGTTTGTCAAAAAAGCGCAAAGCCGAGTTATTAAAGAAAAAACGGTTAAAAACCTCACCGTAACAATTGCTTGTCGTTTTATGCAGATCAGCCGACAGGCTTATTACAAGAGACTGGATAGAATTGAGGAACGAAAGAAAGCCGATTCAGCCATTATTGACGTTGTTAAATCTGAACGAGTCTTACAACCTCGACTGGGTGGGCGTAAATTACATTTTATTTTAAAGCAAAAACAGATGGTTATTGGTCGTGATCGACTATTTTCTTTATTGAAAGAACATCAGTTACTGGTGCCTAATAAACGGGCTTATCATCGAACAACCTTAAGCCATCATCGTTTTCATCGGCATCCAAATTTAATTAAGTCAGGGTTTATCCCCACACAACCAGAACAGCTTTGGGTGGCAGATATTACCTATTTATCGACGCATGAAGGTGATACTTATTTGAGTTTAATTACGGATGCATATTCACGAAAAATCGTGGGATATCATTTAGATGACAATATGAAAACAAGTTCAGTGAAGAAATCGTTGGTTCAGGCGTTAAAAAAACGGACTTCGACAACTTCGTTAATCCATCATTCAGATCGAGGGATACAGTATTGTTCTTCGGAATATCAGGAGATACATAAAGAGCATAATATTCAATGCTCTATGACTGATGGGTATGATTGTTATCAAAATGCCTTAGCGGAACGAATTAATGGAATATTAAAAATGGAGTATCTACTGATAAAACCGAGTAATTTGGAACAAGCGAGAAAATTAGTAGAAGAATCAATTCAACTCTATAATGAAAAACGACCACACTTATCGTTAAACTATAAAACGCCCGATGAAGTACATCGAGCGTTTTATGCCTGAAAGCTGTCAACCTATATCAGGACTAGTCAGAGGCCATCGTTGCTTTTATACTTTTACATACATCTATTGGTATTTCGATTCTTAATACAACGAATATTGGTATAGAGTATTTAGTACATCATGCAAATAAAGGAATTGATTTTGTTTTTGGAGATATAAGCAATAAAACACCTATTGTGTTTGTTATTGTTGCACTAATGCCTTTAGTGTTTATTTGCTCAATTATTGGGATATTAAAATATTTTGGCATTCTCCGGCTGATTATTCTAACCATCGGATACCTTATTAATAAAGTTGCAAAAGTTGGTAAACTTGAATCTTTTTCAGCGGTTAGTGCTGTCGTTGTGGGTATGATGGCTGTGTATGTATCAATTAAAGAATACATACCCAATTTAACAAAACCACAAATGTATACAATAGCTGCATGTTCATTATCAACTGTCGATATCGCAATACTGGGTGCTTATACTCAAATGTTATCACCTCAGTTTGTCTTTATTGGTGTGTGTCTAAACTTTTTCAGTACTTTCGTTATTGTTTCTATTATTAATCCTAACGATCCGATTGAGATATCAAGCAATTTCTCTGGCCCAAAAGATGAACACCACAGTTTTTTTGAAGTACTAACAGAACATATGCTCGATGGTTTTAAATTAATTCTAGCGATAGTTCCAATGCTTCTTGGCTTTATTGCTCTAATTAGCATGTTGAATGATATTTTTTTACGCCTCATAGGAATAAGTTTCCAAGGCCTTCTTGGATACCTTTTCTCTCCTATCGCTTTTGTACTTGGCGTTACTTGGCAAGACAGCATTCAATTTGGGCAAATTATTGCGACCAAGATTTTAACTAATGAATTTGTTGCCATGATTGATTATATAAAATTAGAAGATCTGAGCCCAAGAACGGAAGCCATTATATCGGTCTTTCTTATCTCATTCGCAAATTTTGGTTCTGTAGGAATGATCATCGCCTGCGTCGCCAGTATCAGTAAAGAACATGGAAAAATGATAGCGGCAAACAGCTTTCGATTGATCGTCGGTTCAACGTTAGTCAGTTGTTTATCTGCAACTATGGTCGGTATTTTTGTTAGTTAATATTTATTCCACAAGCACTCTATTTCTATTTATATCATTATTATTCAATTTATTATGGTAATTATTAAAGGAGAGATTATATGACTAAAATTATTATAGATTGTGATCCTGGTGTAGATGATGCTATTGCAATTTTACTCGCATTGGCATCACCTGAAATTAAAGTTATGGGAATTACAACCGTCGCAGGAAATGTTGAACTTGATAAAGTCCATGAGAATGCCCGCAACATTCTTTCGTTTGTGTCTCGCCCCGATATCCCTTTAGCCAGAGGGTGTGAACGCCCTTTGATAGCGCGTCGAGGGAGTAAAACGCAAGTGCACGGTAATAACGGTCTTGCGGGTGTAGCGTTACCGAGATCCAATTACACTTATCCCGACATACATGCAGTGGATTTCATTATTGATACAGTGATGTCTAACCCTAAAGAAATTACCCTTTGCCCGACAGCACCACTGACCAATATCGCCATGGCAATGCTAAAAGAACCAAGGCTTAAGGATAATGTGAAAGATATCGTTTTAATGGGAGGAGCTGCATTTCGCAATGGGAATATAACACCAGCAGCCGAATTTAATTTTTATGTCGATCCACACGCGGCACATATCGTCTTCGATACCGCGGAACACATTACTATGCTGGGGCTAGATGTTACCCATAAGGCTGATATTAGAGCAGGTTTATGTCAATCGTTAGACCAAGGTAACGTTATTGCTAGAACAGCAGCAAAAATGTCTCGTGGATATGCCGCATTTGATCCTTTTTTACATGATCCTTGTGTAATCGGTTATTTAATCCGCCCAGATATTTTCACTGGTATAAATGGCCATATTGATATTGAATACGAATCACGCAAACTCGTTGGTTTAAGTTTTGCAACAATCCATGATGATTCAATGCCCCCTAAAAACAATAGTAATTCAAATGAATGTCGTATGAACACAATGATAATCACCGATGTTCAATCTGAGAAATTAATGTCGCTGATATCTGAACGAATTTTATCTTTGTAAACTGGAACAAATAGAAAACAATACAGAGAAGTATAACTTCTCTGTATCAAACTTTATTATATTACTTTTGGAGCTTATTTTTATTTGAAAATTAATATTATTCTTTCTCTCAATAATTGATAATATCCTGACAAGAAAAAACAAGAAATATCCTAATAATAATCCTGTACACTATTTAAAAATAAACAAATCTATTATGATGATTAATATCATATTAATGAAATATTTGTATTTACATAATTTTTTATATAACAATGTATTAGGATAAATAAACATGGCTAGTTATAAAAAGTTAATGGCTTTAATCGTTATAATATTTACCTGCATAATAGGGAGCGCACACGCAAAACAACGCCCTGATGTGGCAGATAATGTCATTGCCTATAAAGGTCAACAAGGAGTGATTGTTTGGACCCTACGTATTGGTGATCGTAATGCTAATGAAGCATTAGTGCAGCTCGAAGGTATTGACCATGACTGGAATTTAAAAATTCAGAAGATGCAGGTTGAAAAAACAAGTAAAGATACTCGATACTCAATAAATATTAATGGAAATAAATTTGTTGCTCTAATTATTGAGAATAAATGCTGTGGTAACCTTTATATCCCAGAAGAACCTCAGCCTCTATCAGTAAATTACTCTGAAGGGATATCCCATGAGGGTAATGCACAAGCATTTCTTACTGATTATCTTCAATCTCAAAATAATGAAAAATAATATTAGTGTCGATTTTGCCACAGTGTGGCATATAAAGAACGATAAAATATGCAAGTTATTATACGACAACACCTTATATATTTTTTTATTGGTGTGAATTCAATCAGATAATTGTTGTTTTACATTATCCTTTGTCTTATCACTTATTATTATCTATTTACTTAATTATTAGTTTCATATTTGGGGTGCTAAATATTCAGGGGGGATAATGTTCCCCCATTTGCCCAAAAAAATGGAGCTTTCAAGAGACGTTAAGAGACTTCAGGAGACAATAATTTGATTGGATTGCTTGATTTTACTGGGATTAAGAGACTTCAGGAGACGCTAGGAGATGTTGAGATGGCGGAGGAGGAGAGATTCGAACTCTCGGATGGTTTCCCATCGGCGGTTTTCAAGACCGCTGCCTTCAGCCGCTCGGCCACCCCTCCGCAATGGGGAGCAATATAAACACCTAAGCTTATGTTGTAAAGCCCTTATTGTACTGTTTGCCGTAAAATTAAACGTATTACAAGTCAATGGTTTAATTTATCAACGATTTATGGGTTCTACTTGGGTATTTTCCTTATTTTTGCTAAATTAGCGGTATTATTTTTGATTGGTTGCTACGCACATGTTTGTATTTAACGGAAAAGAAATCGAGACAGATAGTCACGGTTATTTAAAAAATAGCAATGAGTGGAATGAAGATATGGTTCCAACATTAGCTGAGCTAGAGGAAATTGAGCTTACAGAACAACATTGGGAGATTATTCGTTTTGTTCGCCAGTTTTATTTAGAATTTAATACCTCCCCTGCTATTCGTATGCTAGTAAAAGCACTTGCACAAAAATATGGCGATGAGAAAGGAAATAGCCGTTATCTTTATCGTTTGTTTCCTAAAGGCCCTGCAAAGCAAGCAACAAAACTGGCTGGTTTACCAAAACCCGTTAAATGTATTTAATATTATCTTTCGATAAAGATAATATTAACAATATCACTCATAATGGTGGATTGAAAAATCTGCCATTTTTTCATATTCGCAAGATGTTGCTGACCAAAATGTAATCTTGGCACTTCTTGGGCCACCAGCTTCTAACCAATCCTCAAATTCTTTTAACGCATTTTCTTTCGCAAAAGCCTTTACTCCCACGCTACCATCATCACGATTCCAAACATATCCTGTTATTGGTTGTTTTTTCATCCATTGATAAGTGAAAAAACGAAAACCAACACCTTGAACTCGCCCTTGAATAATATATTCTCTACCGATTTTCATATGCCCTTCTAATAGTATTCTTCAAATAAAAATTCTGTCTAGGTTATTGTCTTTTCTTTATACAATAGATAATCTGATTTTGTGAGGTTCTTTATTCATAATGAAAGCAAAGGATTATATTTTTTGAAACCCTTGAAATTTCACTTTATGCCCTCATATATATAACCAATAAGCAAGGCTATATGGAGGTGATACTATGATGACCGCCAGCAAGTTTGGGATAGGACAGCAAGTTAGACATAAGTTACTCGGCTACTTAGGCGTTGTTGTCGATGTGGATGCTGAATATTCCCTTGATCAACCTAATGAGGATGATATTGCATCTAATGTGACCTTGCGAGCAGCACCTTGGTACCATGTTGTGATGGAAGATGATGAAGGACAACCCGTTCATACTTATCTTGCTGAAGTGCAGATAACTTATGAAGTTTCAGATGAACACTTAGATAATGACTCATTGGATGAGTTATCACAGTCAATTCGTAGCCAATTACAGGCACCACGATTAAGAAATTAACCCAATTAATCTACATAAGCAGTGATCTGAATGAAATGATAATCGCCGATTTGTTTTCGGCGATTTTATTTTGGTGTATTACCAAGGAAGGCCATGTGCTTCAATTTCTTTTTTAGGGCAACGATCCATTACCACACGTAACCCAGCATCTTCAGCTAAATCTTTAGCGTCTTCATTGATAACACCAATCTGCAACCATAATACTTTAGCATTAATTTCAATTGCTTCTTGTGTGATTTCTAATGCAACGTCAGATTGACGGAAAACATCAACCATATCAACAGCAACAGGAATATCTTTTAATGAGGCATAACATTGTTGTCCCAATAAAGTTTGCCCTGACATACCTGGATTAACAGGAATAACATCATATCCTTGTTCTAATAGGAATTTCATGACTTTATAGCTTGGGCGATCTTCTTTATTACTCGCACCAACAAGCGCAATGGTCTTAACGCTTCTTAAAATGTCATAAATGTCTGAATCCACCATTTATCTACTCCGTTCATCATGAAGATTGAAAATATTATGATACATCATAGTATCTTGATCTGTTCATAGCTTATAAGATAAAAAAAAGGTATTTTGAAAACTGGAACAATTACTATATTTATTTTTTAAAGGTATCAAATGGAACAAATTGACCGCACGCTCTTAAAAGAAAAAAATATCGCGCTTGTTGCCCATGATCACTGTAAAAGCTCATTACTGGAATGGGTTGAAAATAATCGTGAACAACTGTCTCTACACAAGTTATTTGCAACAGGCACTACCGGTAATTTAATTAATCACCACACTGGCCTTACTGTTACTCAAATGCTAAGTGGCCCAATGGGCGGCGACCAACAAATAGGTGCAATGATCGCTGAAAAGAAAATTGATATTATGATTTTCTTTTGGGATCCATTAAATGCCGTTCCACACGATCCAGATGTTAAAGCTCTTCTACGCTTAGCTACAGTCTGGAACATCCCAGTTGCAACAAATCGTGCAACTGCGAACTTTTTAATTTCATCACCTCTCTTTTCACAAGAATCTACAATTAAAATTCCAGATTACGAAGGTTATTTAAAAGAGAGATTAAAATAATCTAAGGTTTTCGCTGTATAGGAACACCTTGAGATTTTAGCTCTGAAACAAAACAAGATGGCTGTTGTTTATTAAATAATAGCCATACTTGTTTTTTTGCTCTTGTCAAAGCGACATACATTAAGCGTCGTTCTTCTGCATTAGGATAATCTTCAACACTAGGCAGCAAAGCCAATTCGATAATCGATTCTCTCGCTGGTGCGGGAAAACCATCTTTACCTTCTTGTAAACCTAAAATAATAACGTAATCCGCTTGTTGCCCCTTAGAAGCATGAAAAGTCATAAATTGTAGATCTAATTTGGGCCAGCGTGTTTTTGCTTTTTTTAATAATTCTGGTTTTAAATAGTGATAACGTGCGAGTAAAAGGATAGTTTCATTTTCTTCTACATAGCCACTCATTTTATTTAGTAAATTTTCAAGTTGATCGTCAGATAACAGCACAACTGACTTTTTATTACCTTTCACTAAACTATTTAAAGGTTTAGATAATTGAGTTGGGTTTTGTTGAATAAACGTATTGGCAACATTTCCTATCGTGTCATTAAAACGATAAGTCGTATCTAGTGCACATTCAGCACCTTCACCAAAGGAGTGATGGAAAGAAGTCGTTAATAATAATTCTGCGCCACTAAACCGATAAATGGCTTGCCAATCATCGCCTACTGCAAATAGAGATGTTTGTTTATTTTGTTGTTTTAATGCAGTTAATAATGAAGCTCTTAAGGGTGAAATATCTTGGAATTCATCAACAAGAATATGTTTCCACGGGCTAATAAAACGCCCTTTTTCAATCAGGTTAATAGCTTGATGTAATAAACCAGAAAAATCGATTGCATCTTCTTCTTTTAATGCCGTTTTCCAAGCTTTTAATAATGGTGATAATAATTTTAAATACTTTTTAAAGGCTTCTGTATATTCAGGCTGCACACTTTCGATCAGAGACTTTTGGCTACCACCTTGCATTCTTAATAAACCAACCCAACGCTCTAATCTTACAGCAACTTGGTTTTCTAATTTTTTATCATTCCAAAACTCACCGTCAGGAATATCCCATTCTAACTCTTGAGATAACCACTCTCGCCACCCTTTTGCTTGTGCTTTTTTCTGTTGGCACTGCTCTCGCCATTCACCTAATAATAGGGCTCTTCTTTTTTCACTGTTTATTTCAAGCTCACTAATTTTAGGTTGTTTTTTTGTCGCTTGTTGAATAATGGATAATGCCAGTGCATGAAATGTTTTTGCCATAATATCGGCATTTAAACGGCTAGAAAGTCTTTCATTCATTTCTTGTGCGGCTTTACGCCCAAAAGCAAGTAATAAAATTTGATCGGGTTGCGCTAACTGACGACGTAATAACCAACCTGCTCTCGCGACTAATACCGATGTTTTACCACTTCCCGCCCCCGCAAGAACAAGAATATTTTCTTCGCCATTAATTACAGCATGACATTGCGATTCATTTAATGGTGATGATTCGATAGTATTAAAAAATTCCGCATGCTCATTTAATATTTGAGTTACCCATGCAGAGTTTTCTTTATTAATAAGTGTTTCGCCTTGCTTTAGCCATTCCAAACATTGCTGGTAAAGTGCTTGGCAATTATCAAATTGAATAAGGCGTTCAAGAGGAAGAGGAATAGCAGAAAAGCTTTCTTTGATAGATTGTTGAATTTCAGTCAATTTAAACTGTTTTATCCATCTATTTGATTGAGTGATTTCATTAATATTATGGAGTTGTTTCTCAAGAACCTGAGCACTTATATCGCTCATTTCTTTGCTCCAATTTTGCCATGTTTGATAAAGATAACGATAAAACTGCTGAGTTTCTTCCCAGTCTGTTCCATGTAATCGAACAACTTTATCTTCAGGCAATAAAAATTCTAACTCCCCCCACACAATCCCTTTTTTACAAAAAATATTAATCAATTCGTTAAAAGGAATTAAATACTGATGTTTTTCACCACTGACTTCAATACCTGCATTTAACAATTTGACTCTATTATAAGGATGCTGTGCTAAACGTTGTCCCATCGGGGTGGATTTCAGTTCCATACGTAATTCCTGCAATAAATAACAAATAGTCTGTTGTTAAGCTCTTTTTAATCGGTGATAAACCCTATATTCTAAGAGGTAATTATCTTCATCTTGTTTATTTAAGGGCTTTTTGTGTTCACTTTGCTAAATGGCGCCCGCCGATTTATCTATAATAGCCACTTTTTATATTATATTCGCATAATAATCGCGCTTACAGGAACGACTTTGTTTCCTTGGATTTTAGGACAAGAGCCTAAGTATACAATTCCCCTCACTTTAGGAGTGGTAGCGGCCGCATTAACTGACTTAGATGATAGACTTGTTGGTCGTTTAAAAAACCTCGTTATCACCTTATGCTGTTTTCTTCTTGCTTCAGCATCAATAGGGCTGCTTTATCCATATCCTATTTTATTCTTTTGTGGTTTAGCCATTTCTACTTGGGGATTTATTTTATTAGGTGCTTTAGGGCAACGTTACGCGACTATTGCTTTTGGTGCTTTATTAATCGCAATTTATACTATGCTGGGTATGCCTATTTTCCCTGAATGGTATGAACAACCCGTTTTATTACTGTTAGGAGCTATCTGGTATAACTCTTTAACATTGGTTGGTCACTTATTATTCCCAATTCGTCCAGTTCAGGACAATTTAACACGCTGCTACCAACAACTTGCAACTTACCTTGAAGCTAAAGCAACATTATTTGATCCTGATATTGAAGATGACTATCAACATTCGCTTTATAATTTAGCAATGGCAAATAGCCAACTAATTGACACGATGAACCAAACTAAAGTTACATTATTAAGTCGATTAAAAGGTGATAGGGGTCAACGTAGTAGTCGTTTCACACTTCATTACTATTTTGTTGCTCAAGATATTCATGAGCGGGCAAGTTCATCGCATGTTCAATACCAACTATTAAGTAATGAATTGAGACATAGCGATGTGTTATTTCGTTTTCAACGTCTACTTTCTATGCAGGCACGGGCTTGTGAACAAGTTGCACAATCTATTCTTTGGCATAAAAAATATCAGCATAATCCTTCATTAGAACGCGCTATAAATTATTTAGAGAATGCATTAGGTCATTTAAAAAATACGACTTCTGAACCTCAATTAATAACACCTTTAAATAACTTACTGCAAAATCTTCAAGGTATTGATGCACTTTTACGAAGTATTAGTACAGAGCAATACCAAATATCCCATGACCAAAAGGAAGAAACGCAACTTTCTGATGATGGTTTAACTGGGTGGCGCGATATTGCGCTAAGAATAAAAGAGCATCTCACGCCTAAATCGGCACTTTTTAGACATGCCGTTAGGATGTCACTCGTGTTATGTATTGGTTATGCCATTATTCAATTTTTCCAATTGGATAGAGGCTATTGGATATTATTAACCAGCCTATTTGTTTGCCAACCCAACTACAATGCCACTCGTCGGCGTCTTACCTTACGTGTGAGTGGTACTATTATTGGTATTTTAATCGGTTTCCCTATTTTATATTTTGTTCCTTCAATCGAAGGTCAGTTAGTTTTAATTGTGATAACAGGTACACTCTTTTTCGCATTTAGAACCATACAATATGCACATGCCACACTATTTATTACTTTATTGGTTTTATTAAGCTTCAATTTACTGGGTGAAGGTTATGATGTTGCTCTCCCCCGTATTATCGATACCTTAATTGGCTGTGCCATAGCATGGTTTGCTGTCAGCTTTATTTGGCCTGATTGGAAATTCCGCCAATTGCCTGTTGTTATTCAAAAAACAATGACAAATAACTGCTATTACCTTGATGCCATCCTTATTCAGTATTACCAAGGAAAAGATAACAGCTTAAATTATCGAATTGCTCGTCGAAATGCCCATAGCAGTGATGGTGAGTTAGCATCATTGATCTCCAATATGTCATCAGAGCCAAAAAGTTATCAAGCTTTCCAAGAAGTAGCTTTTCAGTTACTTTGCTTAAATCATACTTTACTCAGTTATATTTCTGCACTTGGCGTCCATCGTTCAAAAATAGAAGATGAGAATGTACTCACTTTGCTTAATGATACTGTTTGTTATATCGATTCGGCTTTACGTCGAAAAACGCCTCAAGATGAAGAGTTTAAGCAATCTCATGTAGAATTAATTGAAAGGATCAATCTATTACCTAATGCAGATAATCCTCGTATTCAATTAGTACTTACTCAAATCCGATTACTCTTAGATTTACTGCCACAAATTATTGGTTGTATCCAAATTATTGAGCAAAGCGAATCAAATAGCCTACCTCAACCCCAAGTCTAATCTGTTATTGACGTTATTTTCTCTAATTCCTATAAGCACATTAGAGAAAATAACGGTCATTACTTTTATCTTATTGAAAAGACAATTCGTTGTACCAATCTAATAACTCCATTTTAAGTTGACTAGGTAATACTGAACGATGGCACCCAACGATTGCGCCTGCCAATGAAAGCAAAAGTTCACTATTTCTCAAATTATGACTTTGCATTAATTTTAGATAACATGCTTTGGCGCCTATTAAACGAAGTTCTTCAACTTGATTAATACCAATTTGGTTCAATCTTCTTTCTAATATCACACCTAGATTAGGTAAGTCTTTTATTCTGCAAGGCTTCTTTCGTTGTCCTAAATATTCTTGAATGCTGTAGTGATATGACATATCAATATATTGATCTAATTTCTGCTGATTTTCCCATAGTGAATCCGTTATATGGTAATAACGCAATATGATAGGAACTCCCTTTTTTAAATAGGTATAGGAGCTCATTTTTGTTGCCTTATAGAGAGTTTCTAAAAAACCACTTCCTTTTAAATAAAACTCATTATCAGATGTGATAGCAAACATAACATCATCAATCATTAAGCTAACACCACCAAATTGAGACTTTGTTGTTAAGTCTCCATATTGCGCAATACGCGATAACAAATGAGCCTTCCTTTGCTCAGGTAAAAATAACATTAAAACTCCGAAACAAACTTTAAGATTAATTTTTATCTTTGAATTCAAAAACATGCATAAGACAGAACAAGAAAGACAATAAAGAATTTCCTTTTTATTGCCAATAGTTAACGACTTAAAAATAGAGATTTACATGAAATTTGAGAGGAACTTTCAAAAAAATGAGCTTGATTTAAGCGAAATATAGAGATACTGTATATTCATACAGTGCATATAGAACGAGGTAAATATGAAACTCTCAACATCATCTCCGACAAGACAGAACGCCATTCTCCAAGAGATCTCAAATGAGGTATTACCTCTATCTATCCCTTCAACAGTGGCGACTTACGATAGTAATAATAAACAAGGTATGGTGAGTGAACTTCTCTACCAAAATCCGCTCGTCATTAATCACATCCTTTTACCACTATTAAAACAGTATAGCCATGAATCACGTTGGTTATTGTGGTTAAACCCACAACAAAAGCTAAATCGTGCTTGGTTAAAAAATGCAGGATTACCGCTTAACAAAATAATTCAATTAAATCATATAAATATGATAACTACTGTTGATTTAATGGAAAAAGCACTGGTGAGTGGTAATTACAGTGTAGTACTCGGTTGGTTACCAGAAATATCGTCAGAAGAGATGAAACGATTAGAATCTGCTGCCAGTAAAGGAAAAACCCTCGGGTTTATTATGCGACAGCAAATTAATACAAATATCCATTTAGAGAGTAGTAATGCATCTAAACGACATTTGAATTCCGTAAAAATTCATTCAATTCACTACCATTAGTGAAATTTAAGAGTTTTCCTAATACTCAAAACACCCTGATATCATTTAAGATAAGTCAAATGTATTTATAACCTAAATCATATAGTTACAATAAATTTAACAAAAATACAGAATCTTCCCCATTGTGGAATAAGGCGGATTTTTTTAAAATTTTAAGTCGAATTTTAAAGGATTACTTGTAACTTTTTAAGTTCATTGTAGACTTTATGTCGTTAAGGTTATGCTTTAAATCCCATTTTTGGGATCATCATTTGATGAAAGCATTGGATTCCTAACAATAATTTAACCAAGGGCAAATAATAAGGCTTAAAGCCAAATGCCTAACTTGGATGATAACGAGGCGTAAAATGAAAAAGACAGCTATCGCATTAGCAGTGGCAGTGGCAGCTTTCGCAACTGCAGCGCAAGCAGCTCCAAAAGACAATACCTGGTATACCGGTGGTAAATTAGGTTGGTCTCAATACCAAGGTACTAGTAACCATTTCGGTGAAACTTCTATCGGTAACGGTAACACTCACCGTGATCAGTTAGGTGCAGGTGCATTTGCTGGTTATCAGTACAACCAATACTTAGGTTTTGAACTGGGTTATGATTGGTTAGGTCGTATGACTTATAAAGGTTCATATGACAACGGTGCATTCCGTGCTCAAGGTATCCAATTAACCACTAAATTAAGCTATCCAGTAATGGAAGACTTAGACGTTTATACACGTTTAGGTGGTATGGTATGGCGTGCAGATTCTTCTGCAACAGTTGCGGCTACCTCTCCAGCTCCAACTCAGAAGAACTTCTCTAATAACGACACTGGTGTTTCTCCAGTATTCGCATTAGGTACTGAATACGCGATCACTCCAAACATCGCTACTCGTATTGAATATCAGTGGATCAACAACATTGGTGATAAAGGTACTCTGAATGCGCGTCCAGACAACGGCATGCTGAGTGTTGGTGTTGCTTACCGCTTCAACCAAGAAACTCCAGCTCCAGTTGTAGCTCCAGCACCAGTTGTAGCTCCAGCGCCAGTTGTTGAGAACAAAACCTTTACTCTGCGTTCAGACGTTCTGTTTAACTTCAACAAATCTACTCTGAAAGCTGAAGGTCAAGAAGCTCTGAATGGCCTGTACACTGAACTGGCTAACATCGACCCAACTCAAGGTCGTGTAGTAGTTATTGGTTACACTGACCGTATCGGTTCACAAAACTACAACCTGCCTCTGTCAGAAAAACGTGCTCAATCTGTAGTTGATTACCTGGTTTCTAAAGGTATCCCTGCAAACAGCATCTCTGCAGAAGGTCGTGGTAAAGAAAATCCAGTTACTGGCAACACATGTGACAACGTTAAAGCTCGTTCAGCTCTGATCGATTGCTTAGCGCCAGACCGTCGTGTTGAAATTGAAATCCAAGGTACAACTGAAGTTGTTGTTCAACCTGGTCAATAATTCATATAGTAGAATAATCTACTGTTGATGAATTCAAAACCCTGCCATTGGCAGGGTTTTTCTTTATAGAGATAAAATTAAGGTAGAAACATAAAGACAGAAACGTTTTCGAACAGGTATGAAATATAACAATAAAAACAGAGAACAAAAACAACTATAAAAACAAATTATTGAAGTCGGTTAGCCCAAATTAATGTAACTTATT
Organism: Proteus sp. ZN5; assembly: GCF_011046025.1. Classification (GTDB taxonomy): domain Bacteria; phylum Pseudomonadota; class Gammaproteobacteria; order Enterobacterales; family Enterobacteriaceae; genus Proteus. The sequence goes on from NZ_CP047639.1 coordinate 3,293,146, forward strand.
TTTCTTTATCGCGTTCTAATAATTCAATAAGCCCATCTTTTAAACTATGTACTTTCAATGCATATTGTTCTTTTCGCTCAGCGTCTTCGATTAATTGCACTATCGTTTCTGATAATGTGATCCCTCTTCGTTGTGACAATGCAGATAAGCGTTGCCAAACTTTAAACGTTAAATCGATTGATTTTTTACGCGTATGTTGATGTTCAGCATTAAAATAACGCTTTCTGCGAGCACGAATAGTTTGCTTCATCCGATTAGATAAATCAGGATTCATATGCAAATCTATCCACTCTAAGACTTTTAATGGTTGCGATTCAAGAAGCAACAATTGTTCGACAACTTCATCAGCAGCACTTTTTTCTATATAACGGGTAATTAATTCACCTTCACGGTGTTTTTTTACTAGGTAGGCCCATTTCCAGCCACATTCTAGGTTCTCTAATTGTTGATATTTCATACAAATCCCCGTGACAACGTAACTATATAGTAGCATATCAACAATTTTACAAAAATACTGCCACTGAACCGAAATTTTTTGACTATTTTATAGGCGACGTTATTTTAGATAATCTTGCTTATCAATTAATAACAAGCCTTGATAAGGGATAGTTTTCTGAGCACGTTATGATAGAATCGAGCGTCGCTATCATAAAACCTTAATGATCACTTATTAGCTCGTGATTATAAGGTAGTAGCAATACATATTCCCTGCCTATGCAGTTGATGACAGTTAAAGAACCGTCTTATTGCAGGATAGATATCAACTTATACGATATCTAATTATCTCTTTTCACTAATCAATAATAAAAACGGTAACCTTGAAAAACAACGAATTAGAATGGCAGGCGTTACGTCCTGATTACGCCTCCTACCAAACTTTCTTTCAAACAGCATCTCAATTACCTGCATCTCTACTTCGTGAGGTTCAACCTCGCCTGTATGAAAGCCTACAATGGTTAAACAATGCAGATTCAGGGCAGTTTATGCTGTTAAAAGCGGATGATTCTGCTGCTTACTTTGATATGTTGACAGATACATTAACGCAATCAGGGATCAAAACTGATCCTGTTGTTGGCAGTTATCAAGCAGAAGCCCATAAAATTTATTGGCAAGAAAATGTACATGGTGCATTTTCATCATCGGAATCTATTACCTGTTGCCAGTGGATAGAGCCAGAGCAACTCTTTGGTTCATTCTATTGCCATAAAGACGAAGTTACTCTTAGCCCCGGCTTATTACATAAAGTAAATGGAGGGATCTTAGTCCTCTCTATAAAATCTTTACTTGTACAACCACTAATGTGGTTTCGTCTTAAAAAAATGGTTGAAGAGCAGCGTTTTGAGTGGCTTGTCTGGAATGACAATCAATCTCTGCCTCTACCTATTGAGAGTATGCCGCTCAATCTACGTGTGATTTTAGTTGGTGATAGACTAAGCCTTGAAGAGCTTGAGTTTATGGAGCCTGAGCTAAATAGCACTGCTTTATATGGTGAATATGAATACGATATGTATTTAGAAGATGAAACCGCTCTTTCTCAATGGTGTGGTTTTGTAAATTCACTGTGCCAAAAGTATCGCCTCCCTTCTCTATCTGCGGATGCTTGGGAAGTCTTGCTAGCACAAGCCGCAAGACAGCATGAAGATCAGCTAATGCTGAGCCTAGATTTAGAATGGCTTTTACGCCAACTTCGTTATGCAATACGTTTTAATCATGAGTCTTCTCTAACTGCTGATGCATTGAAAAAAGCAGAAGAAAATCGCCTATGGCGACACAGTTATTTGTTAGAGCGTAGTCGTGATGAGATTTTACAAGACCAAGTCATGATTCAAACAGAAGGTGAAGCTGTTGGTCAAATCAATGGACTTTCTGTCTTAGATTACCCGGGATATCCTGATTTAATCGGAGAACCAACTCGTATTACCTGCGTTGCACATATAGGTGATGGTGAATTTACGGATGTTGAGCGAAAAGCTGAGCTTGGTGGTAATCTTCATGCTAAAGGAATGATGATTATGCAAGCTTACTTGAACTCAGAATTACGTTTAGACCAACCACAGCCATTTAGCACCTCGATTGTTTTTGAGCAATCATATGGTGAAGTTGATGGTGATAGCGCCTCTTTGGCTGAATTATGTGCATTTATTAGCACTCTGGCACAACAACCTATTGATCAGCAAATTGCCGTTACAGGTGCAGTCGATCAATTTGGTCAAGTTCAACCGATTGGTGGCGTAAACCAGAAAATCGAAGGCTTCTTTGATATCTGCCAACAAAGAGGATTAACGGGTGCGCAAGGCGTGATTATCCCCCTTGCTAATATTCGTCATCTTGTACTTAACGAAAATGTGCAGCAAGCGGTAAAAGAAGAGAAATTTCATATTTGGCCTGTCACTCATGTAGCAGAAGCAATAACGTTACTGACTCGTCAGCCATATTATGAAGAGCAATGTGAACCAGAACAATCAGACTCACACTTGTTAGCTGTTATTCATGATCGTATAACGCTAGCAAATAATCAGGATAGACCTAAATTACCTTGGTTCTTACGTCTATTCAGATAATTCTGTTTCAAGTGATCGGAGTTGTTCAGCGTACAAGTGTAAGCTATTCTGTTGTCTTACACTTGATAAAGGCTATATAGACAATGGTTGATAAACGCGAATCTTATTCTAAAGAAGACCTCATTGCTTCAGGCCGTGGTGAATTATTTGGCCAAGATGGCCCACCACTGCCATCTGGTAATATGCTAATGATGGATCGCATCATTAAAATGACTGAAGATGGCGGCACCCATAATAAAGGCTTTATCGAAGCAGAATTCGATATCAAGCCAGATTTATGGTTCTTTGATTGCCACTTCGTCAATGATCCTGTTATGCCGGGTTGCTTAGGCCTCGATGCCATGTGGCAACTTGTTGGCTTCTATCTTGGCTGGCTTGGTGGTGAAGGCAAAGGCCGTGCGCTTGGTGTTGGTGAAGTTAAATTCACCGGACAAATATTACCGACAGCAAAAAAAGTTACCTATAAAATTGATTTCAAACGTGTTATCAATCGTAAACTGATCATGGGTATTGCCGATGGTGAAGTATATGTTGATGGTAAGCTGATTTATGAAGCAAAAGACTTAAAAGTTGGCTTATTTAAAGATACAACTGCATTCTAAGTTCGATAACAATCTGAATCTATTAGAAAAATACCGTGTAATGTAAAGTACACGGTATTTTTTTATCTATAGTAATAGCGTATTTATTCTCTTCATCAAAGACAGCTCATATTCAATTCAGTTTTTATCAAAGCATATCGTCGATTGCTTATCTTTTATATATTGAAAATAATGTTTAATTTTAGCAGAGAAAAATAAGCTATATGTAAGATAAATAAATAAACCGGCTAAAGATAAAACACCGAATACTTCACCTGAATTTTCTGCTTGATTACTACCACTTGTATTATCAAATGTATTTTGAATTCCAATTACTATTGCGATAGTGATCGGAAACATTGATATACTCCAGACTTCATAAAAATAACAAAAAGTGTAATAACATATAAAGTAGGGAGTGAAAAAGTTTGCATCATACTCCACAATATAGAAAGAGAAGCTATTAAATTAAAATTCGCACTATTTTTTATAAATGTACTCATTAAAGTCGAAACACTAGTAAATGAAGACATTAATTGCCCTAGTGTGAATAAAGTAAAAGCAATTAATATTATCCATAATGAGATTGGTTTTTTCATTGAAGTCTTCCTTGTAAATAAAAGTCGCTATAATAAATTAATCGATGTATAGTGTCACTTAATTAGTAAATAAATTTTATATATAAAGATAAATTTAAGTTAAGTGAGCTTTCTTATACTAAATAAACATGACACTAGAAATTCATATTAGCTTAGTACAAGTAGATTACGTTAAGGAATAATCGTATGAATATGATTATAGGTGCAATTGTAGAACTCTTTAGCTTTCTTATTGAACTTACTTTTTTTCTTTGTAAAATAATTGGCTATCGACTCACGATTTTATTGATTATATTTATTTGTATGTATGCTAGTCAATTCGATATAAAATGGATCTTAGGTTTTTCTATAACCTCATTATGTTTATATAGTCCAAACTTATATAAATTATTTAAAAAATCAAAAGAAAATCTTTAAGTTAAATTAATCTTTATAAAAATAATTTAAGGAAAATAAGTGATTCATAAAGGAAAAGTATCTAAAAACAGGCAGACTTTATGTTTTATGGTGGTATATTTCTGATATTTACATCTTTTATACCTTGGTTTACTTCAGAAGAAATTGATTGGCTATATAATTCTGTCAATACAATACTTGCTATTTTTCTTACTATTTATGGTTTTCGCTTACGCAAAAGTTTTCATGAAATAAAATTAAAAAAGTAATGATAATATAACGTAAAAAGGCTTACAAAACTGTAAGCCTTTTTTATATCCAAATTGATTGTTTGTTATTTATACTTAAATTGTCCTATGCTCAATGTGTACATAGGAATGTATATAAATAACCCTCGTTCTGATTGTCGGTAAAATCTTAGTGATAATATTTAATAGAACTACAAATAAGCTATTATCTATTTCACTACGACGGGTTATTTATTTTACCAGACTCGGGCGATCTTCCATGGCCTGTCGCCAGCCTCCAAGCCAATGTGAACGCGCATCAATGGCGAAATAAGGGCAAAGTTCTTTAGAACGGCCTTGCATACCAGCTTGATAACCTTTCGATAATGCTCTTGCTAAACGATCTCGTTTCTGTCTTTTCATATCTAGACAACCCTCACGTTCTAAGTTTAAGCGGAAAGATAATGATTGTTTTTTCAACAACCACTATAAATTGATACGCTTTATTGAGCATTTAAGCAAGTAAAGAAGTTAATACAAATGTCATATTTGTGATGTTAAGCCAAGAGTAATTTTAATAACCATGGTTATCATTTATTTTATCTAATGCTTTAATTGAAACATTAACTAATTCTTTTAATGGGTTATATCACATTAAAATATAACTCTTTGATATTTAGTAAAAATAAAGAAATAAAAAAATAATTTTTTATTTTTATCTTATAAAACCAATAAATTAAATAAGATAAAATGATGTTTTTATTTAAATTTATGTCAATATAAGACTTAGTTTATGAATATAATTTTTTGCTCTATTTTTATTTTTTTGTAGAAAACTCTTTTTAATTACCTTTGTTTTATTAAGGAATTAGCCATTATTGAAAATAAAAGAGGCTATTAACACCTCTTACATACTTCTATTAATTCAAACTCTTCAAATACCAACTCCATATCTTCTGAAAAATGGCCTTCTCGATTAAAGAAATCTTTATGCCCTTCTTGCCAATATGCCAAACTTAAATCGCCTTCACCTTCTCTCTTAGCCAATTCTTCAGTGACTTCATTAAATCGGATTAGCTGCAAAGAACGTGTTCGAATAACACAAACTGGCTCATTTTGACTGTTTAGAATAATACTAAATCCCCCAATAACAGGAATAACGCTGTCACTAAAAAAGCCATTTAATGAGCTACACGTTGCCGTTTTTTTTCCTTCTACCACCAGCATAGCAAGCTCATCCGCTAACTGAGCATTATCACCAAATGACCAACTGATCGCAGTGGGATATTTCTTTTTAAGGATTTCTAACATATTGTTTCCCTTATTCTTTTTTATAAACAAAACCCAACATTCAACTTAAATACAATTTAAGAGAATATTGGGTTTGAATAAACGTAATGCTAAGTCAGTTAGTATTGAGCTTGAATTGCTTTCGCTATATCAGAAACAACTTGCTCCCATCCCTGTCCTAATGTACGCACTAAAGCTGGATAACCATCTTCTGTTTGTGTTAAAACTAAAGAGAATGGCTGATTAATCACTTTATTGTTTTCAGTATAAATCCAATCACCCGAAATAATTACCTGTCCATCATAGCGACCTTGAAAGTAATTAACCGTGACTGTTAATTTCGCTAAATTATCTTCAACAGGTTGATTAGCAACCACTGTACCCGGTAATTCTTTTGTTAAACCTGAAATAAGGTTCTGTTGTAATTGCTGATCAAGTGGATTAATCCATAGGTGCTGATTAGCCACGGTATAGTTAATATCCGTCGTTTGATAAACAATTCCAGCATTGACTAGCATATTAGATAAACGGATCGGCTGAACCCAAATTTGAGGCTTCTTGGTTGACTGAGTTGCCGAGGTTTGTTCTGACACGCCACCTTGATAAACATCAGGTAACTGATAATACGTTTTATTAGTCTGGCTTGAACATGCCGTTAACATCAATACAAATACCCCAATGATGTATTTTATCATTTTTCAGCCCTCTTTGGTTCAGGATCTTTACCTTCCTTCGCTTCAAAAATCAATGCGTTGCTCTTATTGTTTAATGTTTTCAATAAAGGCTGCATCTCTCTTAACACTTGATCAAGCTGCTGCATATTATCAATCATTTTTCCGTATGCAGGAGAACCTGGTTGGAAGCCTTGCATACTACGATTGATCTCTTTTAATGACTGCTGAATATCATTAGGAAGATTTCTAAATTCATCACTACCAATCATGGCATTCAATGACTTCAGTGTTTCTTTAGCTTCACTGACAGCTTTTTGGCTTTCAGATAATGTTGCTGTCATCTCTTTAAGCATTGGTTCAACAGGAAGATTGTTGATCTTGTCCAGTGATGTCATCACTTTTTGCTGAATTTGCGCTAAACCAGAACCAACTGTCGGAATTTGTTGGAAACCGGCAACTTCTTGTGGGCCTTTCCATTGAGTTTCATCAGGATAGAAATCAAGATCAATATAAAGTGCACCAGTTAAAAGGTTACCTGATTTCAGTGATGCTCTTAATCCATTATTAGAAGCTGAGGCTATTTCTTTAACGAAGTCAAAACTCTCACCGACATCATTGGCGAAACGTTCTGGCTCAACATGGATAAGTACAGGAATACGAAAATCCTTATCCAGCGATTGTTGCATACCTTTAGTGTAATAAGGTACTTGTACAACCGTTCCCATACGAATTCCTCGGAATTCAACAGGCGCTCCAGCTTGCAATCCTCTTACAGAATCAGAGAAGAACATAATGTAGCTACGATAATCGGTATACAACGAGTTTTGAATACTCTTTTCATTATCATAAAGCTTAAATTCTGTTTTAGGTGCAATAGGATCACCAGGCACCCATCCCGCAGGAACATCAAAACTAACACCTCCACTAAAGAGTGTAGAAAGTGATGCCATCTCAACACGTACACCCGATGAAGACATATCAAAAGCGATACCGGAATCTTTCCAGAATCGAACATTCGATGTCACCATTTTGTCATAAGGTGCTTTGATAAAGAGTTGATAATGCATATCTCGTTTATCAATATTAAATTCACTGGTTTCAACAGAACCGACTTGGTAACCTCTGAATAAAACAGGATCACCCGCATTTAGTTGGCCAGCTCTTTCACTGACTAAATTAATGCGAATACCTTTTGCATCTGGCGAGGCTAGCGGTGGAGAATCGAGAAGATTAAATTCATCTTCTTCTTTACCCTTTAGCCCCGGTTGTAGCTCTATATAAGCACCCGAAAGTAAAGTCCCTAAACCCGTTACACCTTCTTTACCGACTTGAGGCCTTACAACCCAAAATGCAGTATCCGCGCGTAATAACTCTTTCATTCCTTTATCAAGGCGAGCCGTGATAATAACTCGACTAAAATTGCTATCGAGTGTGACACTTTCAACTAGACCAATATCTACACTGCGACTTTTAATTTTGGTTTTACCTGCTTCAATGCCATCTGCATTATAGGTAATTAATGTAACTTCTGGACCCTGATGGCTGAAATGATAATAAAGTATCCACGCACCAATCAGTAAGGTGACAAGTGGTATGATCCAAACTGGAGACCAGCTTTTTAGCTTGTTAATTTTTGCTTCAGTTAAAGCAGTTTCATTCTTTTCAGTCACCCTTAGGCTCCTTAATCGTGGTTTTATCATCATCGGTTGTACACTTATCCCACGTCAACCGAGGATCAAACATCATTGCAGAGAACATAGTTAACACTACAACCAATGCAAATAGCACCACTCCAAAATCAGGATAGATGCTCATCAGACGTCCCATTCTGACTAATGAAGCTAAAACAGCAATTACGAAGACGTCAATCATCGACCAACGCCCTACATATTCAACAACTTCATAGAGAAAATGCATTCTAGCAGGATCTCTTTTTCCATTAGATTTATGTGCATCCCAACACAGCCAAGCAATAGCGAGCATTTTTAAACTTGGTACCATAATGCTGGCAATAAATATCACCATTGCGACAGGATAGGAGCCATCTTCCCATAACAAAATAACCCCAGCCATAATGGTTGAGTAAATATTATTACCTAAAGATTCAGTGACCATAATGGGTAATAAATTAGCGGGGATATAAAGAATTAATGACGTAATCAACAAAGAGACCGTCCATTGTAAACTTTTAGGTCTTCTTGCATGTCCTTTAACTTCACAACGGCTACATTCGTATTGATCCGCAGGTAAAATTGCCGTACATGAACGACATAATCTAACCCCTTGTTTTAACCCAGACTTACCCGATTCAATATCAGGATAATTTGGACGAGGTTCTAATTTTTCCCATAAAGTATGTCTATCAAGGCACTGGAATGCTCGAATTTGAAATAAACAATAAAGCACATAAGGCAAAAAACTAAGACCGAGTCCAATATCACCATAAGCCATTAATTTTACAAAGCTAACTAAAATTCCCGCAAGAAAAATTTCTGCCATACACCACGATTTTAATTGGAATAAAATACGCGATAACCAAATTTGTAGTTTTCTAGGTAATTGAATGGGAGTGCAAAGAAGTAAGATTGCCACCATACAAAAAGCAGGCACAATTTGGACAAACAATAGGAAAAGTGCGCCTAATTCGACATAATTTTCACTAAACATAACCGTTGGGATTTGCATTAGTGTGACATTACTGGTGATACCCGCTACCTCCATACTCACGAAGGTAAACTGGCTTGCCATCAGCAACATAAATAATGCGCTGATTGCTAATGCAACAGGTTGATAAAAAGGTTGGCGCCAACGTGCAGTTAATACTGTATGGCAACGAGGGCATGTTGCTTTTGTTCCTTGTGCTAACTGAGGAACACTGACCACCAGATCGCACTGAGGACATAATATTTGCTCATGTTTATGTTCATGACGATGTTGTTGACCAGAGCACACAGCGACACCTCTTATTTAGAATAATCAATAAAAGAATATTTAATCCAGAAAGTAAAACGGGGCGTGATGCCCCGTTTTCGGTTGGCTATTCGCCGTTTTGCATCAATTCTAGCTCTTGCCATCTATCAAAAGCCGTTTCAAGCTCTTGTTCTTTATCTGCAAGCGCCTTCAAGACTTTTTCTGTCTCTTCATGAGGACGAGTAAAGAAATCTGCCCCACTCACTTCTTCTTGTAACTCACTTAACTGTGATTCCAAGCTTTCTAATTTCGCAGGAAGTTGCTCGAGTTCTCGCGTCAAATGATAACTTAACTTGTTAGTGCGAGTGTTCTTTTTAGAGCTATCTTTCGCTTTTGCTTCTTTTTCAGCTTTTTCTGGTGCATTACGTGATTTGTTTGCCTCACTCTTTAGTGAAACCGACTGTGCTCTTTGTTGTTGAGCATCGTAATATCCACCAACGTAGCTGTTAATAACACCATCACCTTCAAAGATCCAACACTCGGTCACACTATTATCAACAAATTCACGATCATGGCTAACCAGTAAAACAGTGCCTTGGTAAGCATCAACGAGTTCTTCTAGCAATTCCAATGTTTCAACATCGAGATCATTGGTTGGCTCATCGAGAATAAGTAAGTTACTTGGTTTTAAGAATAAACGTGCTAGCAATAGACGGTTTCTCTCACCTCCTGAAAGTGCGCGAACAGGCGTCATTGCACGTTTAGGTGGAAATAAAAAGTCTTGCAAATAACCAAGTACATGGCGAGGACGACCATTTACCATCACTTCTTGCTTACCTTCAGCAAGATTGTCCATCACTGTTTTATCAGGATCAAGTGTTGCACGGTGCTGATCAAAATAAGCAACTTCAAGCTTAGTACCACAATGAACGCGACCACTGTCTGCTTTTAAATCGCCTAGCATAAGTTTCAATAAAGTGGTTTTACCGCAACCATTCGGCCCCACCAACGCAATTTTATCGCCACGTTGTACTTTGGCAGAAAAATCACGAACTAACTTGCGGGTTCCAATGCTGTAATTAACATCTTCTAACTCGAATACGATTTTACCAGAACGCGTAGCTTCTTCGACTTGCATACGTGCACTGCCTAACACTTCACGGCGTTCACTACGTTCAACACGTAATGCTTTCAATGCTCTTACACGACCTTCGTTACGAGTACGTCGTGCTTTAATGCCTTGGCGTATCCACGCTTCTTCTTGCGCTAATTTACGATCAAACTCAGCGTTTTGTTGCTCTTCAACACGCAATGCTTCTTCTTTGCTTTCAAGGTATTTATCGTAATTTCCCGGCCATGAAGAAAGTTTTCCACGATCAAGATCGATAATACGCGTTGCCATATTACGGATAAATGAACGGTCATGGGAAATAAACACGATACTTCCTTGGAAATCTTTTAAGAATTTCTCAAGCCAAAGGATCGTTTCAATATCAAGGTGGTTTGTTGGTTCATCTAAAAACAGCACTCTTGGTGCGCTAACTAATGCACGCCCTAAGGCTGCTTTTCTTAGCCAACCACCTGATAGAGAAGAAAGCTCAGCTTCACCATCTAAACCAAGTTTTTCTAGCACTTCTGCAATTCGGCTATCAAGCAACCACAAATTACGGCTATCAAGTACTTCTTGTAGCTCTGCCATTTTATTGAGATTTTTATCAGAAGGATCTGTCTCAATCAGTTTAGAAATATGGTGATAATCCGTTAGATATTTAGCATCTTCTTCAACACCTTCAGCAACAAAGTCAAAGATAGTGCCTTCAATATCTCTTGGAGGATCTTGCTGTAAGCGAGCAGTCACAAGATCTTGCTCATAAACAACTTGACCGTCATCTAAAGGTTGCTCTTTAGATAACACTCTTAATAGTGTTGATTTACCTGCACCATTACGCCCAACTAAACAAACGCGTTCATTTTCTTCAATAAATAAATCGGTGCTATCTAATAGTGGGGCATCACTGAAAGATAAATAAGCCCCTGTCAAACTAATTAACGGCATTGTAAATTATTCCTCACCAGCATGAGTTAACAGCCAGCAATTGTGAATTTGGCGGTTACGTGCAAAGTCTTGTGATAATGTTTTCTGTGTTATCTCTTTTGCACACAACCCAATTTTTGCTAACTCGTCATGTTCCATTTTGAATCCACGTTTGTTATTTGAGAACATAATTGTTCCGCCTTTTCTTAACAAACGTTTCAGATGCTTCATTAGTTCAATGTGATCACGCTGCACATCAAAGGTGTTTTCCATTCGTTTTGAGTTAGAAAACGTAGGCGGATCGATAAAAATCACATCAAATTGTTCATTGCTCTGCATTAACCACTGAATGCAATCTGCTTGCATTAAACGGTGTTGTCTACCCGATAGGCCATTCGCTTGGAAGTTTTTCTCAGCCCATTCAAGATAAGTACGTGACATATCAACCGTTGTTGTACTTTTTGCACCACCAATTCCCGCGTGAACAGAAGCCGTACCGGTATAAGCAAAAAGATTTAAGAAGTCTTTTCCATTGCTCATTTCACCCAACATTTTTCGTGCAATACGGTGATCTAAGAACAACCCTGTATCAAGATAATCTGTTAAGTTCACCCAGAATTTTGCACCAAATTCGTCAACTAAGAAGAAATCACCCTTTTCGGCCATTTTTTCATATTGCTGTTTGCCTTTTTGACGTTGGCGGGTTTTTAAAATCAGTTGATCAGAACGTAATGCCAGTACTTCCATTGTGGCACTAATCACATCAAATAAACGCTGGCGAGCTTTGTGCTCATTAACTGTTTTAGGTGGCGCATACTCTTGGATAACCACTTTATCGCCATAGCGATCGACAGCAACATTATATTCAGGTAAATCAGCATCGTATAAACGATAACATTCAATTTGCTGTTGTTTTGCCCATTTCGCGAGTTTTTTCTCATTTTTACGTAAACGGTTTGCAAAATCTTCCGCAAGTCCAGTGTTAATCGTTGATGGTGTATCAGAAAGCAAATAGTTCTTTTGTACACAATCTAGAGGACCATTTTTTGCTTTGAACTCTCGTTCAGCACGTAATTGAATGCAACTTAACAACTCAGGTGATGCACTAAATAGTGACAATCTCCAACCTGGGAAGTGTGCTTTTACCGCTCTTCCTAATTGGCTGTGAAGTGCAATTAATGCAGGTTCACTTTCCAAGCGTTCACCATATGGTGGGTTGCTGATAATTGTCCCTTTGATTTCTGCTGAAACAGGGTTTGTCAGTTTAGCCGCATCACCATGAGCAAATGTGATAAGTTCGGCAACATCGGCTCTGCGTGCGTTGGCTCTTGCCATATCCAATACGCGCTTATCAACATCAAAACCATAGAAACGCGCAGTAGTATTCTTTTTACCTTCACGGAAACGGGCAAAAGCTTCATGGGTCACTTCTTTCCACAACGCTTCATCGTGGCCTAACCAATGACGGAAACCCCAATGCACACGATTTAATGCTGGGGCACAATCAGTCGCCATCATGGCTGCTTCAATTAATAATGTACCAGAGCCACACATTGGGTCGATCAGTGGTGTGTCAATTTTCCAGCCTGAACGCATAATAATTGCGGCAGCTAAGTTCTCTTTTAAAGGTGCTTGCCCTGTTAAGTCGCGGTAGCCGCGCTGATGTAAACCATCACCACTTAAATCTAAAGATAGCGAGGCTTTTTCTTTATGAAGGTGAATGGTTAAGCGGATATCAGGGGATTGTTTAGCGACATCCGGACGTTGCCCTATTTTACGTTGGAATGAGTCAACGATCGCATCTTTCGCTTTTAATGCACCATATTGGCTATTACGAATAATGTCATTCGTACCATTAAAATGGATAGCAAAAGTCTGATCAACAGTAAAAATCTCACTCCAATCAATTGCCTGCACACCAAGGTATAAGTCTAGATCACTATAAACATTGAATTCATTTAACGGCAACATAATGCGCGACGCTAAACGACTCCAAAGTAAAGACTGATACATGGTTTTATCATCAGCACGGAAATAAACACCGCCTTGTGTTATCTGGCAAGCCTGAGCACCAAGGTGTTCAAGTTCAGATTTTAATAGTTCTTCCAGACCTCGGCCTGTGCTGGCAAACAGAGAGCGCATAATATTGTTACCACCTAAAATAAAATTGTTGGGCATTATAGCTAATTGTATTACGTTGTCATAAAGTTACTGGCTATAAAAAATAATAATGTCTTTTGGGAGCACCGATGATCAACGTTTCACGCCTTTATATACACCCAGTTAAATCAATGAAGGGAATTCGACTTTCTCATGCATTTGCTCGTGAGAGCGGATTCACGTTTGATCGCGATTTTATGATAACCACCCCAGAAGGGACTTTTATCACGGCACGAAAATTTCCCGTTTTGCTGTGTTTTATTCCCTCTGTCATGGCAAATGGTATTTATATTCAAGCACCTGATGGTGAAGGTATTGCTATCACCTATCAAGATTTTGAGACCTCATTGCAACCGACAGAAGTTTGGGGCAACCATTTTACCGCGTATGTGGCGCCAGATGAAATAAATCAGTGGTTCAGTCGTTATTTAAAAATGGATGTTCAACTTCGTTGGACTGGCGAAAAATCGACACGTCGAGTGAAAAAAAATCCAGAAACCGCTGTTTCTTTCGCTGATGGTTACCCTTACTTATTAATTAATGAAGCCTCATTTCAATACTTACAACAGCGTTGCCCTGCTTCAATTAATATTGAGCAATTTCGAGGGAATATCCTCGTAACAGGTGCAAAGCCTTTTGAAGAAGATACTTGGCAGACTATTCGTGTTGGCTCTGTTGTGATGGATCTGATGAAACCTTGTAGCCGTTGCATCATGACCACAATTAGTATTGATAAAGGCGTAAAACATCCTAACACAGAACCACTAGCAACACTGCAAACATTCCGTAGTGATGAAACTGGCGATGTCGATTTTGGTCAAAATGTCATCATTCGTCAAACTGGTATTATTCGTGTAGGAGATACTGTTGAGGTGTTAGCTTATAAAGAAGCAAAACAATATCTTGTAACAACACCTATCGAAACAGAATCAGCGCCTGTCATTGAAAACACACAAGAACAGACTGTTAGCATTGAATTTAACGGCGAGGTTTTTGAAGGTAATAACCAAGAAGTTCTGTTAGAACAGCTTGAAAATAATGGTTATACCATTCCTTATAGTTGCCGAGCTGGCCTTTGTGGCTCTTGTGTTATCCAATTAGATGAAGGTGATGTTAACGCATTAAAAGCTGGCGCAATTAAACGCTCAGGTAAAATCTTAGCCTGTAGCTGTATTCCTAACGGTAATGTAAAACTTTCACTTAATAAAAAATAACACTTATCTTTATCGCAAATTAAAAGAAGGTAATTTGCCCTTACCTTCTTTTTTATTTTAAATAAAACAGTTTATTTAATAAGAATTATCTTATTAAAAACTCAATAATGAATTATCAATAAACTTATTTATTTGTTTCTAGAAAAAGACACAGAAAGAGAGTAATGAAGATTTGATTTTGGGAAGTGTTGTTTAAGGTGAATTGGTTTTTAGAATGTTATAAATAATGAGTGACAATAAAAAGAGTAAGTCCTTTTTACTCTTTTTGTTAAATAACTTTCTCGTACAAAAATGATCCTGACTCTGACTCTTTATGGTAATTGCTTAACCTATCATTCATAATTTTTATTGGGTCACAAAAATTAAGTGTTCTATCAAATAATGTTAACTGCGGTTGAGCTAATAAACATAAACAAGCTTGAGCGCCCACTTCAGTCACTAAAAAAAGAGCCGTTTCGTCTTCTTCTTTTAATGAGGCTTCTACCACTTGAGATAAATAAGGGTTGATTTGATTATCGTTAACTTCAAAATACCAACTCTTAGGCATCAGTGGCTTTAAAAAGCGATGGGCTATTAATGCATTTAAAGCTAATTCAGCTCTTGATTCTGATGGCATATCTATTTGTCGAATTTGCTCATCGTATCCATAATAAAGAGCTGCATCATCGACGGTAAAAGATGCTGATTGTCGAGCACTTTCACTCAACATTTTGCTTGGAAAGCGGGAACGAAAAACCATACCATTTGCTAAATCAAGCATTAATTTTTGTTGCTCAACATCAAAATACCAACGCCAGCGATCATCGGGTTTTATTATCACTAATTAATCCCCCTTCGATTCATTCCCTGTTTTATACTCTGATAAACAATCAAAATTAAATGACCTAAATAAAATATTTAATATCACCTAACAAAAACAGGATTCATTTTACTATTAATTAAGCACAATCAGTGCAATTTAATAAAAAATAACCAACTAGGGGCAATATAAACGAGTTAAGGGCAGAAGAAAAGCCCCTAACTCATTATTAAATGTATTTAGATATGATTAATTATAGATTTGATAAGTGCAGGACCTTGATAAATGAATCCTGAATAGACTTGAATAAGAGAAGCACCAGCATCCATTTTTTCTCTGGCTGCCGTTAATGAATCAATTCCACCAACGCCAATAATAGGTAATGCACCTTTTAATTCTTCATTTAATTGGCGAATTATTTGTGTACTTTTTGATTGTACCGGGCGACCACTTAATCCCCCAGCTTCATTACAGTGATCTAACCCACTAACTAATGATTTATCTAATGTGGTATTTGTCGCAATAACACCATCAATATGATGACGCACTAAGCTATCTGCAACTTGAATTAATTCTTCATGTGTTAAATCAGGTGCAATTTTAACAGCGACAGGAACATATTTTTGATATTTTCCTTGCAACTCTAATTGTTTGTTTTTAATTGCTGATAGCAGATCGTCTAATGCTTCACCGTATTGTAGAGTACGCAAACCGGGGGTATTTGGTGATGATATATTGATTGCGATATAACCGGCATGAGCATAGACTTTTTCCATACAAATCAGATAGTCATCTTTACCTTGCTCTACTGGAGTATCTTTATTTTTACCGATATTAATACCCAGCACACCACCATAACGAGATTGTTTTACATTTTCAATTAAGTTATCAACACCGAGGTTATTAAAGCCCATTCGGTTAATTAAGCCTTCAGCTTCTACTAAGCGAAATAAACGAGGTTTATCATTTCCTACTTGAGGACGAGGTGTCACCGTACCAACTTCAATAAAACCAAATCCCATTGCACCCAATGCATCTATACAATCACCATTTTTATCAAGACCGGCGGCAAGACCAAGTGGATTTTTAAATGAGAGTCCCATACAGGAAACGGGTTTTGAAGGAAGTGACTGCTGAATAAGAAATTGAAATGGGGAATGAGATAAACGTTTTAACTGACGGAAGGTAAAATCATGGGCACGTTCAGGATCTAGCCGAAACAATGCCTTCCTTACTAAGGAATAATACATACGATCTCCATTGAGAATATCGGGTATTAGGAATGATATGTCTACGACAATTTAAGCGTCGTGCATCATATAGATAAAAGCGCGAAAAGTAAACGTTTCAATTTCACAATTTGCCATAAAAAATCCCCAGACTATGCTGGGGATCTAATTACCATGCTGATCTTATACTATTTACTCACTCATAAAGTGATATAAAACGTAATATTAATCAGCTAAAGCTTTGGTGATTTTCTCATATAAATCACCTGATAAATTCTCAAGTTCTTTCAGTTTTAATAACTCTGTACGCATTTTTTCTTGGCGTGTTGCATCATAACGTTTGAGGCGGATAAACGGCTCAATAAGACGCGATGCAACTTGTGGATTACGGCTATTTAAGTCAGTCAGAATTTCTGTCAATAATAAGTAACCAGAACCATCTTCAGCGTGGAAAGCGACTGGGTTATTATTTACAAATGCACCAATTAACGCACGAGTACGGTTAGGGTTTGCAAGTGTAAATGAGCGATGAGATAACAGACTACGTACTGTCTGTAACACATCTGCTGCTGGGCTCATGGCTTGTAAACTAAACCATTTATCCATTACTAACCCATCTTGATGCCATTTATCATCAAATTCTTGTAATAACGCATCTTTGCAAGGTAACTGAGCCATTACAGCCGCGCTAAGTGCGGCAAGTGCGTCGGTCATGTTATCGCTATTGTGATATTGCGCATCAACAAGTTTGTTGCCTGTTTGCTCATTTTCAACTGCTAAATAACCTAAGCAAACATTGCGTAAATCACGTTTTGCAATATCATCATGATTAACACGATAAGCACCAATATGCATTGAATGATGAACAGCAGAAAATTCATCGGCCATTTCAGTTGCGAGTGTTTTACGAATAAAACCAAGCGCTTTATGGATGGCAGCAGGATCAATAATACTAAATGATTCACCCGCTTCGACATCTGTTGGTAATGTCAGAATAAGTGCAGCTAATGCAGGATCAATATCTTTATCGAGTAATACTGCACGGAAAGCATCAACTACCATTTCAGGAAGAATACAGGTTTCGCCTTTTTGAATTCGGGCAACATTTTCTTTTATATAGCGACCTAATAATGCTTGAGCTGCATCCCAACGTGAAAATGCATTACGTGCATATTTCATTAAGAAAGAGAGTTGCTCATCTGTAAATGGATAGTCAAGTTTTACAGGCGCAGAGAATTCACGTAATAAAGATGGGATCGGTTGTTCTGGCACATCGTCAAAGATAAACTGCTGCTCTTCACGTACCACATTCAATACATTAGAAATAGTTTGACCTTGTGAACGCAGTGGAACCACATTGCCTTTGCTATCATACAATTCAATATCTAATGGAATATGTAATGGCTGTTTTTCAGTTTGATCCGCTGTTGGTGGCGTCATTTGGCTAACAGTTAAAGTGTATTGCTTTTTATTAGCATCATAACTATCACGAACTGTCAGTTGTGGCGTACCTGATTGGCTATACCAACGACGGAATAAAGTCAGATCAACATTAGAGGCATCTTCCATTGCTTGAATAAAATCGTCACAAGTTGCAGCACTACCATCGTGGCGATGAATATACATTTGAATGCCAGCTTGGAATTGCTCTTCGCCTAATAAGGTGTGGATCATTCGGATCACTTCTGAACCTTTTTCATATACTGTTAAAGTATAAAAGTTGTTCATTTCGATCACACTATCAGGACGAATTGGATGCGCCATTGGGCTTGCATCTTCTGCAAACTGTGCGGTACGCATCACTCGTACATTATTGATACGATTAACAGAGCGAGAGCCTAAGTCAGAGCTAAATTCTTGATCACGGAAAACGGTTAAACCTTCTTTTAGGCTTAATTGGAACCAATCACGACAAGTGATGCGGTTACCTGTCCAGTTATGGAAATATTCATGACCAATAACAGACTCAATACCTAAGTAATCTTTGTCAGTAGCTGTTTCACTTTTTGCTAGTACATATTTAGAGTTAAAGACATTCAGCCCTTTATTCTCCATCGCACCCATATTAAAGAAGTCAACGGCGACTATCATATAGATATCGAGATCGTATTCTAAATTAAAGCGAGATTGATCCCATGCCATCGCATTTTTCAATGATGTCATTGCCCAATCTGCACGATCTAAATTACCTTTATCAACAAAAAGCTCTAAAGCGACTTCTCGACCGCTTTTGGTGATAAAAGTATCTCGTAATACATCAAAGTCACCCGCCACTACCGCAAATAAATAACTTGGTTTTGGATGTGGATCTTCCCATGTTACCCAATGACGACCATCATCAAGTTCACCTTGTGCAATACGGTTACCATTTGACAATAAATAAGGATACTGTTTTTTGTCTGCCGTAATTGTTGTGGTGTAACGAGCTAATACATCCGGTCTATCTAAATAGTAAGTAATATGGCGAAAACCTTCAGCTTCGCACTGTGTACATAATGCATCACCAGAAACATACAGCCCTTCTAATGCTGTATTAGCTGATGGATTAATCTCGTTAACAATTTTTAATGTAAATTGCTCTGGCAATTGTTCAATGATGAGTTTGCCGTTTTCTTCTTTATAGTGTGTCCAAGCAACATCATTTACTGCAATTGATTTTAATGTTAAGTCTTCACCATCTAACACTAATGCTGTTGCATCTGAGTTTAGGCGTTTACACTGGCTTATCGCCGTAACCTGGGTATTTTCTTTATCTAAGATAAAATCAAGATGTAAATCGGTGATTGTGTAGTCAGGGGCACGATAATCTTTGCGAAATTTCGCGATTCTTTGTTGTGTCATAGAAAAAACCTTTTAGTTAACACGACTATTTAACGGTTATATTACCAAAGCTTACTCGTCAAAAATCTGTTTAGCCAGTCGAATATTCAATTGAAAACATTAAAAGTCAACAGAATGTTAATAGTTTATTAATACATGTAATCAATTTATTTGGTAAATGATGCTAATATACTCCCAAATTATGTTTAACGTGGTAAACTCATCTAAGTTTTACAGCTTGTTTTTATGTCGCTGAGAAATATTGTTGAATAGTGACGCTTTGTCGTCATATTCGGGTATACTCTCCAACCTTAACGATTTAGCAGACATAAAAACGCTCCGTGAGGATGCTTGACGCGCTATGATTTTAGACGCTACACCGATTATTACATCACTGTTGGATACCGATGCATATAAGCTCCACATGCAACAAGCGGTTTACCACCATTATAGTGATATTCCTGTCGTTGCTGAGTTCCGCTGTCGGAGTGATGAACGTCTAGGTGAATATGCAACAACCTTACGCCATCAAGTTAATATGATGGCAGACCTGTCATTAACGAATGAAGAATTTGACTATCTTCAGAGTCTCCCCTTTTTCAAAAATGACTATCTGCAATGGTTTAAGCATTTTCGCTTTAAACCAGAACAAGTCCAAATTTCAACAACACCTGAAAACCAACTGACGATCAGAATAACAGGCCCTTGGCGCGAAGTTATTCTATGGGAAGTTCCGTTGTTGGCTTTAGTGAGTGAAATTGTACATCGTGCTCGCTCACCTCAAATCACGCCTGATGATGCCGTTAATCAACTACGTAAATTAATTGATATCTTCTACCGTGATGCTGCTGAGCAGCAGATTGACTTAGCTGATTTCAAGTTGATGGATTTTGGTACTCGCCGCCGTTTTTCTTATGATGTGCAATGTGCCATTGTGGATGAGCTAAAAAATCATTTCCCTTATCTTATTGGTACAAGTAACTATCATTTAGCTGAACGGATGCAATTAACTCCAGTGGGAACACAAGCTCACGAGTGGTTTCAGGCTCATCAACAGATTAGCCCTGAACTGGCAAACAGTCAGCGTGCCGCCTTGCAGTCTTGGTTAGATGAATATCCTGATCAATTAGGTATCGCATTAACAGATTGCATTACAATGGATGCATTTTTGCGTGATTTTGATAAAACCTTTGCAGAGAGCTACCAAGGTTTACGTCACGACTCTGGCGATCCTATTGAATGGGGTGAAAAAGCGATCACACATTATGAAAAATTGGGCATAGATCCAATGAGTAAAGTATTAGTCTTTTCTGATAGTCTCGATTTTCAAAAAGCACTGGTACTTTATAAACATTTCCATAAGCGTATTCGTTTGATCTTTGGTATTGGTACTCGACTTACTTGCAACATTCCTGAAATCACACCGCTTAATATTGTGATTAAGCTGGTGGAGTGTAATGGTAAGCCAGTTGCTAAATTATCAGATAGTCCAGGTAAAACTATTTGTGACGACAATGACTTTGTTGACAAGCTACGCAAAGCCTTTGACGTTCCTCTCGTTAAACAAGCCTGTTAATTAGCGAAAAATCTTCATTAATAAAAGAAAGGGTAAAAATTGCCCTTTCTTTTGTCCTACCTCTGCCATAACAGCTACTTTTATCAATATTTCATCTATTTTTATCAATTTATTTTATACAAAAGCTTTTCTCTTCTTTATTGACTCTTTAAACTAAAATTTCCTACTTGTTTCCTGCGCTATTGCAAGTAACATAGAAAAACTGTCCAACAGGGACAGATGAACTAATCAAACAATTATTTTAATTAAATGAAGAGAGATTTATTTATGATCGTTGCGCCTGTAGTCGACGTACTGCAAGGCCGTATCGCGGTTGGCGAAGACGTCACCGTTCGCGGTTGGGTACGTACAAGAAGAGATTCAAAAGCTGGTATCTCATTCCTTACCGTCTATGACGGTTCCTGCTTTAATCCAGTACAGGCCATCATTAATAATAATTTACCGAATTATCAAGATGAAGTGCTGCACTTAACCACAGGCTGTTCTGTGGAAGTCACCGGTAAAATTGTTGAATCTCCGGGCCAGGGACAGAACTTTGAAATTCAAGCCACTCAAATTGTTGTGGTAGGAATGGTCGATGATCCGGAAACTTATCCGATGGCCGCCAAACGTCATAGTATTGAGTACCTACGTGAAGTTGCTCACCTTCGTCCTCGTACTAACTTAATTGGTGCAGTTGCTCGTGTTCGTCACACATTAGCACAAGCACTACATCGTTTCTTCGATGAACAAGGCTTCTTCTGGGTTTCTACGCCACTAATCACTGCGGCTGATACAGAAGGTGCTGGTGAGATGTTCCGTGTCTCTACATTAGATATGAACAATCTGCCACGCACAGATAAAGGCGAAGTCGATTTCAGTGAAGACTTTTTTGGCCGTGAAGCGTTTTTAACGGTTTCTGGTCAGCTAAATGGTGAAACTTACGCCTCTGCATTAAGCAAAGTGTATACTTTCGGTCCAACATTCCGTGCTGAAAACTCAAATACCAGCCGTCACCTCGCTGAATTCTGGATGGTTGAGCCTGAAGTGGCATTTGCTGATCTTAACGATATTGCAGCCCTTGCTGAAAAAATGTTGAAATATACCTTTGCAGCGGTGTTAGCAGAGCGTAAAGATGATATGGAGTTCTTTGCACAACGTGTCGATAAAGACGCTATCTCACGCTTAGAAAACTTTATCACCTCTGACTTTGCTCAAATTGATTATACCGATGCAGTTACTGTGCTTGAAAACTGTGGTGAGAAATTTGAAAACCCAGTTTATTGGGGTGTTGACCTCTCCTCCGAGCATGAGCGTTATCTTGCAGAGAAACACTTTAAAGCACCTGTTGTTGTGAAAAACTACCCGAAAGATATCAAAGCATTCTATATGCGTATGAATGAAGACGGTAAAACAGTTGCAGCAATGGACGTTTTAGCGCCAGGAATTGGTGAAATCATCGGTGGTTCCCAACGTGAAGAGCGTTTAGATATGTTTGATAAACGTTTAGATGAAATGGGAATGAGCAAAGAAGACTACTGGTGGTATCGTGACCTGCGTCGTTATGGCACCGTACCTCATTCTGGATTTGGTTTAGGTTTTGAACGTTTAGTTGCTTATGTGACTGGTGTCGCAAACGTCCGTGAAGTTATTCCATTCCCACGTACACCAAGAAATGCAGATTTTTAATTTAGTGATTAATTAGTATTCAACTGGAAATTTGCATTGCTGTTTTATTGTACTAGTTTTACTTAAGTGAAGAAGCCAACCTCAAGGTTGGCTTTTTTTATGCATGGCTGTTATTTGATTCAAAAGTTCCCAAAAATACATACTTTGAAATACATAGTTACAATTTGTTACACTTTTTTCGTTTTTGTAGCAAATTGGGGGTAGATAAAATTTTTTACCAATGGAACACTGTCACCCGACACAGACGACACTTAACTCTCATAAATAGTTCCATAAAAATTAAGAAACTATTTCTGGCAGTGGCAAAGGTGTCTGAATAACACCAATGAGGGTAATAATAATGATGAAGCGCAATCTTCTTGCAGTGGTAATCCCAGCTTTAATGTTTGCTGGTGCAGCAAACGCAGCTGAAATGTATAACAAAGACGGCAACAAAGTAGACATCTACGGTAAAGTTGACGTTCGTCATTACTTCGCTGATAAAGATTCAGGTGAAGACGGTGATGCATCTCGTGCACGTATCGGCTTCAAAGGCGAAACTCAAATCAATAAAGATTTAGTTGGTTTCGGTCGTTTTGAATACGAAGTTAAAACAAATAATGTTGAAGGCAGCGATAAAAATGCGAAAACTCGTTTCGCTTACGCTGGTTTTAAATTTGCTGACTACGGTTCAATGGACTACGGTCGTAACTACGGTGTAATTTACGACACCAACGCATGGACAGACGTTCTGCCTTTATGGGGCGGCGACTCAATGTCACAAACTGACGTTTACATGACTGGTCGTACTAGCAACGTTCTGACTTACCGTAACACTGATATGTTCGGTTATGTTGATGGTTTAGATTTTGCTCTGCAATACCAAGGCAAAAATAACGAAAATACCATTAACACTCGCGATGGCGCAAAAGCTAATGGTGACGGTTTCGGTTTCTCTACTAAGTATAACTTAGGCTGGGGCGTAACACTGGGTGGTGGTTATTCTAACTCTGCTCGTACTTCAGCTCAACAAGACGGTAACGGTGGTCTTATTGCATCTTCAGCTCACGGCAAACGTGCTGAAGCATGGAACTTCGGTGGTAAATTCGAAGCTAACAACGTTTACTTAGCCGCTATGTACGGTGAAACTCGTAACATGACTACTTATACTGATGGCATCGCTAACAAAACTCAAAATATCGAGTTAACTGCACAGTATGACTTTAAAGATTTAGGTATCAAACCATCTTTAGGTTATGTTCAATCTAAAGGTAAAGATTTAGATGCTAACGGTGCTTCAAGTGTTTCTGATGCTGATTTAGTTAAATATATCTCTGTAGGTTCTTTCTACAAATTTAACAAAAATATGACTGCAGTTGTTGATTACAAAATCAACCTGCTGAAATCTGATAATGCTTTAGGTCTGAATGACGACAACGTAGTTGGTTTAGGTCTGACTTATCAGTTCTAATTACCGCTTAGGTAATTAAACAGTCAAGTTAATTGATTTGAAAAGCAACACTTCGGTGTTGCTTTTTTATTTGTTGTACACCTCTACTTCTAATCTTAATCTCTCGTTATTTAGCTCGATTTTTTCTTCTTATTCTCAATGTTTTCTTCCTCTTTATTTTTGCATTTGTAGTAGATCTGTTTATTTATTCAATGAAAAATATCGCAACTTCTTTAGTTTTAACAATTTCAAAAAGTTTATCATACTAAACAATTATGTCTTTTTAGTGATTATTTTTACATGTTAATATAATCACAGGATATTCACTTATTTACATCTTGATTTGCTATTTATTCTCACTTAGTTCACAACTTCTTGTTAATTTCTCTACAAACAGTTGGCAAAAAGGTCTCATAGCGTTACTCTTGATACTCATATTTCGGCTTCGTTTTGAGCTTAGGGAACAATTACACTATGTTTGAGAAAATCATTGCTGCACCAGCCGATCCTATTCTGGGTTTAGCTGATAGTTTCCGTTCTGATCCTCGTGAAAACAAAATTAACTTAGGGATTGGTGTTTACAAGGATGAGACAGGTAAAACCCCTGTTTTAACCACAGTTAAAAAAGCAGAAAAATACCTGTTAGAAAACGAAACCACCAAAAACTACCTTCCTATTAGCGGTATCCCTGAATTTGGCAATGTGACCCAAGCTCTTTTATTTGGTGAACAACATCCTATTATCTCTGAAAAACGTGCACGTACAGCACAAGCTCCGGGTGGTACTGGTGCATTACGCATTGCTGCTGATTTTATTGCTCAACAAACCACAGCAAAACGTGTTTGGATTAGTAACCCAACTTGGCCTAACCATAACAATATTTTCCAAACTGCGGGTCTTGAAATCTGCAATTATGATTATTACGATGCAGAAAATCGTGGGTTAGATTTTGAAGGTATGTTAGCAAGCCTAGCTAAAGCTCAAGCGGGTGATGTTGTTCTGTTCCACGGTTGCTGCCATAACCCAAGCGGTATTGATCCAACTGAAGAACAATGGCGTCAATTAGCTGAGTTATCAGCAGAAAAAGGCTGGTTACCTGTTTTTGACTTTGCATACCAAGGTTTTGCTCGTGGTCTTGAAGAAGATGCACAAGGCTTACGCCTCTTTGCAGAAAAAAATCCTGAGCTTATTGTTGCAAGTTCATATTCTAAAAACTTCGGTCTTTACAATGAACGTGTAGGTGCATGTACCATTGTTACCAAAGATAGCGACACGGCTGAAAAAGCCTTTAGCCAAGCAAAAGCAATTATTCGTGCAAACTACTCAAATCCACCAGCACACGGTGCTTCGGTGGTAACAACTATTCTTTCTAACCCAGAGTTAAAAGAAGAGTGGATTGAAGAGCTAACAACCATGCGCGAACGTATTCAGCGTATGCGCCAACTGTTAGTGACCACGCTGCAAGAAAAAGGTGCTAAGCAAGACTTTAGCTTTATTATCGACCAAAATGGTATGTTCTCATTTAGTGGTTTAAATAAAGAGCAAGTTGAGCGTTTACGTGCTGAATACGGTATTTATATCGTAGGATCGGGCCGTATTAACGTTGCAGGCCTAACCCTTGAGAATATGGTTCCACTATGTGAAGCCATTGTGGCAGTACTCTAATTGCCTTCTAAAGTGTAATTAAGATAAATGCCACGTTATTAACAACGTGGCATTTTTATTTAGAGTGATAAAAATACACATCATATTTTTACTGATAAAAAAGCTCTTTATAATAAAGAGCTTTCCTTTGCTTACTTATACTTATATTCGAGTAAGATCACCAGATTGGCATTTCATCTTGTAAAAAAGGATTATATTGGCGTTCATGCCCTAAATTAGACATAGGGCCGTGTCCCGGGATAAACAGATAATCATCGCCTAAAGGTAAGACTTTATTTTTGATTGAAGCAATAAGATCAGCATGGTTTCCACGCGGGAAATCGGTACGACCAATACTTTCTTTGAATAACACATCTCCCATAGAGATAAGTTTATTCTGATGATTTACAAAAATAATATGTCCCGGTGTATGGCCAGGGCAATGTAAAACAGATAACGAAACTGTTTTACCGATCGTGATGGTATCGCCTTCATTTAACCAGCTATCTGGTACAAATGACTTCCCGCAAGGGAAATTAAACATACGACACTGCTGTTCTAATTCCTCTAATAAGAAATTATCATCTTTATGAGGACCATAAACAGGAACATTGAAGTGCTCAACAATTTGAGAGGTGCCTGCAATATGATCAAAGTGTCCGTGTGTTAATAATACTTTGGTTAATGTTAATTGGCGTGCTTCGATTTCCGCAATTAGCGTTTCGACATCCCCACCGGGATCAACAATTGCCGCTTCTTTCGTTTCATCGCACCAAATAAGGGTGCAATTTTGCATATAATTTGTCACAGGTACAATGTGATACATCATGAATCACTCCACTCTCTATTAACTAATTCTCAATAGATTACCATGAGCGAATAGGTCCTGTATCAATATGCACAAAATTACTTCTTGGGTAATAGCCTACACCACCCGCTTTCATTCTTAATGCGACTTGACGAACTTTAGAAAGATCCGTGCCCACTAAACGAAAATCCATTGCTTGTCCGCGTGTATGATAACTTTTCTTTGCTACACCACTACTACTTTGGCGCAAATTATTATTAGTGACTAATGAACGATAACCTGAAATAAGCTCAACCGGCTTATTGTTATTAAGCATGACTTGCAGTAAATAGATTTGGTCAAACAATGCGGGATCGATGGTTTTGATTTTGTTTTGACGATAATCTCTAAAAAGGTGATTTAATTTAGCAAGCTCATGTTTATTATAGCGTTTTCCATCAAAAAACTCGGCTTTAATAGTTTCACCAGTATTTAAATTATTAAAGCGAAGGATTTTTGGACGAGGTGTTGCTAATGAAGCAAATGCATGAGAAGGCAATAACCCTAACCCCACTGCGGCCATACCAAGCCCCAGCCACTTACGGCGATGTGAATCAATAATATCCATAGTATATGCACTCAACAAATTATTTCAGGAGGAAGAACCTTTATTATGACAATGTTTTTCTCGAATTGTTTCTTATAGTTTGTATAGTATTGTAAATAACACTTCATTTCAATTTAACGCCATTAGTAATTTTATAAATTTAGTTATTTATACTAAACTCTATTTTTATCATTCTATTTTTAATAGAAATTTAAAAAATATTTTATAATTTATTCTATTTTTAGTTATCTTCTTAATAACCATAATAAAAAATTTTCATCTTATTGATTTATATAAAAATAAAGGACAGCCGAATTAGCTGCCCTTTATTCAATTTATATTTATTTATATTAAAAGTATTTCTTAATATTCTCTAAATAGGGTTGTGCATTGATAGTGACTTTGTCATAACCATAAATATCTGCACGGTACTGAGGTGCATTTTCCTGAGCCACCCATGCTGTTTGATAATATAAATAAACCGGAATACGTTCAGGAATTGGCGCATATTGTGTTGATCCACGTTTTAATGCCGCATCAATTCTATCTTGTTTCCATCCTGCATCGCCCAATAAAATTGAAGCAAGTTCAGACGCTTTATTAACACGAATACAGCCTGAACTTATTGCTCTCATATTTTTTGAGAACAGTGAATGGTTTGGTGTGTCATGCAAATATATCGCATCTGAATTTGGCATATTAAATTTATAACGCCCTAATGAGTTTGTTGGCCCCGGAGCCTGCCAAATTCGGTAAGGGAAATTATTTGCGCTCATGTTCTGCCAATCAATATCGTAAGGGTTAATAGGATAAGCATCGTTCCCCCATCCTGAGTAAATAGTATATCCCTTACGACTAAAGTAACTAGGATCTGCTTTACCTCTAGGTACAATGTCTTTACGAGTCATACTTGTTGGCACATTCCAAGGTGGATTAACCACAACATTATTGAGTGCACTACTCATAATCGGTGTTTTTCTATCAGGACGACCAACGATGACTTTTGAATCAAGAATAAGCTCGTTATTAGCATAAAAATAGAGTGAAAAATCAGGAATATTGACCCAAATTCCCGTATCTCCAATGGCAGGCGTCAGGCGAAGGCGCTGAATATTTAATGCCATAATACTTGCACGTTGTGCGGGTGTTATATTCAACCACACTCGCGTTTGTCGCCCAATAATTCCATCTGGCTCTAATCCATGCGCAGTTTGAAATAATTTAACCGCTGCAACTAAAGGCGCATCATAAACAGTTGTCGCCATTTCCTGCTCATTCTCAGCCAGTTCAGGAATAAGTTTTAAATTACGTAAGATCTGTCTCAGTGGTACAACTTCTTGTGATGATTGATTTGGCTTTAATGATGTTGTTCCTTGCATTTCAGGCCAAACAACTGAGCTATGTAATTGCTTTCGTACTTCCTCTTTCATTAAGGCGTAATAAGGATGAGACGGTGCATAAGAAATAACAAAACTACCTAAGGTATTATTTTGAATATTTTGCTGTAATTCCACGACTGATTTATCAGTCGGTGATGGTAATGTTTTCATTACATCACGATACAGTAAAGATGTGCCTGATTTATTCACTTGCTCAACAAAACTGATATAGCCTAAAAAAGCATCTGATAAAATAAGATCGCGCGCTTCTTTGGTTAATTCAGGTGTTTCTAATTGTGTTAGCCATTGCCCAAATTGGGGCTGAATACCTGAAATAGCTACTTCAGCAATTTGCTGCTGTAATTGCTGCACTATTTTTTCATCTTGCCAGATTAATGTTACGTTATTCGCTTGGTAAACTTTCACTAACTGAGTTAAATATAACGGTTTATATCCTGTTGGGATCCATGATTGTAGTTTTTTTCTTGCTTCTAACTCGGTCACTTGTGGAATATTCATTGCTACAATTGCAGGTGCTGGCATAGCTTCATTAGCCACAGGAACTAACGTCGCGTTTTCTGTTTCGGGTGCAGATAAAGTCACTGACTCTGTTTCTGTGGCAATCGCATAATGCCCAGAAAGGAGTGTACCTATAACAACTGAATATGCGATTGCTCTTTTAATTGGTTGATGCGCCATAAATCCTCTACCCTCATCCCTTATTATTATTTTGGTATCCTAGAATATTAGATGAGCTTGGAAAAGAGTTTTATAGGAATAAACTAATATTTTTAAAGTTTTGTAAGCCCCTGATAGAAATTTGATTTTATTTCATCAAAAAAAGACTATTTAGCCGTTTTTATATTCAAAATATATAATTTAATTAAAGGCGCAATAAAAGAACAAAAAGTAGACAAATTAAAAATAGGCTATTAATGAATAATAAAGAAGTGTGAATGGATAATAAGATTATTTAAATGGAAGGTATTTTAAAATAGAAAAAGGCGCAGTTTCCTACGCCTTACAAATAAAGGTAAACAAAGGGTAAAGATTAGTACTCTGAATTGATGACTACTTCTTCACCAAACTGACCTGCTTTTGGCAGTGGTTGGTAAGAGGAGTTAGCAGCACGCAGAATACGAATACCACGGATATTCAGCTCATCTGCTGCTGCGATATCTGCATCAGCATCACCGTAGTAAATTTTCAGTTTATGATCACGCATCCAGCTTACTTTGTTATTTGCGCCAGGTTGGTCACCAGCAAAAATAACAGGCTGCATTTTATCAGCAGGAATGTTTAAGCCTTCTTGTACATATTTGGTCACAGTCTCAGTTTTAGTTTGAGTACGACCAGTAATGAAATAAACAGTATCTCCACGTTTTAAGTGCATCTGAACAAGATCGATACCGACTTGTTTAGGCATACTGAATTTATCCCACTCGTTATTCATTTTTTCCCAGAATTCTGGGTTTTTCAGGTAGCTGAAATCGTTTGGAGAGTATTCCAGTTTACCACGGTAGAAACCTGGGCTTGAGAACAGAACGGTGTCATCAATATCAAAACCAACCGCCATCGGTGCTTGACCTGCAAGGCTTTTTTCAATATCCGCAACAGAAACCCAATGAATTGGTTGTTGTTGTGCAAGTTGTGCAACGGTAACGCCTGGGCTAACAACTTCTGGCAGATGTACTTTTGCCATTGCTGCGCCGTTTAAGCTTAACGCTAAAGCAATTGCACTAAAAGCTAACGTGACTTTACGCATTCTCTTTCCTTTAAATTTTTATATTAATCACATACGGGAACAATCATAAACATCATGATTACATTTAAATGAGATATGGCGCACGTTATACCATTTAAAATTTCATTTTTTTGTTAATTTACTTTCATTTTTTGATCTATGTAACACTTTAAAAAAAGAAGGCGCTATAAGCATAAGCCCGTAGCGCCTTTATTCTTGCCATCTTGAGGCTAATAATGGAATAAAATTATTCTGTTATTTCAGCAACATTTGATGATGCAATTTTATCTTTTTCCGCCTGTTGACCAAAACCTTTTAGCCCAACAACGTGTACATGTTCAGTACCATTGAACACTTTACGTACTAATTTATAGGTTGTTCCTTTTTCTGGGCTGATATTTTCTGGTGCTGCAATAATTAACTGCATATCCAAACGATCGCAAAGCTCAAATAACGTCGCGATAGATTTCGCATCTAAACGTGCCGCTTCATCAAGGAAGAGTAAACGACAAGGAGAGATATCTTTTCCTCTTAAGCGTCGTGATTCTTCTTCCCAGCTCTGTACAACCATCACCAGAATTGACATCCCTGTACCAATCGCTTCACCCGTTGATAAAGCGCCACTTTCTGCTTTTAACCACCCTTCAGGCCCACGATTAACCTCAACATCCATTTCAAGGTAATTACGGTAATCTAACAGCTCTTCACCCACAGTTTGCGGCATACGTTGACCAATATCTACTTGAGGGTTTAAACGCTGATAAAGTTTCGCCATTGCTTCGGAGAACGTCAGATTTTGGTTTTTAAATAGATCTTGATACTGGTTATCTTCTTCAGATAACACATCCAATAACACTTGGTGACTTTCACGGATATTGACGTTGAGTCGGACACCACGCACCTGACCAAATGAAACCGCTTGCAAACCTTGGTTTAGCATACGAATACGGTTTTGCTCACGCTGAATAGTTTTACGAATAATATTCGCGACACTTCGTGAACTAATCGCTAATTTTTGCTCACGGCTAGTTAACTCTTCAGTTAAACGAGCAAGCTCGATTTCCATCTGTTCAATTGCATCAACTGGATCATCTGTTTTAATGATGTCTTGGCGAATACGTTCTCTTAAATGCTGATATACCGCAATAAAGAACTGAACTTTACGGTCGGGATATTTCGCATCTTCTGAACGACGTAGTGCATCACGTAAATATTCATTATCAGCAACCGCTTGGCGTAATGCACCTAACGCTTTATCCGACATTGAACGTAATTCATCAGCAGAAAGATAAGCAAAGTCTCGACGGTGTAAACGACGCTCCATACCATTTTCTTTCACTAATCGCATAACCGCGCACCAACCCGCTTTTGCACTCACAACATGCTCACGAATTTGAATGTAATCACGTTCAAGTTTACGAATTTTCTTGGTTAGATTATCTCGCTCAGCTTCACTCAGTGCGATATCCCGCTCAAGTTGACTAATACGTGTACGGTTTGCACTTACCGCAGAATAGCGTTGATCGCGCAGCTCTTTGGCTCTGGTTTCGGCACCAATATCAATATGGATCCCGGTATCACGCATCTCTTGCTCAAGCTCTCTGAGTAATTCAGATTTAGTATCAAAGGAACTTTTTAATGATGCGAGTACTTGATTAAATTGAGCACATTGCGCTTGTTGCTGACGATAAAGTTCTCTTGCTGTAGCGCGTTCTGTTTCAGCCATTTCTAAGCGGTGACGTAGCTTCTCGTTAAGATCACTATTTTCACTGACAATCTCAACGGCATCGCTATAACTAAAGTGAGGGCGACGCTGTACCACTTCCACCAGCAAAAAAGCTTGTTGCTGATAACGTTGCTGTTCTGCTTTTGCTTGTTCGTAATCTTGAGCTAATTGTTCATGCGCTTGTGGATCACTTTGTAAGATTGAAGCGATAGGCTCTAACGTTGCTAATGCTTTTTCATGACGCTGCAAGTGACGCATTGACTCTTCAGCGGCATACAGCTCTTCACGTAACTCTTCAACACGATCAATCAGTGTTTCATCCATCAAGATATTAACTTGAGGAATAAGTTTATTAAGAAGATTTAGAGATTCTTTAGCACGCGTATAATGTTGACGCTGTTGCTGAGTACTCTCTTCATATTGTGTTAACGCTCTTTCTAGCTCGTTACGTCTTTGGTTAAGCTGACGAATATCCTCTTCTGGATCCGCCTCAAATGCGACAGAAATATGTTGTCCCACAAACTGACTAAAGGCGTGGTGAGCACGTTGGATCTTCTGTACATCAAACGCTTGTGTTGCGTAAAGTTCAGAAAGTTCATCGCGCTGACGAGATAAAATTTCTAATTGATTTTCACGCGCTGCTCGACCAAACAGTGGAATTTCAGGGTAACGAGAATAACGCCATTGTCTATCAGTACTTTTGATAAGAACAGCTTTATCCATTTCTTGTGCATTAAATACACTGTCATCGAAAGATTGTGGGTCGCCTTCGATAAAATAGAGATCTTCAGGGCAATCATCTAACGTTTCTAATTGCGCCTGAACTTGAGATAGATCTTGTACAACAATCGCATGGCGTGCTGGGCCATATAATGCAGAGAAATAAGGCGCATCGTCTAACGTAATATCATCATAAATTTCTGATAATAAAACACCATTAAAGCGTTCAGCTAAGGTAATTAATCGCCCATCTTCAGCACCACTTGGCTGACTTAAACGTTCAATTTGTGCTTCAATTTGTTGTTTACGAGTTGCTGTTTCATCACGTAATACCGTTGCTTCGCGCTCTTTCTCAAGTAACTGTTGCATATATTCTGTTACTTGATGACCCGTTTCAAAAGATTGACGAGTCTGCTCACATAATTGTGTTAACGCATCTTGTGCCGCAAGCCATGCAGGTGCTTGTTTTTTCAGCTTTTCAATTTGTTGTTTCAGTTGGTCTAACTCTTGGCGCATTTGCATACGCTGTTCACCAGACTCATTAACGTAATCGCTAAACTCTTCAATTTTTGCTTCTAATTCATCTTGAAGAATTAACAGATCATCAGGCTCCATCGATTTACCATGATGTTTGTTAAATTCTTCAAGTTGACGTTCTGCATTGTTTCGCTGATGTAAACGCTGTTCTAATTCAGCTAATTGCATACGAATAGGATGAACTCTATCCGCTTGGTGTCGATGGGAAGACCACTCACGTAATGCCGCCTTTGCAGCATCCCATGCATTTTGACGTTCAACTTCACCGACAATTGAACTCACCAGCTTATAGGCTTGATCAAATTGTGTTTTAGCGGCTTCAGAAACATTGAGTTTCTGCTCCATAGAAAGCAATGAATTCGTAATGGTTTGAATTTTTGCTTGGATCCGTTCAGCCCATTGCTCTGCATTAATTTCATCTAAATCCGTAATATCACATTGTGCTTTAGCACGCTCTAAAGCCTGCACAGCTTGGCGATATTGAATAGCGCGTGTTTGTTGTACGTCTAATGCTTGCTGATAGTCTGCTAACTGATTTTTCAGTTCATCGACTTCTTCTTCTGCTGATTCTACGCGTGCTTCAAGTTCTTCTTTCTTAGATGCAGCTTCTTCAACTACTTCGCTTTGTTCTTCTAAGCGGAAAGTTATCTCTTCAACATCAGCAACATAACGGTCAATTTTTTCTTGTTGGCGAACTGCATTTTGTACTAAATTCAATCGGTCGCTTGCCGCTTGATAATCCGCTTCAAGATCAGAAGATAACGCTTGTTGCTCTTCTAACTCTTTACCCATTTCAACAAAACGATATGCTTCGTTATTAATGGATTTACGCTGACTCCATAGCTCACGACGCACGGTTAAAGCTTCATCTAGATGAATACGTCGTTCATTAGCATGACGCATATAGTCAGCCGCAACATAAGATGTCGCTTCTGTAATTAAGTGCTTAAATAAGTCACGATCAGATTGAGTGACACGAATAGCTTCAAGCGTCATTCGGTTTTCACGCAACGCGCCTTCCATATCTTGGAACGCTTTTCTTACACCGCTATTTTCGGGTAGTAAATAATCACGCAAAGAGCGTGTAATCGCACTTGAAATACCACCATACAATGAGGCTTCAATTAAACGATAGAATTTGGCTCGATCACTCGCTGAACGTAAACGTTTAGGAATAACCCCTAAATCAAACATCACAGCATGGAAATCAGTAATAGAGTTAAATTGTCTGAAAACAACCCCATCAATGGCTTCGACTTTTTCTTTTAATTCATTCAGCGGTAAAACACGGGCTTGGCGATCGGCAACAGCTTGCGTCAAAATTTCTGTTGGATTTTCTGCCATTGGCAGCCCTTGGATCATAAAGGGTTTGATATCAACTTTCTTATCACGCCCTGCAATCTGCTGTAAACGGACACCGACCACAGCACGTAGGTGACGCGAGTTAATCACATCCAATACGGCATAACACACACCAGGGCGCAGTTTCCCATATAACCCTTTATCGCGTGATCCACTTGTCGATCCTGCTTCTGTGGTATTACGGAAATGAAGTAAAGTAAGATCAGGGATCATAGCTGTGATAAATGCAGCCATCGTGGTTGATTTACCCGCACCATTACCACCTGATAACGTAGTCACCAACTCATCTAAATCAAAAGTACGAGCAAAGAACCCATTCCAGTTGATAAGTGTTAATGAGCGAAATTTTCCCCGTTCAATCATTTATTTTCTCCCTCCGCATCATCTTCACTGGATTGTAATTGCTCATCTTCATTTTCTTCATCATCGTTGAGAGTTTCTGAGCTATCTTCAAGCGCCATTGCTTCACCATCACGGATCATTCGCATTTGAGCTTCAAGTGGAGAATCGCCACTACGCACATCGGCACCAAAGCGGAAAACAGATTCGGTAATAGAAAAACGCTGCATATCATTTAATAAGAATGAGATCATACCTAAACGACGTAAACGATTTAGTGAGGTTCTCATTTTTTCTTGTAATTTTTGCAAATCAAGATCAGAACCTGTTGAGCGCTGATTCACTAAACGTAAAAGCTTGGTTTCATCTGCTAATGTTCTTAATTCATCGAACAGCTCTTGAACGGTGAATATTCCCTGATTCGCTAATCGTTCAGGGCTAAGATAGAGATAGCAAAGAATTTTCCCCACCAACATATCCATTTCAGAGAGAACAGAGCGTGGAATAAGTGTGGTTGAACGAGGTCGCAAATAGAAGAAACCTTCTGGTGCTCGAATTAATTCGACGTTATAACGCGCATAAAAGTCTGATAACTCATCTTGAAAATCCATCAAGAAAGCATGATTATCCAGAGAGTCTATACCGATATGTCGACCTGCACGTAACTGGCTATCCAGTTCAGGAAAAAGTGAGTTCGCTAATGCCTGCGCCAGTTTTGCTGGCATAAATTGTTCAGTATGTATCGATGACATGCGCTTGTACCTTAGCTCCATATTCGTTAATTTCTGACCATTTTGCAGGTAATCCTGCGAGCTCAGCTTTTGCTACACCTAATCGTACTGCTTGATCAATAACAATACGTGCAACATCGAAATGTTTCTGTTGCGGATAACGATTAAGGTATTCAACTAACACTGAACTGAGATCTAATGCTCGTTGTTCCAATTTGTAAGAAGCAAGCTCTTGCTCTACCCATTGTGCTATTTGTTCGTTCACTTCACTGAACATTTGATATTCAAGCTCTTCAGGTAACTCACCCGTGACTTCTTCATCACGTAGAACAAGCTCTTCATCACGCATATCAAACAACCGATCAGCATTAGCGTAAGTTAATGCCCACGGGCTGTCGAAATAGTTTTGTACGGATTGACGTAAACGGCGAGAGAAAATACGGTTTTTATCCATATCAATCGCTGTACGAATAAATTTATGGACATGTCTATCGTATCCAATCCATAAATCAATAGATTGCTGACCCCAACTAATAATACGGTCTAACTTACTTTGAAGTTCAAATACTAATGTATCAATTTGCTCAACATGACCAGAATTCATGTTTGCTTCTTGAATACGTAAAAGATTTGCTTGAAGTTTATCACCAGCGGCTTCAAGTGTATCTTGCAGCTCTCTTAATGTACCCGAGGTTTCAGATAACAATTGTTCACAGCTTGAAATGGCGGCTTGCCAGTCTTGGTTTAATAGCGCAGCAATATCTTCTTTTACTGTATTTTGCTGCTCATCCATGATCCGCTGAGACAAATCAATGCTATCGAAAATTTCTGCCACTGAATATTTTAAAGGCGCAAAAACATTACGATGCCAATGATATTCATCACCGCCATCTTCAGCGGAACTGGCTGCTGAATCAAGCTCACCCGCCACAATGGAAAGTTGCATAGATAAGCGCAATGATGAAAACTCACGTTGGCGGATATAGTAATCACTAATTCCAATTCCCAACGGAGTTAAACGGTATATTGCATTACCTTCTACCAATTCACTGGTAAAACGGTTAAAAAGCCGCTGCTTTACCATGTCATTGATGGCATTATTTGCGCGAACTTGTATTGATTCTGCGGGTTGTTCGAAGCCTTTACATACTTCTCGAAAGGCATCAATTAACTCCCCTTCACTGATTTCGCCATCAAGGCGCTCGCTGTTTAATACAGCGACAGCCATCAAAAAAGCTAATCTTTCTGGTGGCAGTGAGATTGAGAAATCATTTTTTCTCGCCCAAGACACTAACTCAGGAACGGTCTGGGTAAAATCACTCATAGTACATCCTTAATTTACACGCTTTTGTGCCATGACATGAATGTAACGCCCCAGACTGATATAGGGCTCTTGCCGACAATATCGTTGCTCTAATGCAAGCAACGATGGAAAATCTTTATTTTGTAACTGACGACTTTGCAAATAATCATGGAAAACGCGGACACCCGTTTTTCCTAATATTGTCATTGAAAACTCATCTAGCCATTGATAAACATCTTCGGGTTGCAATGGGTTTTGAGGTGATAGCGATTTTTTTCTTCTACGTGGGATCTCAGGATTTGCCAGATGAAAATTCCCTAAAATCGCATTTCTCATGACAATACCATTCGCATTGTAAAACATCAGCGATAAGATACCATTAGGTAACAACATATCGGTAAGAACATTTACGGCGTCTTTCTGATCCGTGATCCATTCCAATACTGCATGAAATAGAATTAAATCAACCCCTTCATCTATATGCTCTTTGATCTCTTGAGCTGCACAACAAATAAACGTCATGTTCTCGACAACACCCTCTTCAATCGCAGCCTCTTGTGCGCGATTAAGCATCTCTTGTGATAAATCACATAAGATAATTTGGTGTCCTAATTTAGCAAGCTGACGAGAGAAATAACCTTCACCTCCACCTGCATCTAAAATACGCAAACTTCGGCTAGGTAAGAGGTTCAATAATTGTTGTAAATCTTCCCAAATTACCGCTTGACGTATTTTACCCTTTGTTGTGCCATAGATATTGCGGGAGAATTTATCTGCAATATCGTCAAAATTACGATCTGACATTAAAACGCCTCATGATAACAACTTACTACTTGCGCTCTTTGCGTTCTGATAAATTCAAAAATATGAGACACTGTACATAAATAAAGACAGCAATTTTACCAGTGTTCTATGATACTGACTGTTTTCTCTAAAGAAATAAGTCATGAATCAGATTATTCGCAAAGCGCAGTATAAATATAACGCTTATTAATGAAAAAATTAACGTTCAAACGTTTATCGTTTTATAAATAATTAAACGGTTCTTTATTTCTATTGATGAAAATTTAGTGAAACGTTGTTGTGTTAGCTATTTTGACACAACGTCTTGGAATTCCCCTAGTTTTCACTAAGCTTTCGCTATCAATTGCATGTATTTCACTCAATCTAGGATGATTTATGCTGTTTTTGCTCAAAAAATATGTTGCAGGCTTTCTGATGCCCTTGCCTTTGCTCTTATTAATCGCCTTTTTTGCATTAGCACTACTTTGGTTTACTCGTTGGCAAAAAACAGGAAAAAGCCTACTCACGGTTGTGCTTGTTCTGCTAACTATTTTAGGCATACAACCTGTTGCTGATACACTATTAATGCCAAGTGAAAAAGAATATCAAGCTCGTTATGAATTACGAGAAAATTCACTGCCAGATGTGAACTACATTGTTGTTTTAGGTGGTGGATTTACTTATAACCCAGATTGGGCACCCAGTTCTAATCTTCTTAACAATAGTTTATTTCGTGTTGCTGAAGGTGTAAGACTTTATTATCGCAATCCTAATTCAATAATGATTTTTACAGGTGGTGCTGGGGTTAATCAGATAAGTAGTGCAGAGGTGGCGGCTCAGGTTGCGCAATCTTTGGGTGTACCTGCTGAGAGAACTATCGCATTATCAACACCGAAAGATACTGAAGAAGAAGCCTATGAAGTTGATAAATTAATTGGTAAGAAACCATTTTTACTTGTGACATCTGCCAATCATTTAGCACGTGCGGAACGTTTCTTTTTAGCGCGAGGCATGAAACCTATTGTTGCACCCGCTAACCA
Source organism: Proteus sp. ZN5 (assembly GCF_011046025.1). GTDB lineage: Bacteria > Pseudomonadota > Gammaproteobacteria > Enterobacterales > Enterobacteriaceae > Proteus. Next base: position 3,332,016 of record NZ_CP047639.1, read on the forward strand.
ACTGGCAATCTCTTCACCATTACATCCTTGGGAAAAGTATTTTCCTTCTGCGACTTATTTTCAACACAGTGAACGTGCATGGTATGAGTTTTTAGGATCGATGTGGCAATCAGTAAAACCTGCCGGACAACCCACAACTATCCCAGAAAATGAAAGTCATCAATCTGATAAAGAAGAAAACCAATAATTAGAAATATTTTTGCTGACTGATACAAAAACGGCACTTAATTTAAGTGCCGTTGAAATTTATTTGTTAGTGTTAAAAAATCAGAACTCTTGGTTAAGTGCTCGATATGCAGCTCTGGCTGCAACAAGATCATCTTGAGTATCTACACCCACACCCGGAACTTCTAATGCTTTTGCAACATGGATTTTTTCGCCATACCACAGCACTCGCAGTTGCTCTAACATTTCAATAGATTCTAATGGGCTTGGCTCCCAAGTAATATATCGACGTATAAAGCCTGCACGATAAGCATAAATCCCAATATGACGAAGATAATGCTCACCAATTTCATCATGTGATAAATTAAAACGGTCTCTTTCCCAAGGAATGGTTGCACGAGAAAAATAAAGTGCGAAACCTTTTGCATCCATCACGACTTTCACCGCATTAGGGTTAAAAGCTTCTTTTGAGTCAACAATAGGCACTGCTAATGTTGCCATTCCTGCACCACAACTCGCCAAATTTTCGGCTACTTGAGTAATAATTGTGGGTGGAATAAGAGGCTCATCACCTTGTACGTTAACGATTATTTCATCATCCGCAAATTTATATTTTTCAATGACTTCCGCTAAACGCTCTGTACCCGAATGGTGATCTTCGCGCGTCATACACGCTTCCCCGCCCGCTTTTTCAACTGCTGCAACAACATCTAAATTATCAGTTGCAACAATGACACGGTTTGCACCAGAGCGCATAGCCTGTTCCATTACACGAACAATCATAGGTTTGCCATGAATATCCGCGAGGGGTTTACCCGGTAAACGAGTCGATGCATATCGACCAGGGATAATGACCGTGAACATGAAGTTACTTTTCCTCTTCTAGTGATAATTCTCTTGCTTCATTCTCCAGAAGAACGGGGATATTGTCACGAACAGGATAAGCTAAATGATCAATTTTGCAGATAAGCTCTGAATTTTCTTTATCAAAGATAAGTTTGCCGTGGCAAACTGGGCAAGCAATAATTTCGAGTAAGCGGTGATCCATTTTGTCCCTCTCAAGGGTTAATCATTTTATATGGCAAAAGGATATCATAAGGAATGATCAGCGTTAATACTCAAAACCCCTCGTTTAGTGATAATTCGAAAATTATTTTAGTTATTAATAAATTTATTATTTTCTCTTTTACTATAAGCAACAAAAAAGCCACATTAATGTGGCTTTTTATCGTTGAGTCTGCAACATCATTAATAAAGAATTACATTCAGCTTTTATTGATAATAATTTAACCTTTTTATTATCTTTATTGCATTCTAATTAACGAAACGACTCTTTTATATTACTTATTCGACTTGGTGGTAAACTATTGCGGCTTACCTACCTCAAAATAGGCATAAACGATAATTTAATCTTAATGCTAAACTATCGTTTTATCTACATCTTTAACAAGGCTAAGCCTTATTTAAAACCCGATAACATCAGCGGCTTCTAAACCTGCGGCTGTTCTGATAACAGAAAATTCAACGTCTTGACCTTCTGTTAATGCTTTATTTTTTGTATTGGCAATCGCTTTTTTATTGACATAAACTTCTTGTTCAATATCTCTTGCAACAATAAGACCATAACCTTTGTTATTGTCAAACCATTTTACGCGACCCATTCTTAATTGTAATGTCATGATAGATAAACTCCTTTTGTTCTTTGTATAGCTTTATTTTTCTATACAAATGCATCCTACTTTTTATTAAGTCTTCTTATATAAAACCCCAATTAAATTCTGAACACATTAATTTAAGTAGTGCATTTTATTATTCAATATAAATGTTCAAAATCGTGATAGCTAAGCTTAATAAATATTATAAAGCTCAATAAAATATTTACAGTATCAATATGACGAAAAGATGACATCTTGATATTTTATTGCGCACTGATAAAAAAGATAACCGAATATAGAGATAATTAGTCACCATCAAAAATGGTTTTTATCACCTATTGTGCATAAAAGCAGATGCTATTCACTGCACAAAATATTAATCCTACATTCAAGATCCACAAGCTCTCCACACAAGGCTTTTGAGTAGATAGGGTAGTGGCGAATTAAATTGAACTACGACAAAAGCGATATGCGACTGTAGGTAGGTAATCTTTTATGTAACGCTATCCTGATTTCCACTATAAATATCATTGTTTCAGATCAGATACAAGTTTTTTCGAGCCATAAATTAAATTGCTGACTTGTTTTAGCACAGATTGACTATTTAATTCAGCGCTAACAGGTAAATACCACCAATTATCTTGTGCAAAATGCTGACATTTAACAGCATCCTTTTCTGTCATAATAAGGGGTTCTAAGTCAGGTGTTAAATCCTGTAATTCGTGAGCATTATAATCACTATGATCACTAAATGCTTTTGTTGTTATTAACTCTATCCCTTTTTCATGTAAAGAGTTAAAAAACCGAGGAGGATGACCAATTCCAGCGATAGCAACAGCTCTTTTAATTTGCTGAACTGGCTTTTTCTCTCCTGTTTTAAGATTGACTGCAGTATCACCTTCCAGCACCATGCCAATTTCATTACCTTGGCTTATTCCACCATTAACGATAATTGCATCTACAGAATCTAAGCGCCCTGCACGCTCTCGCATAGGACCTGCTGGTAGCCACCAGCCATTGCCGAATCGGCGCTGACCATCAATGACAACAATTTCATAATCACGCTGTAATGCGTAATGTTGCAAACCATCATCAGTGATGATCACATCAAGCTCATGTTGAGCTAACAGCGCTTTTACTGCATCTCGTCGATTAGGTGCAACCGCAACGGGAGCACCTGTTCGATGATAAATCAACACAGGCTCATCACCTGCCATGGCAGGTGTCGTATCGGATGTCAAAAGTAATGGATAATGGTCTGATTTTCCGCCGTAACCACGAGAGACAACACCTGGTTTAAATCCCTGCTGTATTAATTGCTCAACAAGCCATATTACAACAGGCGTTTTACCATTCCCGCCAGCTGTTAAATTGCCAACAATCACAACAGGAATTGGGGCTTTCCATGATGCTAGCCATCCTTTCTGATATGCAAAACGCCTTAATAATGTGATCGCGCCATACAACCATGAGAATGGAAGCAATAAGATATAAAACCAAGATTTACCAGACCAAATCCGTTCAATCATTTGCCAAATTGCATCCTGTGAAGTTGTGCATAAATACCTTGTTTCTCAATCAAATCAAGGTGTGCGCCACGTTCAACAATTTCACCATCTTCAATAACTAATATTTCATCCGCTTTTTCAATAGTTGATAAACGGTGAGCAATCACTAAAGAGGTTCTGTTCTTCTGTAACTCATCAAGTGCTGACTGGATAGCACGCTCTGATTCTGTATCTAGCGCTGATGTAGCCTCATCAAGAATAAGAATTGGCGAATCTCGTAATAACGCTCTTGCAATTGCAATACGCTGACGTTGTCCACCAGAAAGTAATACACCATTTTCGCCAATTTCAGTATCTAAGCCTTTATCCATTTTTTGGATAAAATCCATCGCATGTGCCATCTTCGCCGCTTTTTCAATATCATCACGGGTATACTGATCTTCACATGCGTAGACAATATTGTTTGCTACAGTTTCATTAAAAAGATGCACATTTTGAGAAACCAACGCAACTTGATTACGCAAAGATTTCAATGTGTATTCACGAATATCATGACCATTAATTAATATTTCGCCTTCATTAATGTCATAAAAACGTGTGATCAAATTTGCAATCGTAGACTTACCAGAGCCTGAGCGTCCAACTAATGCAACAGTTTTACCAGCTGGAATGGTAAATGACATATTTTTCAGTGCTGGCGTATCTTTCGTGACATATTGGAAAGTCACATTACGGAATTCAATATCACCAGTTGGTTTTTTCAGTTCAAGCTTACCGGTGTCTTTTTCTTGCTCCATATCGAGGATAGTAAATAACGTCTGACAAGCAGCCATACCTCGCTGAAATTGAGCATTCACATTAGTCAGTGATTTCAATGGACGCATTAATGCAACCATTGAGGAGAAGACAACAGTAATTGTACCTGCTGTTAATGTATCCATTATCTCAGGGAAACTTGCTGCATACAGGACAAATGCTAATGCAAGAGAAGCGATTATCTGAATAATAGGATCTGAAATTGATGATGCGACAACCATACGCATACCTTGACGGCGAATATGATTGCTTACATGATTAAAGCGTTTATTTTCAACTTCTTGGCCATTAAAAATCAGAACTTCTTTATGTCCTTTTAGCATTTGTTCTGCGCTAGTTGTCACTTGTCCCATGCTATTTTGGATACGTTTACTGATCGTTCTAAAACGAGTCGATACTATGCGTATAACAACAGCAACAATAGGTGCGATAACGATAAGGATCAGGGATAATTGCCAGCTATAATAAAACATCAAACAAAATAGTCCGATGATATAGGCGCCTTCACGTACAACGGTAATTAATGCACCCGATGATGAAGAGGCAACTTGTTCTGAATCGTATGTGATACGGGAGAGTAAAGTCCCTGTTGATTGCTGATCAAAAAAGCTCACCGGCATTCCCATGATATGAGAAAACAGTCGGCGACGCATATTCATTACAACTTTCCCAGAGACCCAAGAAAGACAGTAACTTGAAATAAAGTTAGATATACCACGCAGAGCTATCAGTCCAATAACGGCAAAAGGCATCCATTTTAATACGTCATTACTGGCTTTACCAAAACCTTCATCAAGAAGTGGTTTTAATAAAGAAATCATAAATGCATCCACGCCCGCATTGATGATTAATGCAATTGCAGCAGTGATCAAACCCGCTTTGAAAAGCCTGATCATTGGCCATAAGCGGCGGAATGTTTGCCACGTTGATAGATCTATATCATTCATATATATTACCAAACTTTTAATAATTAGCCGGTCATTCTACTCGGGAAACGTCAAAACACCAAACCACTGATGATACCAACGAGGCAAAATATCTCGCCTATAGGTAAATACATCAATATTATCTTGATTAAACTCGATAGAAACTTGCCCATTAACAGAGGTTGCTAGCCAATTAATAGCTTCTTTTTTATAGCGATGATGTACTTTATCAGAAGGCAAACGCCAAGGGCTATAACGAGCAGCAGAAACAAGTGCAAATTTTGGTGATACTGCTTGAATAAACATCAATGTAGATGATGTTTGGCTACCATGATGAGGAACTTGTAAGACATCTGCTTTTAGTTGATCTTTTTTTACTCTTACCAATTGAGCTTCAGCTTCTTTTTCTATATCTCCAGTTAACAGAATATTGTATTTCCCATCACTAATATTGATCACACAGGATTGATTATTTTTCGGGGAGAGTAATTTATTCGATGGCCACAATGCATCAAATTGAAGCCCTTTCCACTGCCATGATTTATCACTTAAGCAAGGTAAATGCGAAGGATCGTCAAAACTACTACGAATGCTTAAATTAGGATAAGTTTTTACTAAATCTTCCATTCCCCCTGTATGATCAAGATGATCATGACTAATGATCAATGCAACTGGCGTAAGTCGATGATGTCTTAAATAAGGAATAATGACATTCTTTGCAATCGAACTTCCATTTTTCCAACGCATTCCCGTGTCATAAATAATCGCTTCCCCTTCTTTTTCAAGAATAACTGCTAAGCCATGTCCAACATCTAACATAGATATTCGCCATTGATAACGTGAAGAGGCGATGAATTCACAGTATAAAATAGTACCAATAGCCACAATGCAAATAAAATGATAACGCCACCATGACATTTTTATGATTAAAATAGTTCCAATTCCCAAAAATCCTAATAATAAAGGAATGGCACCACTATTTTGCCAATAGGGTAAAAATAAAGGAGCACAGCAAAAAGCAAGGTTAATAGAAAGGTCAACCCAGTGCCAAATTATTGGTTGTAAAAATGAGAGAAAGAATGTCAATAATCCTAGCATTATTAATGGCACGGTAATAAAAGAAACAATAGGAACGGCCCATAAGTTAACGATAAAACTAAAAAAATTAGCGCCATTAAATAAATATAATTGAAATGGTAATAAAATAATTAATAAACCAAATTGTAAATGTACCAGCCTTAAAATAAACCACCGCTTTTGATGGTTATATTTAGCTTTTAATGGGTACATCCAATACCAAAAGATAATGGCAAACACAGCAGAAAATGAAAGCCAAAAACTAGCTGAAAGTATAGAAAGAGGCTCAACAATAAGAATAAGTGCTGCACTCCAAAGTGCCCATTGCCAAGGCAAAAATAATCGGCTCCCCCAATGTAAAATCACCCAAACAGTTAATCCAATAACAGCTCTTGTTGCTGGTATTCCCCAACCTGATAACGCAGCATAGAAAACACCACATAACCAAGCTATAACTAATGGAAATCTTGGATTAATCCATCTGATAGGAAAAAAAAATTGAATACCTCTTGCAATAATCCAACCAAAAAAGGCAGCTAAACCTATATGTAAACCTGATATTACAATTAAATGTGCAACCCCTGTTTTCATGTAGAGATCTTTTTTCTCGGTTTCGATATATCGCTTATCACCTAAGACTAAAGCAATAATTTCACCTTTATTTTTTGCAGTTTGCCAATGAGCTGAGATTGTCTGAATAAGTTGAGTACGTAGTGATATATCATCCCGGATAAACTTGGCGGTCATCACTTTACCCGTTAATGTTTCCTTCATAGAAACGGCATATTTTTGGCTATCAAACCCACCTTCATTTAAATAACTATGTACAGCTCTAAATTGAATTTTAAATTTCCAATATTGTCCTACAGCTATGTTTTTAGGCGGACTTCGCCAATAGACATTTGCATAAACAGATGATGAAAAGAGTCTCTTCTTCGTAATGGGTATTTTGATAATAATATTGCCATCTATTAATTGACGATACTCCATAACCTTGGTTTCAAATGTTGCCATATTATCAGCAAACTGTTCTGTTCTCGTCATTAACGATGACGCAACCATATTTGAATAAACCCAGAAAAATAAAAATATCGCTAAAAAGCGGAATAAGCCAAAAGGAATAAATAATAGAAATAGTGCAACAAGAATAGTAATAGAATAAATAGCCTGACTAAAAAGTGTATGTTGAACTAATAAAGGTAAGCAACCTAATATCATTGCCAAAGCAATACTATCTAAAGTTAACTTCGTGAAATAGAGCCTTTGAAAATAGGCTGAATGAAAGTACTTCCATTTTATTGATACCACCTTTAACTCAAAAAATTTTATCAGTCGATTCAATAAAATCATTTCTAGCATCCTTGCCTACAATCATTCTTTAAATATCATGATGTTATCATTTAATTAAAGATAGGCTTTTAGACCGTTTTTTAGTGATGCGTTATAAAAAGAAAAAGTTCTCTTGTTATATACAATAAATTTTGAGAAGAAACTCGTAAAAAGCAAAACAACTAAGTGATATAGGTAATTAAATAGAGAAATTAAAATTAAAGCAGAATAAAGTAATAAAAAAGAAAGGTACTAGTGAGACAAAATCAATAAAACGGATCGTTCAATCCAAAATTGGGATTGAAGGTACAAGATGGAAGATAGAAAAAATTAGGGAGCAGAAAAATAAACTAAAAGTGATAATAATAGGTAATAAAAAACGGCACCTAAGTACCGTTTTTGAGAAAGTTAACTAACATCGTGCCATTTCGACAGGAGTTATTATTCCGTATAAATATTTACACGGTCACGTAACTCTTTACCTGGCTTAAAGTGTGGAACGTATTTACCTTCCAGATCTACTTTATCACCAGTCTTCGGGTTACGACCCGTACGCGGCGCACGGTAGTGTAGAGAAAAACTGCCGAATCCGCGGACTTCGATACGCTCACCATCAGCTAAAGTATCAGCCATATGATCAAGCATTTCTTTTACAGCTTCTTCAACCGTCTTAGCCGAAAGATGAGATTGTAGGCCTGCAAGTCTCTCGATTAACTCAGACTTGGTCATATTACCTCCCTAAACTACCGATAAATAGGCAACGATTAACGTTGCCTTCCGTTAATAACTTAAATTATTCGCCTTTAGCTGCTTTGAAAGCTTCAGCCATAGCGTTGTTTGAAAAACCAACTTCTTCTTTGTTGTTTACAGAAGCGATAGCGTCTTTCTCGTCTGCTTCGTCTTTAGCACGAACAGATAAGTTGATAACGCGGTTTTTACGGTCAACACCAGTATATTTAGCTTCTACAGCTTCGCCAACATTCAGAACCAGAGTTGCATCTTCAACGCGGTCACGTGAAGCTTCTGAAGCACGCAGGTAACCTTCAACACCGTCAGCTAATTCTACAGTTGCGCCTTTAGCGTCAACAGCAGTTACTTTACCAGAAACAATAGCACCTTTTTTGTGAGCAGACAGGTAATTATTGAATGGATCTTCTGATAATTGTTTAACGCCCAGTGAGATACGTTCACGTTCAGCATCAACTTGCAGAACTACAGCAGCGATTTCGTCGCCTTTTTTGTATTCACGAACTGCTTCTTCACCTGCAACATTCCAAGAAATGTCAGATAAATGAACCAGACCGTCGATACCGCCGTCTAAACCGATGAAGATACCGAAGTCAGTGATAGACTTGATTTTACCTTCAACACGGTCGTTCTTGTTGTGAGTTTCTGCAAACTGCTGCCATGGGTTAGATTTGCACTGTTTCAGACCCAGTGAAATACGACGACGTTCTTCATCGATGTCAAGAACCATAACTTCAACAACATCACCAACGTTAACAACTTTAGATGGGTGAATGTTTTTGTTAGTCCAATCCATTTCAGAAACGTGTACCAGACCTTCAACGCCTTCTTCGATTTCTACGAAGCAACCGTAATCAGTCAGGTTAGTTACACGACCAGTCAGTTTAGTACCTTCTGGATAACGTTTAGCGATAGCTACCCATGGATCTTCGCCCAGTTGTTTCAGACCTAATGATACGCGAGTACGTTCACGGTCGAATTTCAGGACTTTAACAGTGATTTCGTCGCCAACATTGACAATTTCGCTTGGGTGTTTAACACGTTTCCAAGCCATGTCAGTGATGTGCAGTAAGCCGTCAACACCGCCCAGATCAACGAATGCACCGTAGTCAGTAAGGTTCTTAACGATACCTTTAACTTCCATGCCTTCTTGCAGGTTTTCTAATAACTGATCGCGTTCTGCGCTGTTTTCAGATTCGATAACCGCACGACGAGACACAACAACGTTGTTACGTTTTTGGTCTAATTTGATGACTTTGAACTCAAGCTCTTTGTTTTCCAGATGAGTTGTATCGCGAACTGGGCGAACGTCTACCAGTGAGCCTGGTAAGAACGCACGAATGCCGTTCAGTTCAACAGTGAAACCACCTTTAACTTTACCGTTGATGATACCAACAACAGTTTCGTTTTCTTCGTAAGCTTTTTCCAGCATCAGCCACGCTTCGTGACGTTTAGCTTTCTCACGAGACAGAACGGTTTCACCGAAGCCATCTTCAACCGCGTCCAGAGCAACATCAATTTCGTCGCCCACTTGGATTTCTAATTCGCCTTGAGCGTTTTTGAATTGTTCTACAGGAATAGCAGATTCTGATTTCAGGCCTGCATCAACCAGAACAACGTCTTTATCGATAGCAACTACAACGCCGCGAACGATAGCGCCAGGACGAGTTTCGATTGTTTTTAGGGATTCTTCAAAGAGTTGAGCAAAAGATTCTGTCATGTTAATGATCTTCAAGTAAATTTAATTAACGTCCATTTAGCATCCGGCCGAATGGGGTTGTTTCACATACCTCGTTACATCCTTTGTGACAAGGTCATCGGGCATTGTTGTGTTTTCATTAACACGTCAACCCGATTTTGATAATTACCTAGTATAAACGAAATAAAAATTAATTACGCTGATAATTGCAGATTTTTTTTAGCATAAGTCAACGATTTTTCAATGACTTCGTCAATAGACAAGCTTGTAGAATCGAGAATTAATGCATCTTTCGCCGCAACAAGTGGCGCAACAGCGCGATTCCGGTCACGGTAATCACGTTCTTTTATCTCGGATAAAAGGCGCTCAAAGTTAACATTAAAGCCCTTTTCCTGCAACTGTAACATGCGACGACGCGCGCGCTCTTCAGCGCTCGCTTCTAAAAATATTTTCACTTGAGCATCAGGAAAAACGATTGTGCCCATATCTCGACCATCAGCAATTAAACCCGGCGCTGTACGAAATGCGCGCTGACGACGCAATAATGCTTCTCTTACTCGAGGAAAAGTTGCAGCTTGTGATGCCGTATTCCCAACTGTTTCTGTTCGAATTTCAGTTGAAACATCTTCACCTTCTAGAATGACACTTAAGCCATTCTCATTAGGAATAAAACGCACATCCAAATTTGCCGCCAAAGGTACTAAAGCATCTTCGGAGGTGATATCTACATGGTGATGTAAAGCTGCTAATGCCAATACACGATAAATAGCGCCAGAATCGAGTAAATGCCAGCCAAATGCTTTCGCTAATGCTTGGCATAATGTTCCTTTACCTGCTCCGCTAGGCCCATCAACAGTTATAACAGGGACGATAACCGCCATGAGTTTCTCCTTTTCGTGGGCACTGTATTTCTGTGTTTGTTGCTCTTATTACATTGATATAATAGGCATGGTGTCCAAACAGAGAAAAACAGTATTAATATATGCGCGACATTATACGCATACAATGTATAGGAAGAAACAAGCAGATAAGCACTAAAGAGTCTTATTTAAGATTATTTTTTCGAGGCTGTGTATTTTTTAGAAAAATTAATCTGATTATAATAAAAAACTGGCAGTATTGTTCTCCAAAAGATCCAATACTGCCGATTTAACTGATGTAATTTTGACTCATTTTAATTAATGATTTTTACATTAATTATTACGTTGAGAAAGTGTTTCTAATTTCTCAAAATAATCAGGGAAGGTTTTTGCGGTACATCCCGGATCAAGAATAGTAATTGGTGTATCAGAAAGTGCCACCAGCGAAAAGCACATCGCAATACGATGATCGTTATAAGTTTCGATATCCGCAGTAGTTAACTGTTTTGGTGGTATTACTTTTAAGTAATCATGCCCTTCCTCAACAATTGCACCCACTTTTTGTAACTCTGCTGCCATTGCCGCTAATCGGTCAGTTTCTTTTACACGCCAGTTATAAATATTACGGATAACCGTTTCGCCTTCAGCAAAAAGTGCCGTGGTGGCAATGGTCATTGCAGCATCAGGAATGGTATTCATATCCATATCAATGCCTTTTAACGTTCCACGTTCACACTCAATATAGTCCTCACCCCAGCGTACTTTTGCGCCCATTTTTTCAAGTACTGAAGCAAAATGAATATCCCCTTGTAAGCTGTTTTTGCCGATGCCTGTAACTCGTACAGTACCGCCTTTAATGGCAGCCGCTGCTAAAAAGTAAGATGCAGATGAAGCATCACCTTCTACAAGGTATTTTTCTGGTGATTGATATTGTTGACCACCTTTTATAACAAAGCGCTGGTACTCTTGGTTTTCAATTTTTCCACCAAAGGTATTAATTAACGCTAAGGTAATATCAATGTAAGGTTTTGATACTAATTCACCTTTAATGGTGATAATCGTATCTTGCTCTGCCAAAGGTGCCATCATTAATAAAGCAGTCAAAAACTGGCTAGAAACACTACCATCAACTTCAACATTGCCACCTAAAAAACCACCGCGTAAGCGAATTGGTGGGTAATCCGTCTGTTCAAGGTAGTCAATTTTTGCGCCACCTTGGCGTAAAGCGTCAACTAAATGCCCAATTGGACGCTCTTTCATGCGAGGCTCGCCAGTAAGAATAATATCATGCTGACCGAGATTTAATGCAGCCGCTAATGGGCGCATTGCGGTACCTGCATTACCTAAGAAGAGTTCTAATGGCGAATTTGTTTTAAATTCACCGCCTAGTCCTTCAATATCACATACCGTATTATTATTTGATAATTGATATTGCACACCTAAGGCTTTTAATGCATTAAGCATATGACGAATATCATCACTATCTAATAAGTTGGTTAGACGAGTTTTACCTTTGGCTAAAGCCGCTAATAACAACGCACGGTTAGAGACACTTTTTGATCCTGGTAAATTAATAACACCTTCGATATGAGCGATAGGTTGTAATGTTAACGATTCCATAAACAGGTAAAAACTCCGATAAACAAGTAAATTAAGCGGGGATGCTATTTAATTAAATATAAATTTATTTAGGTACTTATATTTTTATTTATTAATTATGTACTCGGTAATTCATTTTTAATTATTAACATCTTAAAGATTGAATAATAAGAAAACCTGTATTTTAAGCAGGCTTTCTTATTCTAGATTTTATTTATTACGCATGACGACGTTCAAAATCAGCCATAAAGTCGACTAATGCTTGAACACCTTCCAATGGCATTGCGTTATAAATTGAAGCACGCATACCACCTGATACACGGTGACCTTTTAATGCGACTAAACCTTGTGCTTCCGCCTCTTTTAAGAATACAGAATCCAGTTCAGGAGAAGACATTTGGAAAGGCACATTCATTAGCGAACGATTTTCTGTGGCAATACGATTGATATAAAAATCGCTATTATCAATTGCACTATAAAGAAGCGCTGCTTTTTCATAGTTACGTTTTGCCATTTCTTGTAAACCACCTTGCTCTTTCAGCCATTTAAAGACCATACCTGATAAATACCAAGCAAAGGTAGGTGGTGTATTAAACATGGAGTCATTTTCAGCAAGCACTGTGTAATCAAACACAGAAGGTGTTTCTTTGCGTGCTTTACCTAATAGATCTTCACGAATAATGACAATAGTTAAACCCGCAGGACCAATATTCTTTTGTGCACCCGCATAGATAACACCAAAACGGCTAACATCTATTGGTTGAGATAAAATCGAAGATGAGTAGTCAGCAATAACAATTTTGCTATCATCAAAATCTGGCTCTTCATGAATGGCAATACCATCAATGGTTTCATTTGGACAATAATGCACATAAGCTGCATCAGCGCTTAATTGCCACTCTTTCATTGGCTTAACACCAATTTTGCCATCAACTTCTGTTTTAATTTTAATAATATTTGGCGAACAATATTTTTCAGCTTCTTCGGCTGCACTTTTAGCCCAATAACCACCATCAATATAATCAGCGCTTGCTTTATCGCCTAATAAATTGAGAGGTAAAGCTGCAAAATGCCCCCGAGCCCCACCGTGGCAAAAAAGAATTTTATAGTTTTCAGGCACATTGAGAAGATCGCGAAGATCTTGCTCTGCCTGATGAGCAACTTCAAGAAACTCTTTACTGCGGTGGCTAATTTCCATAACCGAACGCCCAAGTTCATGCCAGTTGCATAATTCTAATTCTGCACGACGAAGGACTTCTGCCGGTAACATAGCCGGACCTGCACTAAAGTTATATACCTGACTCATTCAAATTCACCCTATCTGAATATGTTTTTACAAAATGACCTTTATCGGTTGTATCATTCCCGTTAAATTGGCGCAATGATTATTGTGAACTAACGCATAATATGCAGCGCGTAAAAATAATGGTTAGGAGTGTTTTATGTCGGGGAGTGTAAATAAAAAAGAAGAAGCAAGCTGGGGAATGCTTCTTCATGGAAAAAATAGTCTAAAATCGCTCGCTTTAGCAGGAGGGGTCGCATTACACGCAATAAATGTCTATATTACGATCACAACGCTACCTTCAATTGTACGTGATATCGGTGGGCTTAATTTATATGCATGGAACACCACTGTTTTTATTCTGGCGTCAATTCTCTCTTCTGCATTAACTTCTCGATTACTGAGTGCATTCGCCCCTCGCAATAGTTATCTTTTTGCCACAATTTGCTTTTTAGTGGGCTCTGTTATTTGTGCAACAGCACCTTCAATGCAGATATTACTTTTAGGGCGATTTATTCAAGGGGCTGGCGGAGGAATGCTGCTGGCACTTGCTTACTCGTTAGTCCGAGTCATGTTTCCTCAACCACTTTGGTCCAGAGCTATGGCGTTAATGTCTAGCATGTGGGGAATATCAACACTATTAGGCCCCGCACTAGGCGGAATATTTGCTGAATATGATGTTTGGCGTGGCGCATTTTGGTCTATTTTATTTGTAGGCATTCCTTACACTATTTTATTATTTACTATTCTTCCTACCGAAAATAATGTTGATAATATTGTCACCAAAGCGCCGTTACCTTATCAACAGCTAATTTTATTAATGCTTGCTGTATTATCTATTTCTATTGGTAGTCTTTATAACGTTATTTTATATAACGCCTTATCCTTTATATTTGCTTTGATTTTTATTTTACTGTTAGTCAATATTGATAAAAAATCAAATGATGGCTTATTTCCTAAAGGAACATTTTCTTTTTCTGCACCATTAGCACCAATATATCTCACTATGGCTTTATTAGGGATCAGTGTACAAACAGAAGTCTTTGTGCCCTATTTCTTGCAAATTATCCATAATATTACCCCGCTGCTTTCGGGTTATTTAGCTGCATTGGTGGGTGCGGGTTGGTCTTTCTCTGCCATTATGTCTTCATCAAGTAAACAAGCTACTGCTCAGAGATTAATGCGTTTTGGCCCAATGATTAATTTTTCAGCCATTGTGATCCTTGGCTTATTTATTTCTAATGCTCTGACCATCCCTTATGGTCAAATTATCATTATCTGTATAGCCCTCTTTTTTACAGGTGCTGGAATTGGCATGGCATGGCCTCATTATTTAACTCGTGTTTTACACGTTTCTCAGGGACAAGAAGCTCAAAAAGCAGCGACATCCATTACCACTATCCAATTATTTTCAACGGCTGTCGGTGCATCTATTTCAGGAACAGTGGTTAATATGGCTGGATTAACTGATCCTGGAGGTATTATAGGTGCTCAAAATGCAGCACATTGGCTCTTTATTGTGTTTGCAATAACACCATTCATTGCTTTCTTTACAGCAAGAGTTGTTGTCTCTCGAGCCAAAACCAATTAGCCATTTCACGCTTTAAAAATAACAAAGCCTCATAAATGAGGCCTTGTTATTATCCAAACTCTTTTAAATTAATACTTTTCGAAATTCTCTTGGATCTTCGCAGGCTCTTGCGTTTGTGTTAAAGATAATTGTAATAACACTCTCGCTTTTTGTGGATTTAAACGCTCTGATGCAACAAAGCCATATTTTGCATCATCAACTTCACCATTTTGTGTAGTAAAGCCTACTGGTACACGGCTTGCGCGCACAACCACCACTCCTTTTTTAGCGCCATCAGCTAAGGTATCAAAAATATCAGTATATAAGTTA
The DNA here is from genome assembly GCF_011046025.1 of Proteus sp. ZN5. Classification (GTDB taxonomy): domain Bacteria; phylum Pseudomonadota; class Gammaproteobacteria; order Enterobacterales; family Enterobacteriaceae; genus Proteus. The sequence goes on from NZ_CP047639.1 coordinate 3,347,579, forward strand.
CCGTTACCAACACCCGCGCTGACAATGCCTTTATAGCCGTTATCAATAAAGGCTTTTGCAGGTAAATTAGAAGCATTGGAGTAGTTATAAACAATACCGACTTTTGGTAATTCAGTCAGTTTACTGACATCAAATGCGGGTTTATCTGCACGAGGTAATGCAGCAGCGTAATAATGAACCTTACCGTTATGCACATAACCTTGAGCACCAGCGTTAACAGGTTGGAATGCTTGAACTTCAGTTGTGTTCATTTTCACAACATCTTTACCACTGATAACCGCATTATTCATGGTCACTAATACACCGCGATCTTCAGAGGCTTTATCACTCGCAATCACAACAGCATTAAATAGATTTAAAGGCCCTTCAGCACCTAATGCTGTTGCAGGACGCATTGCACCCACCATAACGACAGGTTTTTTACATGCAGTGGTTAAATCAAGGAAATAGGCTGTTTCTTCCATGGTATCTGTACCATGAGTGATCACAAAGCCGTCTGTTTTATCGCAATCTGCATTAATTTTATTAGCTAGCTTAAGCCATACTTGGTCATTCATATCTTGAGAGCCGATATTCACGACTTGCTCGCCTTTTAAATTAGCGACTTTTTTTGCCTCAGGTACTGCATTAATCAATGTATCAATACCTAATTTACCCGCGGTATAGCTTGACGTTGTTGCTGAATCGCCCCCACCAGCAATTGTGCCACCTGTTGCTAAAATGGTGACATTAGGTAAGGCAAAAGCAGAACCACTGATTACAGCTAACAGGCTGGCGAGCAATGTTTTTTTCATCATCGAACTGATCCCTTATGAGTTTATAAATAAATCCAATTATGATGATTTAAAATTATTAATTCCGTGATAAATCGAACGAATTTATTAAAAAAATTCATATATCAAATAAATTATGAGTGATGAATATAGTTAGCCTTGGGTAAATGAGAGAAATTATTAGTGCATTACAGGGGATTTCAGTATCATGTGCCCCTAACTATCACCAGCAAAATATTGATGAAACCTGCCATGTCACAAACATTTATTCCTGGCAAAGATGCCGCACTGGAAGATTCTATCGCTAGCTTTCAGCAAAAATTAACCGACTTAGGATTTAACATTGAAGAAGCTTCATGGTTAAACCCTGTTCCTAACGTTTGGTCTGTTCATATTCGCGATAAAGATTGTCCTTTATGTTTCACTAACGGTAAAGGTGCTAGTAAAAAAGCAGCATTAGCTTCCGCATTAGGCGAATACTTTGAGCGTCTCTCAACCAATTATTTCTTCTCTGATTTCTGGCTAGGTGCTGATATTGCAGAAGGTGAATTTGTTCACTATCCAAGTGAAAAATGGTTCCCACTAACAGAAGATGATTCTGTTCCTGCTGGCTTATTAGATGCACGTTTACGTGAATTTTATGATCCTGAAGGTGAGTTATGTGGTAGTGAGTTAGTTGATTTACAATCAAGTAATCACGATCGCGGAATTTGCGCACTACCATTTATACGTCAATCTGATGAAAAGCCTGTTTATATTCCTGTAAACATTATTGCTAACCTATATGCATCTAATGGTATGTCAGCAGGAAATACAAAGAATGAAGCGCGCGTTCAAGGACTTTCTGAAGTTTTTGAACGTTATGTGAAAAATCGCATTATCACTGAAAGAATTAGCTTACCTGAAATTCCTAAAGAAGTTTTAGCTCGCTACCCTGCTGTTATTGAAGCGATTGAAACATTAGAGCAAGAAGGCTTCCCAATCTTTAGCTTTGACGCATCTTTAGGAGGTCAATTCCCTGTTATTTGTGTCGTATTATTCAATCCACAAAATGGCACATGCTTTGCCTCTTTTGGTGCTCACCCTGATTTTGGTGTGGCTTTAGAGCGTACGGTCACTGAGTTATTACAAGGCCGTAGTCTTAAAGATCTCGATGTCTTTAATCCACCGAGCTTTGATGATGAAGAAGTCGGTGATCACACTAATCTTGAAACACACTTTATTGACTCAAGCGGTTTAATTAGTTGGGATCTCTTTAAAAAAGATGCCGATTACGCATTTGTTGATTGGAACTTCAGTGGTACAACAGAAGAAGAGTTCCACACTTTAATGTCACTTTGCCAACAATGCGATGCAGAAGTCTATATCATGGACTACTCACACTTAGGTGTTTACGCTTGCCGTATTTTAGTGCCTGGTTTATCAGATATTTATCCTGCTGAAGATTTACAGTTAGCCAATAACATTATGGGTGTACATTGGCGTGACACGATCCTTTCTCTACCAACAAGTCAAGGCACTCAAGAAGAGTACCTTTCGCTTATTGGTCAGTTTGATGAAGATGGCTTAGACGACTTCACACGTATCAGAGAGATGATTGGTATTGCTCCGGGTAAAGATAATGGTTGGAGCCATTTACGTGTAGGTGAATTAAAATCAATGTTAGCGCTTGCAGGTGGCGATCTTGATCAAGCGCTTGTTTGGGTTGAATGGACTCAAGATTTTAATGCTTCTTTATTTACACCAGAGCGTCAAAACTATTATCGCTGTTTACACAATCTCTTATTATTACAACAAGAGACTGAACGTGAACCAGCACAATATATGCACGCATTTTCTCGTATGTATAGCGAAAAAACATTACAAGCGGCCTTAAATGCAATGCAAGGTAAACAAGCATTTTACGGATTACAAACTATTGATCCTGATTTAGCTAATTTACCTGTTCATCAATCGTTACTTGCAGCCTATGAGAAATTGCAGAAAGCAAAACGTCAATCGACTAAATAAGCCTATTTTGTTTAAGGTTATTTATTAAATAATAACTAATTTTAACTGAATAATAAGTGCGTATTTAAATTGAAACACTCTATTGAAAAGTAGAGTGTTTTATTTTGCTAAAAATAAAATATTGACAGATTTGTCAATATGACAAATTTGCCACCTGACAAAATTGTCAAAATATGGCAAAAGTGACGATTTAAGGCATTTAATATGACACCATAAATACTTATTGAATTTTTGCACTAAGAATAGCACTTAATTCTAGTTTAAATTGCTATTTGTTTAACCAGATCTCAAAAATTAAAAAACCTTATTTTTATAATGGATATATGTCTGGAGTAATCAATAAAGATTAACCACAAATAAAGTAATGTTTATATTTATGATAAAAGTAAATGAGGCGTTAAATTTGATTTTTAATTCTTAACATACGGGGTTTAAATAATACTTTATATTTACTTTTTACTTTATTTATCCAGCTAGTCTAAAATTTTTTGATAATTTTTAAAAAGTTTTTTTATTTTATTAATCAAATAGTTATAGCTAAAATAGCGGGTTTTTACGCACTAAAAGTGGGATTCTAATGAGCGACCATGATCCATATCAATTTTAGAAGTAAGCCCCTTTGCTACTATTATTGCGTGCTATAATTATTCCAACATATAAGAGAGTGTTAGTATGAAAGCTGACAGCCCTTTTAATTTATTATCACCTGCTGATATGGCAAAAGTTGCCGATGACGCATGTTGTTATAAAGCAAATAAACAGATCCCAATGACTTACTTATCTGCATTTACTGCGGGAATGTTTATATCAATTGCTTTTGT